>DFHL01000025.1:807-16874 GCA_002371315.1 Bacteroidales bacterium UBA3724 | reverse complement strand
GTTGATGCGGATGAAGTAGTTGCTTGACGTTACGCCAGCGTTGCGCGACGCCGCCTCGAGGCCGAGAGCCAGCACCCGCTTGGCACGTCCGGCGAAGCGCACCATCTCGCTAAAAAGCTGACGCTGACGCAGCTGCGCGTCGGTCCGCGCGTCCTTGAAGTCGGCCGGCAGCGACCGCACGCACCAGCGTCCGCGCCAGTTGTAGCCTATCACATTGCCCAGCCTACCGCTGAAGCCGCCGACGAATCCATCTTGAAGTTTTCCCATAAGTAACGGAATATTAAGTTATTAATTAATAAACTGCGAATTACGCGAATAAATTTTTAAACTGCGAATTAAGCGAATTGAACGAATTGATATTTAAGAATTTGTTTTGCAAGCAAAACGCGAATTAAACGATTTAACATCACAACCAAAACCGTAAAAGCACCTCTTCTATATTTTCTTTCTACCATAACGTTACTATCTTCTTATTATTGTCTACTGGTGAAAAATTTGATAAAAAGTTAGTAAGAATTTCAGTAGAAGATGATAAGAAGATGGTATATGGGAATCAGAGAGTTATCAGAGGGCTATCCGAGGGCAAAAAGGGGCGTTTTTGGTTCTCCTGCTCGCTTTGCTCGCGAAATCTTGTAAATCTTGTAAATTATTCCGCCTGCGGCGGGAATGCTGCCGCGTCCAGCTTGTTATATAATTCCTGCTCGCCACGCTCGCGAAATCCATTAGGGTACCCTCTAAAAATTCGTTTAATTCGCGTTTTGCTTGCAAAACAAATTTCTGAACATCAACAATATAATTCGCTAAATTCGTTTAATTCGCAGTTAAAAAAAATTATTAGAGGTGCCCACAAATCATTCCGCCTGCGGCGGGAACTGCGTCAGCTTAAATTTACAAGATTTACAAGATTTCGCGAGCGGAGCGAGCAGGAGCTTTCGAGTAGGAGCTTTGAAACAAGCGGAAAAAAGAACCGTGCCCCTTTCCGCATTGGCAAAAAAGAAGGCGTCTCCGTTTGCGGAGACGCCTTCTTTATGGACGCGTTGAATCTGCGTCCTGATGCTATTTGACGACGAGCTTTCTTACGCTCTTAGCTTTGCCGTCGTCGATGCGGACGAAGTAGGAGCCGGCAGGCAGGCCGTCCAGCGCTATGGTCAGCGACAGTTCGGACGCGTCGCTCTTGGCCTTGCGCTCAATCAGGATGCGGCCGCTGAGGTCAATGACGGCGATGTCGACTTCCGAGCCCTGCAGGCCGCTGACGGTCAGGCGCGTGCTGCCGCTGGCGGGGTTGGGCGCTATGCTCAGGTTCAAGCCTGATGCCACCGGGCTGTCGATGCCGACCGAAGTGGTGCGGAACGACTTGCGCTCGCTCCACTGTCCGAGGGCTCCACCGCATTCCGACCGCACGTAGACGGTGTATTCCTGTTCGGGCTGCAGTCCTTCGATGGTGTAGCCCTGCTGCGTGATGCCGGTGACGAGCGTGCCGTTGCCCTGGCTGAAGACGCCCTCGCCGTACTCGATGCGGTAGCTGTCGGCCGTGCCGTTCCACGTGACGGTGGCCGACGTGGCGGTGATGCCGATGACGTCGACGCCGGTCACGGCCGGGCATTCGAGCGTGGTGAAGGCCACCTCGGCGCTGTAGGGCGACAGGGTTCCGTTGTTGGTGCAGCTGTCGGCGACGGCGACGGTGTAGCGTACGCCGTTAGTGAGGCCCGTGAGGGTGAAGGGATGGTGGTCGGCGACGACGATGTTGCTGTAGGCGTCGGTGCTGACGCGGACAAACCACTGCGACTGCGAGTTGTGCGACGTCCAGTCGACGACAATCTGGTCGTAGGACACGCCGCTGACCGTCACGTTCGAAGGAGCCAGGCAGGGTTCGGCCACCGTCGTGAAGGTGCCTTCGGCCCAGTCGGAATACTGGCCTGTGATGCAGAGCTGGCGCAGGCGGAAACGATAGTCGGTCAGCTCCGTCAGGCCGCCGAGGCGGTAGGCGTTTTCGCTGCTGCCCTCGATCTGGATTGTCTCGCTCCACTGGGCGTCGTCCTCGGCCCTGTACTCCAGTTCGTAGCTTTCCGAGATGCCGTGCCAGTTGATGGTGACGCTGTCGTGGCTGGCATTGTTGGCAAAGAGTGCCGTCGGCTTGGCACAGGTGGCGCCACCGCAGCTGATGAGCTGCATTGCCGGGCGGAAGTTGTAGGTGTTCTTCGTGCCGGTGAACGTCGACGGGGCATATTCGCTGAAGTTGAAGTAGCTGGCGCAGTAGGTTATGGTCTTCTTGCCGCTGCAGGAGGCCACGCGGAAGCGCTGCTGCGCACCGTAGCCGGTGCCGGAGTTGTCCTTGATGATGACCAGCACGCTGCTGCTGCCGTTCCAGATATAGTCCTCGTCGAAGCGGAAGTAGTTCCATCCGCGCTCGCAGTTCATCGGACCGCTGTAGACGCGTGTGGCGATGGTGCTGTCGACGGCGACGATGCTGTTGTTTGTGGCAAAGGACGAGAGCGTGGTGGGCTGCAGCCAGATGGTGACGTTGCCCTTGTTGGTGATCGGGGTGGCGTTGTCGTAGTAGAAGGCAATGGCCATCAGGTCGCCGACGCCGGCCAGCTCGGCCGAGTCGATGACGATTTCGGTCAGCGAGTAGTCCATATAGCTGATGGGCACATACTGGCTGGTGCCGCTGCCGCTGCCGGTCGAGAAGGCCAGAGCGTCGTCGCAGAAGGTGGTGCTGATCTGGACGGGACCTGTCCAGTCGGCATAGGTGGTGTCGTTGCATTGCGGACGGACATAGAAGTCGTAGGTGGTCAGCGTGTCGAGGCCAGTGATGTGGGCGGGGTGCGAGGTGAAAGTGACCGTGGTGCCGCTGTCCTGGATGAAGCCTGCGGGGCCGTATTCAATCTCCCAGGCGATGGCCGGAGTGGCATCGGTCCAGTCGAGGTAGAGGTCGGTGGTCGATGTGGCCAACGGCGTTACACCCGTAACGGAACGGCACAGAGGCAGCAGGGTGACGCTGATGTCGTCGATGAAGTTGGGGGCTCCGATGCCCCATTCCTCGCCGGTGTTGAGGAAGGCTATCGTGCGGCTGATGCCGGTGTAGCTTTCGAACGATACGGTGTGGGTGACAAACGAGCCTTCAGGGTCGTTGATGCTTTGGATAGGAATGAAGGTGTTGCCTTCCATAACGCCTATCTGGACGCCAAAACCCGAGCTTCTGACCATATGCGAGAAGGTCACTTCGACGGTGCTGAGCGGCACGTCGACCGGAGGCAGAATGGCGTATGCCACGCGGCCCATAAAGAGGCTGTAGCTGCCACTGGAGGCGGCGGTGTTGTCGTAGAACACCTGCGGGCTGCGCGAGCCCTCGGTGCCGAAAACAATCCGCTGCCAGCAGGTGGGATACACTTCGGTGAAGGCGCTTTGGCTTGTGGTGACAGCGTCGAAGTTCTCGCTGAAGGGGATGCTGACGGCGTTGCAAGTGGTCTGCACGGGGATGCTGACGGCCATACTGGTGTCGCCGTCGAAGCAGAAGGCGCGAACGCTGACGTGATACTGCGTGTTGGGCGTAAGGCCAGTCAGGTAGCAGCCCACGGTGTTGCTGACGATAGAGGTGTCCTCGCAGCTGACGATCCACTGGGTTTCGTCGCCGTTGGCGGTCCAGGAGACGTAGATGCTGGTGTCGAAGTTGATGTAGCTGATGTCGGACGGCGTCTGGCACGAGGTGTGGCGGAAGACGACGTTGTCGATGGCCGCCGGGTTGTCGTGGCCGAAGGCGATGTAGTAGTCGTACCACGAGAGGAGCAGACGGTAGATGCCCGGCTCGGCGATGTGCACCTCGCTTTCGATGGTGGTCCACTGCGAGGTGTCGCCCACCAGTTCGTGGCCGCCGTCGAGGGCTATCCAGCCCGTGGGCAGCGTGGTGGTGGTGAAGCCGTTGGGGGCATAGGTGCCGCCTTCGGGGATGAAGCTGATAGGAGCCAAAGCCACGCGCAGGAAGTCGTAGCCGCTCTGTCCGTTGCAGCGCCAGTCGAAGCGGTAGTTGTAGTTGCCCGTGTCGGTCAGCATCAGGTTCACGTAGGCGTAGCTGATGCCGGTCACGTCGCGGTTGTAGGTGTTGGTTGTGCCGCCGTCCTGCGAAATGTAGATCGAGCTGTTGTCGTTGTGGCCAATGGCGTTGCCGATGTACCAGGCATTGACGTGGCTGCCGCTGCTGTAGTTCCACTTGGAGTTGATGTCGTTGTCGTTGAAGTTGCAGAGGAAAGGCAGGTCGAAGTAAGGATCGGACGTGCGGAGGGTCTTGCTGGTGAATTCAGTCGGGTCGCTGCAGATGGGACGGACATAGACGTCATAGTATGTGGCCGTAGCCAAACCGTTGATGGTCACAGGCATTGATGTTGCATAGATATAGGTGCCGGTGCCGGGCTCGAAGCCCTGCGGGCCGTATTCGATGTCCCAGCTGGTGGCATTGCTGTGCTCGGTCCAGCCGATGGTCAGCGAGTTGGTGTCGACATTCAGGGCAACAATGTCGCTCACTGGCGGACACATAGGAGCCACCTTGATGACGATGTCGTCAATGCTGGCCTCCCACTCCTCGGTGGGGCGGTCGGCCTTGATGGCTATGTGGGTACCGTTGCCGGTGTAGTTGCTGAAGTAGGAAGTGTATTTGCGCCACGAGGTGACACCGTTTATCGTGATTGTGTCGACCGCAACAAAACTGTTGCCAGTGGTGTCGCCGTCGTCGATCACGCCAACCTTGAAGACGGGAGTCTGCGTGCCGCTCCAGGCTTTGGCCCAGAAGTTGACCTGCAGCGTGTTGATGGGCAGCAAGGCCGTGTCGATGGTCGGAGTTATTATATACTGATAGTCGCCATACAGCATCGACGGGTCAGCATTCCAATTCAGGCCGCGTTCGCCGCTGTGACAGTCGCTGTAGTAGCCGTTCTCGTCCGAAACAAAGGGGATGCCTGTATAGTTCGGGGCATTGTTGATGCGCGTCCAGCACTGGGCGAAGCTGTTGCTGAACATTCCGCCGGCCTCGTTCAGTTCGAAGCTCTCGGTCCAGGGCGAATGCTTGATGGCATCGCAGGGCGTGCGCATATCCACAGTCAGCGTCTTGCTGGTGTCGGTTCCCAAAAGGGTGCCGTTCTCGTCATACCATCCACACACCGTGCGCAGGGCAAATGTGTAGACCATACTGCCGTTAAGGCCGGGAACGGCGATATGGTTGACCGGCGAGAACCAACTGTTCGAATCGATATCAAGCACCCAGCCAACGACGCCTTCCTGGTCGTCCCAGGCCAGATAGGTGCTGTCGGCAGCCATACCGCTGATGACAAGACCTGTAGGACGGTCGCAGCGGGGTATGTACTCGACGGTAATGTCGTCGATCAGCGGCGCGCTGTATTCGCCGTCGGGCGAAAGAAGCACAATGCGGGCATCGCGAAGGGCATCGGCCCGCTCGGCAGTAAGCGTGCTGTCGGCAGCGAAAGCATCCAGCGGAATCTCGAAATACTCCCACTGGTTATGCTCCGCCACAGCGACGGTGTCGATGACATAAAACGTCCCATAGTCCTCAACGTCGGTCATCAGGCCCACGACAACGCGGTTGGCATACTGGTTGTTGCTGCCGCTGTTGTGTTCGCTGTACATCCAGAAGTCGATCTGAAGCGAGTCGGTTGATGCCGTCATTTCAGGCAGAGCGACATAGCTGTAGCTCTCGGCGTTCGAGAAGAGGAACAGCGACTCGCTGCGCGGATAGGTGTAGAAAGGCCAGATGTAGGGTATGTTCGTGCCGAGGGTATAGAACTTGTACCAGCACGAAGGCACGATAGGCGAAGCTCCGACAGGCCAGTCCGCGAAGTCCTCAAAGAAAGGCACGCTCTGCGGCAGGCACTTCGTCGTGACGGTATAGTCGCTGTAGGCGCTGTCCTCGCAGTCGCCGACGATGCGGAAGGTGTAGGTCGTCGAGGGTTCAAGCCCGCCGAAAGTGTAGCGCATCTGCTCCGTGTGGCCTGCATACTGAGGCTCCGTGCCAAGCTCGCCGGCCAGCATCGTCCAGCCCGTCTCGTAGCCGCCGGGAATGAGCGTAAAGCTCACGCTGTCCACGCCCACGCTCTCCAGGAACACCATCGGGGGATAGCACTCACTCTCGCTGCTGCACTCCGAGAAATGGAACACCATATCGTTGCGGTAGGGCAGATCCATATAGTCCATAAGCAGATAGCTGTCAAAACCGTACTCGTCGCTGCCGAACGAGATGGCCTTGCCGCTGGCCGAGTGGCAACGGAAGCGGTAATGCTCGTCGTGGGCGGCACCCGAATTGTCGACAACGGCAACCACCAGGCTGTTGCGGCCGTCATAGTTGAAATATCCACGGTTGAACTCAAACTTGTTCCAGCCATAGCTGCAATTCAGCGGACCCTCATAGACAAGCGTCATCTCGCTGGGGTCCACAAAATTGCGGCTCCCTATCGACGTCATCGGCGTCACGCCGACATAAATCTTGCAGCTGTCCTTGGCAGTCATAGGCAGCGTGTCGGCGACATAGAAAAACTCGATGGCGCTGAGCGAACCGGCGGTATCGAGCTCCGAAGCCGTGAACAGCTGCTCGCTGAACGAATAGTCGTCCCAGTTGTGGACCGGGATCTCGAAGTGGTTCGACGTGCCGAAACCGCTGATGGTGTCGGTGCGCATCGACAGCGTGTCGATAACGTTGCAGGCCGTCATAGCGGTCACGATATTTGTATACACATAGTCCGACATCTCGCCGTTGTCGCACATTGCGGCCACGCGCAGCTCGTATTCGGCATTGTGGTACAGGTTGGTCAGCAGCGACTCCATACCGGTGGTCGACAGGTTCTGCCACGTGTCGGTCGTGATGTCGCGATAGCCCACGCTGGCCCCCTGATAGGTGCCCACACGGCCGTTGCCCCAACGCATCAGGGCAGCGCCGGCGGTGACAACAGGCACCTCAAGGTCGCGCACGCGGCTGCAGAGAGGCATATATTCAACCAGAATGTCGTCGACATAGGCGCTGTTCACAGCACCCGAGTCGCACAGAATGGCTATGTTGCGGCCCGTACCGGCATAGGTGTCGAGGGGCACCTCATAGAGGCTCATCGACGACGTGCAGCGCACCGTGTCGACGGCGGTGAAGGTGGCTATGTCCTCGGGGTCGTCCATAACGCCGACAATCAGCACACCGTTGCTGCCCGACGTGGCCTTGCGGGCATAGAAGCTCAGCATCAGCGTGTCAACACGCGTGTCGAAAAGCGGCAGGACGGCATAGCCATAGTCCTCGGCGTTCGACGTCAGCGAAAGGCCGATGATGCCGTTGTGCGCAGCGCTGATGCTGGTGCTCGGCACGGCATAGGTGTTGCCGTAGGCGTGCCAGCAGCGCCACATCGACTCCTCGTTGCTCTCGAAGCCATAGGCGTAGGGCAGCGGTGCGGCGGCGCACAGCGTGGTGATGCTGCCGCGCACGGCGGCGCTGGTGTCGCCCTCGCCGCAGTAGGCGCGGACGCTGTAGGTAAAGGCGGTATTGGAAGTCAGGCCCTCAAAGCGCACCGCAGCGGCACTGCACTGCGTGTCGGCAACCAGGGCACCGGTTTCATCATAAAGCTCGACGACGAACGACGAGGTGTCGAACTGCGGCGTCCACACGATGGTGGCGCTCACCGAGTCGGCCGTCGCGCTGGCGCTGGCCACGGGGAAGCAGCTCGGCAGGTAGCCGACGCGCAGATTGTCAATATAGTGCGTGCTGTAGTTGCTCTCGCCGTCGGCGCTGTAGTTGCAGAAAGCTATCCTGCCACCCTGGCCCGCATAGTTCATCATATAGACCGTCCTCTGCGCACCCATCGACTGGCCATAGATCGTGTCGACCGGCACAAAAACGCCGCCTTCCATCACACCGATGGCCAGCGGGCTGCCCGTATAGGTGCTGCTGTGGCGGAACGAAAGCTCGATAGTGTCAATCGGAGCGTCGGCCACGGGCAGCACCACATAGCCGAAGCCTCTGAGCCGCAGGCTGTAGCCGTCGCTCGAATAGTCAACCGCAGGGGCATATTCCTCGGTAGCATAGGCCGAATCGCCCGTCAGCGTATAGCTCCACGCGGCGTCGAAGTAGATGCCGCCGTCCTCAAAAACCTCCTCGTAGGGCACCGTCACGCCTGTGGCGGCCTGCAAGGTGGCTTCCCAGCTGGTGTCGCCCTCCGAGCACAGCGAGCGGATGGTGAAATCGTAGACCGTCTGCGGCATCAGGCCGCCGACGGTGCAGGTCGTGGTGTTGACGGCAATCGCCGTGTCGCCCGTCTCGACCAGCCAGCTGTTCTCGCTGCCGCCGGGCGTCCACGAAAGCGTTATCGAAGTGATGCCCTGCTGCGCCGTCAGGTTGGTCGGAGCATAGCAGGTCACCTGCCTGAAGTCGATATTGTCCACCGCAGCGGCAGGGTTCTGCCCCGTGGACTCGTCGTTGCGCCAGATGAACACCAGGCGCCAGTTGCCCGACTGCGGAACACTGATGCGCGACTGCTGGCGCGTCCAGTCGGGCGCGCGGCCCATACCGACGCGCGTCGTCGCAGGGCCAAGGTTGATCCACCCCTCGGGCAGCCCGAACGAGCTGAGGCCCAAAGGCATATCGGCACCGGCCACCAGCAGCGTGTCGTCGGCCGGAACCAGGGCGGCAAAAAGGATGTCGTAATTCTGTTCGCCCATACACAGCCAGTCGAACGAGAACGTGTAAAGTCCCGCGTCGAGCGTGAAGTCGCGATAGGCAATGACCGTCGACGCCACCGAGTCGGCATAGCCGCACGTCGCGCCCGTATCGGCCGACACGTAGAGGCTCATCGCGCCAGGCACGGTGTTGTTCATCGCCGAATCGATGTACCATTTGTTCACGATGTTCGAGTCGCCGTTCAGCAGCATCCAAGCCGCATTCTCGACCGGGTCTTCGAAGCTGCACTGGTAAGGCGTCGTTGCACGCCAGTCCTGGGCCGACGCCAACAGCGGCAGCCACAGAAGCATCGCGACAACAAACTCTTTGAATTTGAAGTGTTTTTTTAGCATATATTTTATAAGTGTTAGTTAATGTTTCATTTACGGTTAAAAATCATATAGCATTCCGCCGAACACTTAATATGCTGATTTGCAATAGCGGTTAAGCAAACCAACAGTCAAGCGAACCAACATAATTATTTACTATAACGTAAGAAAAGTGCCAAAAACTACAACGGTCGCAAATATTTTTTCTCCCCTCCGCCAGCAGCCCGACGGCCGACCGCCCGAGGCTCCCAGACCCCACCCGTTTCGCGATTCGCGTGCCAAAAAATTTTGCTCCTTTCCGACACCCAAAAATTGTTAATAACTCGCCAAAAAATCGCAATTTCCAACCTACTGATTCTAAGCACCATCTTCTTACCAAATTCTACCCAAATTCTTATCAAATTCTTCCTAAATTCTACTTCAGTAAATGTTGATAACTTTTTTGTAGGGGTTTCGTAACTGATTTGTGCAGGAGGGCCGCAGGGGGGTGAAAAAAGAGGGGGGCGGCCGCACTTCTGCGGCCGCCCCCCTGAAGCGGAACATTGGCTCGCGACACGCGCGTCAGCCAATCAGGTTCTTCAGCCGGCGCGCCTGGCTGCGCCTGAGTTTGAAGTAGTTGCTGTCGATGCGGAAAAAGCGGTACGAGGCGCTGATGTACATACGGTAGCGCACCCCGTCGTCGTCGTAGAGGTTCACCTCCTTGGCCGGCACAAAGCCGATGTAGGCCCGCCTGGCACGCGCAATGGTGGACATAAACTCCTCGTAGTCAACCTGCTCGAAGTCGTCGGCCTGATAGTCGGACACTTCGACATCGGTGATGATATAGCACTCGTACATCTCCTCGAAGCGCGGCACACGCTTCGTCGACGAGGTCAGGCCCAGCAGCAGCAACGCCGCAAGGGCCATCAGCAGGAGCCTGCCGCCGAAGACGGCGGCCTGTGGACGCTTGTTGTGCATATTGAAACCGGTCATTCCTTGACTTCCAGCACTTTGCCGTGGTCGGCGACAATCTGGCGGTAGAACCATTCGGGATAGGGCGGCTGCCTGATGCCGGTGACGACGCCGGTGGGCGTGGTCTTGATGCGGCCGTTTTCGACGGTCTTGATGTTGCCGTCGATGTATTTCATCAGCAGCAGCTGGTCGAGCTCCTTCCAGCGGAGCATCATCTGGTCGGCGCAGCGGTTGCTGGTCTTGTTGAGCGCAGCCACCAGGCGGGCGTCGTCGTAGTTCTCGTACTGGCTGCTGACGCCGTCGGCAATCTGGACGAAATCCTTCTCCAGCTCGCCCTGCACGCGGCGGATGTCGACTATCATCGAGTCGTAGCGCAGGTAGCAGAAATTGCTGACGCGGTTGAAGAGCCAGAAGGCCGATGTCTCGCTGTATTGGCTCATCGAGCCGTTGCCCTCTTCGAAGCAGACGGGCACCTGTGTGATGCCGCAGAACATTGGGCAATAGACAGTTGAATAGGTGTCGTCGACGCCGAACCAGATGATGCCGCCCAGCTTGTCGGGCAGCCACGAGCGGCACTGGGCAATGAAGCTGAAGCCCGTCTGCTGCGTCGATATGGCGCGCTCGTGGACATATTTCTTGCCGTCGACCTCAAAGTCCATCGGGCGCCAGCGGTAGGGGCAGTGGAACGGGCCGGCACCGACATCGCCGGTCATATCCATCGGCGTGCCCTCGTAGTGGTCGCGCATCAGCTCCATAACGTCGCGGACCGTGAGCTTGCGGTCGGGCTCGATCCACAGCGGCAGGCGCTTGGCCGTCTTGTCGCCCATAGCGAAAGCCTCGTACTGCTTCATATTGCCATTCACGCGGTTGAACATAGCGTAGACGCGTGCCTCGCAGGCGCGCAGACCGCTGAAGGTAAGTGGGTTGTAGGTGTCGGCATAGCTGAAGTCGGCATCGGTGTGCTTGGGCTGGCCGGCATAGGCGGCTATGTTGCGGGCCTTGGCGAAGGTGACGACATCGGCGCTGTAGACGCACTCCACTTCGGGCTCGAAGATGTACTTCAAGTTCTTGCTGCTGATGGCTTTGCGCTCGCCGTTTTTCGCTTTCCGCTGTTCCTGCGGGAAGGTGGTGATGCGGGCCTGGTTGGCGTGGCCGCAGACGTAGCCTTCGGGCACACGGCGCGCCACCCACACGGCACCCTTTTCGCTGCCTTTGCTGGTGATTTCGAATATCCACACCTCCTTGGGGTCGGCCAGCGAGAAACTTTCGCCGCCGTCGGCATAGCCGTAGGTTTCAACCAGTTCGGCCATCACCTTGATGGCTTCGCGGCAGTTGGCGGCGCGCTGCAGGGCCAGGTAGATGAGGTTGCCGTAGTCGATGCCCTCGGCGTTGCCCTTGTCGAGGGGGCTGATGCCGCCCCAGGTGGTCTCGCCGATGGCCAGCTGCTTCTCGTTGATGAAGCCCACCACGTTGTAGGTGTGCGCCACCTGCGGAATCTCGATCTGGAACTTCAGGCTGCCGTAGTTGTAGAGCTTCACGGTCTCGCCCGGCTGATGGTCGCCGCCGCGGTGGTAGCGCAGCTGGCCGTAGCACGTATGGCTGTCGGCAGCGTAGGTTATCATCGTCGAGCCGTCGGCCGACGCGCCACGGCTGCAGATGAAGTTGGTGCAGGCCCTCGCGGCATTCCATCCGCACAGTAAAGCTATGACAATAAAGATTTTGTACTTCATAAGTTGCGTATTTGATTATTAACAAGAATTACCATCGCATTAATGCACTTGCACATTAACGCACTCACACTAACGGGAATGAGTCTAAATTATTGTTTTAAGGGAACATTCAATTTGCTCGCGACGCGAGCAGGAGGTTTTAAACAGGAATTGCCAGGAATTGACCAGGAATTAACAGAAATATTTTTTTTTGTTTAAACAGCAATTGCCTTTTTTTAAACAGCAATTACCAGCAATTGAACAGCAATTATCAGCAATTCGCTCGCCTTGCGAGCGTTATAATCTACAAGATCTATAGATCTCGCTCGCTTGCGAGCAGGATAAAAAATTCACAAGATTTACGAGATTTCGCTCGCACCAGCGAGCAGGAGATTCTTCAGAGGAGCCATTCGCATAACCCGACTAAAACAAAATTTTGCCAGTCTGGAATTTTTTCGTAATTTTGCAAATTGAAATCAACAACAAAATGGAAACACAAGGAGCATACACATCGCCGATGAGGCCTGAGGTTTCGCGCACTCGCAAAGTGGTGAAGTCCCATACGCCAATTCCGGAAGGCTATGTCTCGGCCGAGGAGTTCAACCGCGTCTTCGAGCAGAAAATACACACCAACAAGCAGGTGGAGGCCACGCCCAAAGAGAGGCTACACTCAGTCGAGGAGTTTATTGACAAGTTGGAACGGGCTGTGCTGGAAAGATTATGAAGGTCTGCCAAACAATTGCGCACCCACAACAAGCAGTTGAACATCATCTTCCATATCGAAGGCAACATAGCAATAGTGGATAAGATATTGGCCTCGAAAATGATAACAAAATAACAAGAATGGCAAACAATATTCATAACCCACTGACTATCACCCCCCCCCTACAAGACAAGCACGGTTTTGTAGGAACAGTTTCCCTTTTTTATTCAGTTTGTTTTAATCCTCTCAGCGCCGTCGACAGGCGGGGCAGGGCCTGACTTGTATTTTAATTCCATTAAGATTAATTTATGAACGATAAAGAAAAGAAAAAACAAAGGCTTTTCACAATATTTTCAGCGAGTTGACGTTCCCTTTGAAAAATGGAAAATGAAAACTAAGGTTATTCTATTAGCCGGTCTGTTGGCGTTGATAGCCTGCAGCGGCCAGACAGCACAGCGCGACAGCGTGGCCGACAGCATCGACAGCATTGACAGCATTGAGGCCGACGCCAAGCCCGTGAAAACACAAACCCTCGTCATCGACGTGGAGAAGCTCGAACCTCCGAAAGGGCCTTTGGCTACGGTGCACTATGACAAGGCGCTTCGCAATCTTCTTGACTTATTCGAAGTGGATGACAACTCCATCGTGGCCCACACGCGACAGACCCGGCCGCTTGTGGAGTCGAACCACCCGTTCTTCCACACCTTGTATTACGCCTATGCCGACCACCGTCCCGTCGAGCTCTCGCCCGAGGCTCTGTGGCTGCTCATCTGCCAGGGGTTCTCGCTGCACGTGAACAACAACGCCGAGGAACTGCGGTCGCTGTTCGTCGACTTCGAGGGCAAGCGGACGCTAATGGCGTCCAGCCAAGGCATCCGCCTCGACGACCCCAACAGCCCGTGGGAGCGCGTCTTCCCGCAATTCACCTCGCAGATTGCCGCCTACACCGGCCAGGAACTCATCGACGTGCTCGCTGCCGACTTCACCACCTCGACGCCCGCCTCGCGCGTGGCCTCGCAAATTACCGTTATGGAGAGTATGAAGCAGTATTTCGACTATATGATGACCATCTGCGGCATCCCTCAGGTCATCCTGCACGGCACGCCGGAGGACTGGCAGTCGGTCATCGACCGCACCGAGTTTCTGCGGCAATACAAGCTCGACTGGTGGGTCGACGAGATGCTGCCCGTACTGAAGAAAATCAAGAGTGCCTCGGAGGGCGAGGTGGACCAGGCCTTCTGGCGCGGTATGTTCAAGCAGCACGACCTGAAACACGAGATGTGTGGCGACCCCGAGACCCTGGCCGACGGATGGATTGTGAAGTTCTACCCATACGATTGCTATAAATACCGCAACAGCCTGAAAGGCCTCTACGACGGCGCATCGGACCTCCCGCCCGAGCTCGCGTCGGTACCTGTCAGGTTCGAGGGTGCCGATGGAGAGACCGCCAACCTCACCTTCTGGGCCGGCTTCGTGGGCATAGCCCAGGATACCGCCACCCTCGCCCTGCGCCCCGAGATTGGCTGGTTCATCACCCGCAACAAAAAAGAATAGCTATGACCTACGAACCGAACACCTGGGTGAACTTCGACGGCTACGTGTCGCTGGTCATAGGCGTATGGCCGGGCTACTACGAGCCTTTCGATGCCGAGGTGGTGGATGGCAAAATACGCTGCGGCGAACGAAGATACCGGCAAATAGTGCTGCGCGACCTCTTCGACAACCACGGACGCCGCCTGGCGGGCGTGCCGGCAATGAAATACCTCGAAACAATAACGGAAGACCTGAATCCCGCCAGCAAGGAAGATATGCGACGCATAGAGAGCTTCCGTACCTCGCATCCTGACGAATACCGCCGCTGGATGGAGCGCGACGCCACCTGCACCGACTATGTGATGGTGGGCATCGCCGTACCGCCAGCGGAACAGAAAGCCACCCTTACCAAGCTTCGCAAGCTGTCGCGCAACCTGCCGACTGCGTTCACCTACCGCGAGCTGGCGGGCTTCGCCACCGAGGCCGGTGTAAGCCTGAAGGGCTGTTGCGACGAATATGATTCGCGCTATGATGACTATGTCTGCTTTGGACTCTACTTCCGAGTGGGCGAACAGCTGGGCAGGCAGCAGCTCTACTACGCCGTCAAACGCTTCGACTACCGCGACAGCGCCGAAGATGCACGCCTGCTGTCCGACCCCTCCTGCTGGTTCAACTTCGAACACCTGTTCCTCTTCACGGCACGCAACGTAAAGGAATACCTTGCGCTTCACCCCGACTCGTCGCTGCAAAAGTTGCTCGAAGAGATGAAGACAGCCTTCAGCGCTCTCACCAACAGCAAACACAAAAGCAACCCTTTGGCAAACGAATTCTTCCGCTGGGTACCCAAACGAATGTTTGGCCGCGAGGAGGTCTGGATGGCTGCAGCCGAATACCTCGACCGCCTTGCCGACCGATACACCACCGCCCCCGTGGCCGAAGCCCTGCGCACCCAGGAGTGGCAAAAGAAATACAATTGGATTTACAACGTATGCTCATAAACAGAAAACACAGGAAGAGACAAAAGCCGCCCTGCCACCGCTGGCGCGTGGAAGTGGGCAACGTGGTAGTGTGGACCCGGAATGTGCAATACGGCGAACGGCACCACAGGCAATGGGATTCGGAGGCATTGTTCTTCAAGGCTCTACGTCTTGGCGACGACAAGCCAGAACGCCAAGTGGAACTTCTCACCCAGGCCATAGCGCTCACCCCTCGCGATGCCGATTGCTACAACAATCGCGGCATCGCACGTGAAGCCCTGGGCGACGCCGAGGGAGCACTGGCGGACTACGAGCAGGCCATCCGGTTCAATCCCAAGCTCGCCGAAGCCTGGAACAACCGCGGTTTCCTGCGCTACAAGCAGCAACGCTATGCCGAAGCCATTGCCGACTTCGACCGCGCCATAGAGCTTGACCCCGAGTACGCCAACCCTCGCGTGAGTCGTGGCGCCGCCTACGGTATGCTGGGACAGCACGACCGCGCTATGGAGGACTTCCGGCAGGCCATCGAGATTGCCCCCGATTTCCTGATGGCCTACGTCAACCGTGCCGCCTACAATATGAACCTCGGCCAGCTGGACGATGCCCGCAAAGACCTGCTATGGGTGTTGGAACAGGACCCCGACGAACACACACGTGCCTACGTCGACCAGTACCTTCAAATGCTCGACCAACAACAAAAGTCGAAAGTATAATCTTTTGCCAAGCCGTAAAACAAAAGGCAATAAAAAAGGTGGCTCCGCAATGGAGCCACCTTTTTCGTTTTCGTCTTCGTACGAAGTTACTTCACCTCGATGATGTTGCCGTGGTCTTTCACTATCTGGCGATAGAACCACTGCGGATATTCGGGCTGATTGGGCATAGCGCAGCCGCCCCATTCGGTGCGTTTGAACTTGCCATTCTCTTCCTTCTTGACGTTGCCGTCGATGTATTTGACGAGCAGGTACTGGTCGAGCTTGGTCCACTCGTCCATCATCTTCTTGGCCTGGCGGCCGCTGAAGTCGTTGAGCAGGGTGATTACTTCGTTCTCGGTGGCGTTCTTGGCGCGGTTGTCAAACTTCTCGACGTCGGTGATGAAACCTTCCTCGAGGTCGGTCTGCACCTTCTGCAGGTCGACAATCATATCCTTGTAGCGGCTGTAGACGAAGTTGG
>DFHL01000025.1:0-730 GCA_002371315.1 Bacteroidales bacterium UBA3724 | reverse complement strand
GTTGAAGAGCCAGAAGGCCGATGTGGAACTGTAGGTCAGCATATCGCCGTTGCCCTCGCGGAAGCAGACGGGAATGTCGGTGATGCCGCAATACATCGGGCAGTAGACGGTGCTATAGGTGTCGTCGACGCCGAACCACAGGATGCCGCCCAGCTTGCGGGGCAGCCAGCTGCGGCACTGGGCCACGAAGCTGAAGCCGGTCTGCTGGGTCGAGGTGGCGCGCTCGTGGACGTATTCCTTGCCGTCGACCTTGAAGCCCATAGGACGCCAGCGGTAGGGGCAGGCGAAGGGGCCGGCACCCACATCCTGGGTCATATCCATAGCGGTGCCCTCGTAGTGGTCGCGCATAAGGTCCATAACCTCCTTGACGTCGACCTTATGGTCGGGCTTGATCCACAGGGGCATACGCTCGGCGTTCTTGTCGCCCATAGCGTATTTCTCGTATTTGCTCATACTGGCGTTGACGCGGCGGAACATAGCGTAGACGCGGGCGTCGCAACCACGGATGCCGCTGAAAGTCAGCGGAGCATAGGTGTCGGTGAAGCTGAAGTCGGCATCGGTGCCGGTGTACCAGCCGCAGGCGCGTGCGAAGGTGATGACGTCGTGGCTGTAGACGCATTCGACTTCGGGCTCAAAGAGATAGTCGAGGTGCTTGCTGCTGATGGCGGTGTGCAGACCCTTGCCTTTGGCCTTGGCGAACTTCTTTGGCTCCTGGGGGAACTGGGTGATG
>DFHL01000036.1 GCA_002371315.1 Bacteroidales bacterium UBA3724 | reverse complement strand
TCTGTTTTTCCCATAGTACTTTAAGTGTTAGAGGTTAATAACTAAAAATCAATAGGTTGTATGTCAGAAAACGGGCCCTTGCGCCGCATTTTCTGTCATCCATAACGTGACGAAAGCCCTATTATTGTCCACTGGCGAAAATTTTCTTAAAAGTTTGGGTGAGGTTACAGTGAACTTTGGTAGGTGATTGGTGCTGGGAAACAGCGGGTTGCGAGGGTGGTTCGGGGGCGGGGTTTTCTGTGGTGGCGCTGATATTTTTTTGTTCGTTTGGCAGGCTTTTGCACAATAAACGGGCGCGAGTGTCGTTATAAGTTTTTACAATATTAATTAAATATATAAAAATCAACGTTATTATGTCACAAATCATAGGTATCAGGGGCCGCCAGATTCTCGACTCGCGCGGCAATCCCACAGTGGAAGTCGAGGTGTTTACCGATCAGGGTGCTATGGGCCGCGCCGCCGTGCCTTCGGGCGCGTCGACGGGCGTGCACGAGGCCTGCGAGCTTCGCGACGGCGACAAGTCGCAGTATATGGGCAAGGGCGTTCTGCAGGCTGTGCAGAATGTGAACAATGTTTTGAACGAGGAGCTGAACGGAATGTACGTGGCCGAGCAGCGTGCCATCGACCAGAAGATGATTGAGCTGGACGGCACCGACAACAAGTCGCGCCTGGGCGCCAACGCCATTCTGGGCGTGAGCCTGGCCTGTGCCAAGGCTGCGGCAATGGAGTCGAACCAGGAGCTGTTCCACTATATCGGCGGCTGCAACGCCTACACGCTGCCGGTGCCGATGATGAACATCCTCAACGGCGGTTCGCACGCCGACAACAGTATAGATTTTCAGGAGTTTATGATTATGCCCGTTGGCGCTCCGACCTTCAGCGAGGCGCTGCGTATGGGTGCCGAGGTGTTCCACAATCTGCGTTCTGTGCTGAAAAACAAGGGCTTGTCGACCAATGTGGGCGACGAGGGCGGTTTTGCCCCCAACCTGGGCAGCAACGAGGAGGCCGTGATGTGCATCCTGCAGGCCATCGAAAAGGCCGGCTACCGTCCGGGCGAGGATGTGTACATCGCCCTTGATGCCGCCGCTTCGGAGTTCTATCTGCCCGAGGAGAATGTGTACCACTTGAAGTGGAGCACCGGCGACAAGCTGACGCCGACCCAGATGAGCGACTTCTGGAAGGACTGGGTGTCCAAGTACCCGATTATCAGCATCGAAGACGGTATGGCCGAGGACGACTGGGACGGCTGGCGTCTGCACACCGATGCCATCGGCGACCGCTGCCAGCTGGTTGGCGACGACCTGTTCGTGACCAACGTGCAGCGTCTGCAGATGGGCCTCGACAAGCAGGTAGCAAACTCTATCCTTATCAAGCTCAATCAGATAGGTACCCTCAGCGAGACCATCGACGCCGTCAATCTGGCTACGCGCAACAAGTACACCTCCATCATCTCGCACCGCTCGGGCGAGACCGAGGACACGACCATTGCCGACCTTGTGGTGGCGCTGAACACTGGCCTGATCAAGACCGGCTCGGCCAGCCGCACCGACCGCATCTGCAAGTACAACCAGCTGATGCGCATCGAGGAAAGCCTTGGCGACGAGGCCTACTATCTGGGCAAGGATTTCAAATTCATAAAGGCTTAAACCTTAACGCATAGGAAGACGAAAACGGAAACGGGGCCTGTGCCGCTTTTCGTTTTCGTCTTCGTTATAGTTTTGGTTTTCGTTTTGGTTTTTGTTATCGTTTTCGTTATCGAACAAAGTTGAATTATAATGTCAGAACTTGAATATCAAGAAGGTCGCACCGAGCTGGATGCTTTTGGCGAGTTTGCGCTGATCGACCGCCTTACCGACGAGTTTGAGCCGCGCAACGCTTCGACCGTCAAGGGCGTCGGCGACGACTGCGCCGTCATCGGCGAGGGCATGCGCAAGACGCTCGTCACGACGCAGACCCTTGCCGAGGGCATACATTTCGATATGATGTATACGCCGCTCAAGCACTTGGGCTACAAGGCTGTGGCCGTGGCGCTGAGCAATGTGGCGGCGATGAACGGCACGCCGCGCCAGGTGATGGTCAGCGTCGCCGTGTCGAACCGCTATTCGGTCGAGGCCCTCGAGGAGCTTTATGCCGGCATCCGGCTGTGCTGCGAGCGCTATGATGTGGACCTTGTTGGCGGCGACACCAACAGCAGCCGTTCGGGTATGGTGCTGACGGTGACGGCTGTGGGCGAGGCCGACGAGGAGCGGCTGGCCTATCGCAGCGGGGCTCGTATGCACGACCTGATCTGCGTCAGCGGCGACCTGGGCAGCGCCTATTCGGGCCTGCTCATCCTGGAGCGCGAGAAGGTGACCTATCAGGCCAACCCTAACTTCCAGCCCGACCTGGATTCGTATGACTATGTGCTGGAGCGTTTCCTCAAGCCCGAGCCGCGCCTCGACATCGTTCAGGCGCTTGCCAAGGCCGATGTTGTGCCGACGTCGATGATCGACGTCAGCGACGGCCTGGCGTCGGAGCTGCTGCATATCTGCAAGGCGTCGCAGTGCGGCTGCGAGGTCTACGAGGAGCGTCTGCCCATCGACTATCAGACCACGCGCGTATGCAGCGAGATGAGCCAGAATATGCTGCCCGTGTCGAACGCCCTCAACGGCGGCGGCGACTACGAGCTGCTGTTCACCGTCGCGCAGAAGGACTATGAGCGCGTCAAGGATTTGGAGGGCGTGCATATCATAGGCCACGTCACCGAGCAGGGACTTGGTGCCGTGATGGTTACGCCGCAGAACAGCACCATAACACTTGTTGCACAGGGTTTCAGAAACTGAAAGGAGAAAGTGTGGACAAATTGACAGAAGACACGTTCAAACACAAGGGGTGGCGTATGGAAATGGTGCGCCAGCTTGGCGAAAAAGGCATTGGCGACCGTCGCGTGCTCGACGCTATGGCCAAGGTGCCGCGCCATCTGTTTTTGGATACGATGCTCGACTATATGGCCTACGAGGACCGCGCGTTGCCTATCAAGTGCGGCCAGACCATCTCGCAGCCGTCGACGGTGGCGTTCCAGAGCGAGTTGCTCGACGCCGAGCCCGAGATGAAGGTGCTGGAGGTGGGCACGGGCAGCGGATACCAGACGGCCGTGCTGTGCGATATGGGGCTGAAAGTCTTTACGATAGAGCGCCAGAAGGAGCTGTTCGACATCACCAAGATGCGCCTGGACGAGCTGCACTACCGTCCCAAGTGCTTTCTTGGCGACGGTTATAAGGGCCTGCCCGAATATGCCCCGTTCGACCGCATCATCATCACTTGCGGCGCCCCCGAGGTGCCCGAGGCGTTGCTGGCCCAGCTCAAGGTGGGCGGCGTGATGGTTGTGCCCGTGGGCGGCGAGCACCAGGAGATGCTACGCATCGTCAAGACCGGCGACGGCCCTGCCGATATGCTGCGCCAGCGCTATGGCGACTGCAATTTTGTGCCGATGCTCGAGAAGCTGGACTATGGCCGCCGTTGAGGCTGTTCAGAACTCGCGGAAGAGGAAGTGCTGCCGTGCCAGCCGTTGCGAGGTGAACACCAGTCCAACGTCGTAGATGTCGACAGACAGGGTTGCATCAGGATCTTTGAAAAGACATTCCCACGCCTGCTCGCTTGCGGTGCTGCTGTGAGGCCGGCGGACAAGGGCAATCAGGCTGCCGTCGGGGCAAAGGAGCCTTACGTCGGCCGATGCCAGCCGCTTGTCGTCATCGGTTTCGCGCGCATCGTAGTGGTCGGCAAGTTTGAAGCACAACTGCGCAAAACGGTCGTGACGACCGGCGCCAATCCTTGCCAGCGTGGCGCTGTCCAGCCTCGGAGCGATAACGTTCTCGTAAAGGTCATAGACAAACGGCGACTGGATATTGTATTGGTTTTTAGCGCGCAGAATGTATTTCAGACGGTTCATAGAAAGTGTTTTTCATACTGCAAAAATAAGAAAAAAAAGTCAAAAATAATGAATAGACAACGTTCCATCTTTACTTGCGTGGCGCTTTTTGCGGCGCTTGTCTGTGCGTCGTGCGGCGGCGGCGACGGCTACACGCCCAAGCCCAAGGGCTATATGCGCATCGATATGCCGGAGCACAAATACTGGCTTGTCGACACGCTGCCTGTTTCCGACACGCTGTTTTGGAAAGGTGACACTATGGTCGCAATTTCGCACGACAAGCCTTTCCACACTTTCCCCATCGTCTTCGAGGCCAACCAGTGCGCCGAGGTGGGGGAGAAGGACGCCCCAAAGGGTGTGACGTGGATTGACATCACCTATCCGCAGTGGAACGGCATCATTTTCCTAACTTACAAGCCTCTGCGCCACCCGTCCGACCTGGCGGCCGAAGTCGACACGTCCTATCAGCTGCTGTCCAAGCATTTCGATTACTCTTCGGGTGTCGACGAGCGCCAGTTTGTCAACGAGGCCGACCGCGTCTATGCCACCACCTACCGCCTCAGCGGCCAGAACGTGGCGTCGACGTTCCAGTTCTGGGCCACCGACAGCGTCAGCCACTTCCTGCGCGGTTCGCTCTACATCGACTGTGTGCCCAACAACGACTCGCTTGCACCGGTGCTTGAGTATATGCAGCAGGACTTGATTCACCTGGTCGAAACAATGAAATGGAGATAGAAATGAAGAAGATAGCTTTTATTCTTGCCTTGCTTGTGCAGTTCGTGGCGGCGATGGCCCAGAATGGCGCCGTGTCGCAGTTTGAAGGCCGCTGGTGGCTGGGGATACTCAAGGAGGCCTCGCTGCCAATCAATTTCACCTTCAGCGATGCGAAGCCGGTTTTGTACAGCCCTATGCAGAGCGCCGAGCCGATGGTGGCCACCAAGTGGAGCTTCGACAGCGACACGCTGCGCATCAGCCACAAGGCGACGGGTTTGCGCCTTGTACTTGTCTGGAATGCCGCCGACAGCAGCTTCGATGGCACTTTCCGCCAGGGTGCGCTGCGCACGAAGATGCACTTTAAGCTGGTCGACACGCTTTTCAGCATCGTGCGTCCGCAAACGCCACAGCCGCCGTTCCCCTACAGTGAGACCGAGGTGGTGATAGAGTGCAAAAAAGCCAACGTCACCCTTGCAGGCACGCTGACCCTTCCCGACGGTGCGGGCCCCTTCCCGGCGGTGGTCCTTGTCAGCGGCAGCGGCCAGCAGAACCGCGACGAGGAGCTGCTGGGCCACAAGCCCTTCCTCGTTCTGGCAGACCATCTGGCTCGCAACGGCATCGCCGTGCTGCGCTGCGACGACCGCGGCACCGGCGGCTCGAAGGGCGAAGTGCAGAATGCCACGACGCTCGACTTTGCCGACGATGCCGAGGCCGCGTTCGACTTCCTGCGCAAACAGAAAAAAATCGACCCCAAGCGCGTGGGCATCATCGGCCACAGCGAGGGCGGAATGATAGCCCCCATCGTGGCGTCGCGCAACCGCAAGGTGGCCTTTGTCGTGATGTTGGCCGGCCCCGGAACAACGGGTGCCGACATACTGCAGCAGCAGAACGAGCGCATCCTGCAGCTCGACAGCATTCCCCAACGTCTTATCGACTGCCGCCTCGATGTGCTGCGCACCCTCTATGCGGCTATGGACACGATGGCGGCCGACAACTACGAATCCTTCACTACGCGCCTGTGCGAAGAGCGCACCAAGGACCTCAGCGCCGACGAGCGGAAGAGCATAGGGCTGCGCCGCGGCGACGCCATAGGCATTGCCGCACAGATGCGTCTGCCCTGGATGCGCACCTTCATAAGCCTTGACAACAGCGTGTACCTTCGCCGTTTGCGCTGCCCGCTCCTTGCCGTCAACGGCGACCGCGACTGCCAGGTGCTGCCCGTCAACCTCGACGCCATTGCCGAAGCCACAGGCCACCGTGCGCAGACGGCCCTGATGCCAGGCCTCAACCACCTGATGCAGCACTGCCAGACCGGCGCCACCAGCGAATATATGCTGATCGACGAGACTTTCGCTCCCGAGGTGATGCAGTTGATAACCAGCTGGATAAGAGGATTGAATGAAAATTAGTCGTTCGCATTAGGTGCTAATTCTCAAAAACTTCGTAACTTTGCATTCCGAAAATCATAAAACATTTACACGTATGAAAAAGTTCTTATTTATGATGGTCGCCATCGCAGCGCTGACACTTGTGTCCTGCAAGAAAGAGTACACAATCACAGTCAATTCGAACAACAGTGCCTATGGCACCGTAACGGGTGGCGGCAGCTACGAAAAGGGCTCAACAGCCACCATCACCGCCAATCCCCACGATGGCTACATCTTCGCCAAATGGCAGGATGGCAACACCGCCAATCCCCGCTCGTTCGAGGTGACAGGCAATGCCACCTATACCGCCACGTTCGAGGTCGAACCGGCTTATGCCGACGCCTTTGTCGGTGAATACACCGTCGAGGGCAGCGGCACGCTCAACAACATCCCCGTCATCGGCACCTACACGCTGGATATCCCCGCTACCGATGCCACGATTGCGAAGGTCGGTAACAGCAACGCTGTCGAGCTCACAATGGCCGGCCAGACGGTGTCGGGCTACGTTGACGCCTCGGGCCTGCACGTCGACCCGATAGTTATAAACCAGACGATTGCAACATTCAACGTGTCAATCAACGTGTCGTTCCCCACCATCGTGCCTCCCCTCAACGGGCAGATGTCCTGGGTGTCGACGCTTTCAGCCTCATTGTCGGGCGTGCCCATCACCGGCACCGCCGACCTGGTAGCCACCAAGAAATAAAAATGTACATAGTCACTGGCGCCACAGGCTTCATAGGCTCTTGCCTGCTGGCCGAAATGCAGAAAAGAGACTACCGCGACATTGTGGCCGTCGACACCTTTGGCGACGGCCACAAATGGCGCAATGTCGCCAAACGCAGCGCGTTGCGATTCCTTTTTCCAAACCAGCTCGACGCCTTTCTGGCCGAGCATAGCGGCAAGGTCGAGGCCATACTGCACCTCGGTGCCATCTCGTCGACCACCGAGACGGATGTGGACCGCATTGTGGAAAACAATTTCCAGCTGACCACAAGGCTCTATGCCTACTGCCGCCAGACGGGCACGCCGATGGTATATGCCTCGTCGGCAGCCACCTACGGCGACGGCGCGCTGGGCTTCACCGACCGCGACGACCTGGACTTCATCTCCTCGCTGCGCCCCCTCAACCCCTATGGATGGAGCAAGAACGCCGTCGACAAGTTTATTGCTGCCGACTCGGCCTTCAGTTCCACGCCCTCGCAGGTGGTGGGCCTCAAGTTCTTCAACGTCTACGGCCCCAACGAATACCACAAAGGCCAGCAGATGAGCGTGATGCGCCACTTCTACGAGCAGTTCCGCACCGCCGGCCGCGTGCGCCTCTTCAAGTCCCATCGCGACGACTGTGCCGACGGCGAACAGCGGCGCGACTTCGTCTGGGTGGGCGACTGTGTCAACGTGATGCTCTGGATGCTCGACCATCCTACGGTCAGCGGCCTCTTCAACGTCGGCACGGGCAAGGCCACCTCATACAACGTCGTTGCACGCAGCATTGCCCAAAGTATGGGCATCGAGCCCACGATAGAATACATCGATATGCCCGACTCGGTGCGCCACCAGTACCAGTATTTCACCCAGGCCGACCTCGCCAAGCTGCGGTCGGTGGGCTACGACGCCCCCTTCCTCGCGGTGCCCGAAGGGGTGGAAAGGTACGTGAAGGGATTTCTTGCCTCCGGCGACCTCTATCTGTAGAATTCCGAGCACAGTATTGCCGTCGCCACGGCGGCGTTGAGCGACTCGCAGGTGCCGCCGATGTTGGGTATTGTCAGCCTCTTTTGCACCGCTGCCGCCACGCGCGGGGATATGCCCTTGCCCTCGTTGCCTACAACCAGCACCGCCGGGCGTTGCAGCGTGGTCTTGCTGTAGGGCTCGCCGTCCAGCAGCGCGCCGTAGGTGGCCGTGCCTCGCGCTGCAGCGGCCTCCAGCCATTCTGCCAGGTCCACATATTCCACCCGCGTCCTGAAGATGGCTCCCATCGTCGACTGCACCACCTTGGGGTTGTAGCAGCTCACCGTGTCGCGGCTGCAGACGATGTGGCGGATGCCGTACCAGTCGGCCGTGCGCATAATGGTCCCCATATTGCCGGGGTCCTGCAGCCCGTCCAGAGCCAGCGTCAGCTGCCCACCGCTGGTGCTCCTGCTCGCTTTGCTCGCGAAATCTTGTGGATCTTGTGGATTCATTCCGACTTTGCCGGGAATGCTTTCCGCTTTCCGCTTTCCGCTTTCCGTTTTCCGCTCCACCAGCATCCATACTTTGTTGGGAGTGCGCATACAGCTCAGGCGTTCCAGCTGCTCGGGGCTCACTTCGTACACCTCGTTGCCGAGCTTGGGGAGCGATGCAAGATAATCGGCTGTGGCACAGACTGCCCGGATTGTGAAATCCGACGCCAACGCCTCGCCGCACATCTTTACGCCTTCCACGACGAACAGACCCTCCTCGTCGCAGCGCTTCTGTACACGGTAGGCAGCCAAGGCCTTTAATTGGTTTTTCGACAAGCTTTTCATAATTCTTTAGATGCTGTTCAAATCTGATTGATGAATTTTGTTATGCAGACAGACGAGCGGATTCCGCTTCTTTTTGAGGGCGCAACGGGGGGCCATTGCAACCCGAAAAAGGAGGAAAAGATGCCGTATATGTGCTTTAAGAAAGTCATTTAACTGAATTTAATCAACATCAAAACGCCGAGTCGGCAAAAATATTGTCCCAGCCGAAAGCGGATTCGGCTCAGCCGATTCAGCGGCTGGGGAAAAATCAGCTACCGCGGCGCAGCGCCTGCCCACTGCCGGCACACAGTGACACACAGCGGCACACAGCGAAACGCAACGGAACAACAAACCTCGCAAACAACTGAAAACCAGCCCTTCAAGCCACCTTCTCCGTCATAT
>DFHL01000008.1:25219-36639 GCA_002371315.1 Bacteroidales bacterium UBA3724 | reverse complement strand
TATACTGTACATATACCGTACAACTGACGGAGAAAGTGAGGGTTGAGGTATGCGCACGGCGGTGGGGCAGGGGAGGAATTGTGGAAGGCTTAAAGCATTGACTTGCAGCGTTGAAAGTGGTGTTTGGGGGCGAAGGGCACTTTTTTTCTCCGTTTTGTAAAATATTTGTCACCTTTCTGCGTTTTAGCGGTAACAATTTTTGCAAAAATGAAGAAAGTTTTACTTTTAGTGACTTTGACGTTCTCGGTGCTGGCAGTGCAGGCGCAGGAGGTCAGCTCGCGCGCCAAGGCAATGCGTATGATGACCTATGCCAAGCCAGAATATATGGTCAAGGATATCAAGGTGTTGGCCGATACGATGATTGTCTATTCGCTGGCCGACTACGTTATCTACCCCATCGGCAAATGGGAGAACATCGAGCAGTATATCACCAGCACGCAGCTGCAATGGTACCGCGAGTCGGGATATAAGAATTTTTATGACTCTATGTCGGTGTCGGTCAATACGTTGCGCCGGCTCGACGACAGTTATCTCGATATGTACCGCAGTATCACCACGGGCCGCGTCGAGATGGTCGCCGGCCGCATCACCGACCCCGAGGTGGTGCTCGAAAACGGTGTGCACGCGGGGATGGCCAAGGATGATGTTTTTAAGGTGATTTTCAAGCGTTTCCCCAAGTCGTATGTGGCCGATATTGCTGTGCTTAAAGTCATCAGCGGCGCCGGCGAGGTGGGGCAGGTCTACACCTTCCGCGGCAACAAGCTGCGCCACATAGGCATCATTTCGAAGTACAAATACTATTAAGCGGAAAGCTGAAAACGGAAAGCTGAAAGCAGTTCTCTGTTTTCCGCTTTCCGTTTTCCGTTCTCCGCTTTCCGTTTTCCGTTCTCCGCTTATGAAACACGTCGGTTTGTTTTTCGGTTCGTTCAATCCCATTCACGTGGGGCATCTGATTGTGGCCAACTCGATGCTCGAGCTGACCGATATGGACGAGGTGTGGTTTGTCGTCTCGCCGCAGAACCCCCTGAAGGAGCGCAGCACCCTGCTGGCCGACCACCACAGGCTGCAGATGGTGCGCGTGGCCATCGACGACAACTACCGTATGCGTGCCTGCGACGCCGAGATGCACCTGCCGGTGCCGTCCTATACGGTCGTAACGCTGGCGCATCTGCGCGAGCGCTATCCCGACAAGCGCTTTTCGATCATTATGGGCGGCGACAACCTGGCCAATTTCCGCCGTTGGCGCAATTATGAGTATATACTTGAAAATTATTCGCTTTACGTCTATCCGCGTCCGGGCAGCGAGCCCGACGGGCTGGCGCAGCACCAGAATGTGCACCTGGTGGATGTGCCGATGATGGACATCTCGTCGAGCTATATCCGCCGCCAGATTGCCGAGGGGCATCCGCCGCGGTATATGCTTACGGAGCCTGTGTTCCAGTATCTTACCGAAATGCATTTCTACGAGCGCTGATCCTCTGCGGCCCGGTTCGGCTCGGTGGCGCTTGTGCCGTGCTTCGGCGCGGCAGCAAATGGAAAAGGCACCCCCGATGTGGGGATGCCTTATACCCGATATTATCTGGACATTTATTTCTTTTTTGTCGTTTTCTTTTCGGCCGTGGTTTTGGTTGCGGCTTTGGCCGTGGTTTTGGTGGCCGTCTTGGTTTGCTTTTCGGCAGCCTTGCTTGATTTGGGAGTGGAGGCTTCGGTCTTGGTTTTCAGGGTTTTGGTCTCTTTGGCCTTGCTTTCTTTCTTCGGGGTTTTGCGGGCTTCCTTCACCTCTTCGCGGACGGCCTTCACGGCTTTGATTTCGGCGCTTTCGTTTTTCTTTCTGCGTCCGCGGTGCTCTTCGGGCGGGTTCTCTTCGCGCAGCAGACCTTCGCCCGAGTCGGCCTCTTCGAGCAGCGACTCGATGTCGAGCAACTCGTCGTCGTCGGGCTCTATGTCGTCGTCATCTTCTTCGGGCTCGTCGTTGTCGAGGTAGGCGTCGGGTTCGTCGTCCGACTGGTCGCCGAATTCGGCGGCGATGTCGGCGCTTGCTATTTCGAACTCTTTCTTGGTGTCCTCGGAGTTGACGTCAAGAATTTCCTCCAGCGCACCGTGGCGCATTTTGCCCACGGCGTGGCTGGTGCCTTCCTCTTTCTCGATGGCTTCGGAGAGGGGGGCGAAATCGCTTTCGCCCTCGCTGTCGTCGCCATAGAGGTCTTTGTCGAGGTCTTCTTCGACGAGGCCTGTGTCGATGACGACGTCGAATTTGACCATATATGAGGTGTCGTCGGTTTCGAGAGGCACGACAAAAATAGGCTCCCCGTTGGGTTTTATGGTCTTTTGCAAATACTCCTTAT
This sequence comes from Bacteroidales bacterium UBA3724, assembly GCA_002371315.1. Taxonomy (GTDB): domain Bacteria; phylum Bacteroidota; class Bacteroidia; order Bacteroidales; family P3; genus Colimorpha. The sequence continues at coordinate 34,294 of DFHL01000008.1, read as the reverse complement.
AACCCTCGGGATAGGTTTCTTTGAATAGTTCCCGAATATCTTCGGGTAAGTTTTTGTAGCTGATAATCAGTTTTTTCTTGCGATTTCTGTGGTCTATCATTGTCGAATAATTTTGTGCAAGTATATGAAGTTTCCAGTAATGGACAAAATTTTTTTTTAAACAGGGCGAAATTAATGCGTTAATGCGTGAATGTGTTAATGCGTTAGTGCGTTAGTGGCTGACGCGTCAGCCCGCTTTCCGTTTTCCGTTTTCCGCTTTCCGTTTTCCGCTCTCCGCTTTCCGCTCGTCACGCCACGACTATGCTTTCGTCGTCCTCGACGCGCAGGTTGTCCATTATGAATTCGCGGCGCTCGATGGTGTTTTCGCCCATATAGAAGCTCAGCACTCCCTTGGTGTCGAAATCCTTGTGCAGCAGCACGGGGTCGAGGCGCATATCCTTGCCGATGAAGTTCTTGAACTCGTCGGGGCTGATTTCGCCCAGACCCTTGAATCGTGTGATTTCGGCGTTGCTGGTGTTTCTGATGGCCTCGATGCGCTCGTCGTCGGTGTAACAGTAGGTGGTTTTCTGCTTGTTGCGCACGCGGAACAGGGGGGTCTGCAGGATGTAGACGTGGCCGGTGCGTATCAGGTCGGGGTAGAAGCGCAGGAAGAAGGTGAGCAGCAGCAGGCGGATGTGCATACCGTCGACATCGGCATCGGTGGCGATGACCACGTTGTTGTAGCGCAGGTTGTCCATCCCGTCGTCGATGTCGAGGGCGTTGTGCAGCAGGTTGAGCTCCTCGTTCTTGTATACGTCTACCTTGCTGATACTGTAGGTGTTCTTGGGCTTGCCGCGCAGGCTGAAGACGGCCTGGGTGGCCACGTCGCGGCTTTTGGTGATGCTGCCCGATGCCGAGTCGCCCTCGGTGATGAAGATGGTCGTCTCGAGGCGGCGCGCGTGGTTGCTGTTGTAGTGCACGTGGCAGTCGCGCAGCTTGCGGTTGTTGAGGCTGGCTTTCTTGCTGCTTTCGCGGGCCACCTTCTTGATGCCGGCAATCTCTTTGCGCTCCTTCTCGTTTTGGTTGATTTTCTGCAGCATAGCCTCGGCCGTGGCGGCGTTGATGTGCAGGTAGTTGTCGAGGTGGCGCTTCAATATGTCGAGCACGTAGGTCTTCAGGAAGGGGCTGTCGTTGGTACCGTCGGCGTTGTTGGGGGCCAGGTGGGTCGAACCCAGCTTGGTCTTGGTTTGGGCCTCAAACACAGGCTCTTGTATGCGCACGCAAAGGGCGCAGACCAGTCCTTGGCGGAAGACGGCCGGCTCGTAGTCCTTCTTGAAGAAGTCGCGCGTCACGCGTGCAAAGGCCTCGCGGAAAGCGCTTTGGTGCGTGCCGCCCTCGGTGGTGTGCTGGCCGTTGACGAAGCTGTAGTAGTAGTCGCTGTTCTGGCCGTTGACGTGGGTGAAGGCGCATTCGAAGTCGCCGTCCTTGATGTGGACGATGGGGTAGAGGCCCTCGCCGTCCATATTGTGCTCCAGCAAGTCCAGCAGGCCGTTCTTCGAATAGTAGCGCCGGTCGTTGTAGTAGAGCGTTAGGCCCTTGTTCAGGTAGGCGTAGTTCCAGATGCGGCGCTCCACGTATTCGTTGACAAAGTGGTAGTTGCCAAACAGTTTGTTGTCGGGAATGAACTCCACCAGGGTGCCGTTTTCCTCGCTCGAGGGCACGATGCCGCTGTCGCTCGTCAGGCGTCCTTCGGCAAATTCGGCTGTGCGGCACTGGCCGTCGCGCACGGCCGTAACCTTGAAATAGGAGCTCAGCGCATTCACGGCCTTGGTACCCACACCGTTGAGGCCCACCGACTTCTGGAAGACCTTGCTGTCGTACTTGGCGCCCGTGTTCAGCTTGCTGACGGCCTCGACGATTTTGCCCAGCGGTATGCCGCGGCCAAAGTCGCGGATGCTGACGCGCCGCTCGCCGAAGTCGATTTTGACGTTGATGCGCTTGCCGTAGCCCGACGTGAACTCGTCGATCGAGTTGTCTATTACCTCCTTGATAAGCACATAGATACCGTCGTCGTGGCTCGAGCCGTCGCCCAGCTTGCCGATGTACATACCCGGACGCAGCCGGATGTGCTCCATATCCTCAAGGTGGACAATGCTGTCGTCGTTATAGTCGCTTGCAACAGGTGCTACATTATAGTCTTCCATAGTATAGAAATTCTTTTCAAAGATGTGTAAATCAAACTACAACGCCTTTCGGGGCGTCGTTTTCCGAATGCAAAATTACGAAAAACCCCTCATTCGGGCTGCTGCGCGCCAAAATTTTTCCCCACATCTGTTGTTGAAAACCGCCCCCCGGCGGCGCAAAGCGGACAAAAACAAAACGGCTGGACTCTTTCTGTGCGACAGATGTCCAGCCGTTTGTGCGGATGGGGGGACTCGAACCCCCACTCCGGGAGGAATTAGATCCTAAGTCTAACGCGGCTACCAATTACGCCACATCCGCAACTTCGCTTTCGGCCTAAAAACCAGTATTATATGCGCGGTGATGCGAGCCATAAGCGGATGCAAAATTACACTTTTTCCGCGAACTGGCAAAATTTATATTCAAAACCGCATCTTTTGGACCTCGCTTTGAACAAAAGTGGGGCTGCTCAGGATTTTATTTTAACTTAATTTTAACAATCTTCCTATCATCTTCTACTGAGGTAAAAGTTGGTAAGAATTTGATAAGAATTTTGGTAGAATTTGGTAAGAAGATGGTACCTGGAAAACAGAGGGTTATGATAGGGCATTTTTAGCCGTTTTTCGGGCTTTTTTTCACTGGCGAAATGTTAAAATCGGGTGTCTGATATGTTAATAATTGTTAAAAAATTTTCGCGTTTTTTTCTCCTGTTTTTGACGGGTGGGGGAAGGCAATTTGTAAGATTCGTTTGATTCGGATTTTGCTTGCAAAACGAAACTGCGCATGGCAGGGCGGGGGCTGCGTGAAGGGCGTGGTATGTCGCGCTCGCTACCCGAGGCGGCGATGTGAAGGGCGAGGTGTGTCGCACCGCCGGCTGGCTGTCCGTTTCGCAAAATGCAACCCATATTTGCCCATCCGCTTAATTATTACGGGTTCCTTACAATAAAAAAAAGGTTTTTGTGTTATCTGTTTTATCGACGACGTATCGCGTCGCCAAACATATAACGATATCTTATGCTCAAAAGACTGATATTCATACTTGTTACCCTTTTGCTGGCAATCCTGCCCGCGCGGGCCAGCTACCTGCTGGTGCCGATGGACGAGACGCAGCGCAACCACCTGAAAGCCTACGGCATAGCCTATTTCGCCTTGGAGCGCGAGGTGGAGGTGACCTGGCTGCTCAACTACCGCGGCGGCTCGTTTATGATGAAGTATGCCGACGCCCTCGAGCGCGAGGCGCGCCTGCGCGGCGTCAGCGTCGAGGTCATCGCCGACGGCCAGTCGACGGCCATACTGAGCGAAATAGCTGACGCTTCGGTCAATATGGACGCCGTGCGCCTGCAGAAGGCCCCCAAGATTGCCGTCTATTCGCCCAAGACCAAACTGCCTTGGGATGATGCTGTTACGCTGGTGATGACCTACGCCGAGATACCCTACGACGTGGTCTACGACGAGGAGGTGATGGCCGGCGCCCTGCCGCAGTACGACTGGCTGCACCTGCACCACGAGGACTTTACGGGCCAGTACGGCAAGTTCTGGGGTAACTACCGCAATGCGCAGTGGTACATCGAGGATGTGCGCGACCAGGAGGCGCGCGCCCACAAGCTTGGCTATCAGAAGGTAAGCCAGCTGAAGCTGGCCGTGTGCCACAAGATTCGCGACTTTGTGATGGGCGGTGGCTTCCTCTTTGCAATGTGCTCGGCGCCCGACAGTTACGACATTGCGCTGGCCGCCGAGAATGTTGACATCTGCGACGTGATGTTCGACGGCGACCCGATGCAGCCCAATGCGCAGCAGCTGCTCGACTTCTCGAAGTGCTTTGCTTTCAAGGATTTCCGCATCAGCACCAATCCGGCCGAGTATGAGGTTTCGACCATCGACATCGACGACCGCACGCGCGCCCGTTCGGTCAACGAAAAGAACGATTTCTTCACGCTCTTCGAGTTTTCGGCCAAGTGGGACTGGGTGCCGACGATGCTGACGCAGAACCACACGCGCATCATCCACGGCTTTATGGGCCAGACGACGGCCTTCCGCCGCGAGACGGTGAAGAGCAGCGCCCTGATAATGGCTGAAAACAAGGAACTTGGCGAGGTGCGCTACCTGCACGGCGAGTACGGCAAGGGCACCTGGACCTTTCTGGGCGGCCACGACCCCGAGGACTATCGCCACTTTGTGGGCGACCCGCCGACCGACCTGTCGCTGCACCCCAATTCGCCCGGCTACCGCCTGATTCTGAACAATATCCTTTTCCCCGCCGCCAAGAAGGAAAAGCATAAAACTTGATGGTATTAACTTTAACCTTAACTTTAACTTAAGATACAGATAATATAGTCCTTTTCTTCCCCAAAGTTTCTTAATCAAAGTTTACATCTGTAAATCGTCAAATTCGCATAACTCGCCGTTTTAATAACCGAGGTATCTTAAATCCACATATATGACAATGAATAAAGCCTTTAGACCGTTCATTATATTGATGCTGCTTTCAGTTCTCACACCTCAGTTTTCGCATCTCCGTTCCCAGAACTGGACGCGGTTCACGATGCAGAATTCGGAGCTTGGCAACTCGGTGCTGGCAATGGCATCGGACAAGAAGAACAACAAATGGTTCGGCACCGAGCTGGGCCTGGCGCGCCTGACGGGCAAGACGTGGACCGACTTCGCGATGTTCAACGAGAAGCTTAAAGGCCAGTATGTCAACTGCCTGACCGTCGACGGCAGCAATATGCTGTGGATCGGCACCGACGACTATGGCGTCATCGAGTTCGACGGCTCGCGCTGGACGGAGCACAAGGAGGAAATGAAACGCCTGCAAATGAAGTTCATATCCAAGATTGCCGTCGACAAGAACGATGTGAAGTGGATCGGTGTGACGCTGGGCGGCCTGGTGCGCTACGACGGGCGCGAGTGGACCAAGTACACGTCGGGCAATTCGGAGCTGCTGAGCGACTTCATCCTGTGCGTCGCCGTCGACCGCGCCAACCGCAAATGGATTGGCACCAACGACGGCCTGTCGGTCTTCGACGACTACAAGTGGATTTCGTATACCACCAAGAATTCCAAGTTGCCGCACAACATTGTGCCTGCGGTGATTATCGACCGTAACAGCGTCAAATGGATTGCCACGCTGGGCGGTCTGGTGCGGCTGGACGGCGACGGCTGGACGGTGTGGAACAGCGCCAACAGTCCGCTGCCCTGCGACCAGATCAACGACCTGGCCTTCGACCCGTCGGGTGCCATCTGGATGGCCACGGACAAGGGCATCGTGCTCTTCGACGGCAAGGACCAGTGGCACGTCTACAGCTCGAAAACCACCGTTCTGCCCGCTGATGTGCACCGCCGTGTGATGGTCGACGGGCAGGGTTCGAAATGGTTTGGCAGTAATATTCAGGGTCTTACGCGCCTGAGTGCGCAGCCTGTTATGGGCCGCATCGTCGACGAGAAGGGGCAGCCTGCGGCCGGCATCAAGGTGGTTTGCGGCAACGGTGAGGCGACGACCGACGCCAGCGGCAATTTTTACATTGAGGTGGCTACCAACGCCACCGTCGCGCTGACCCCCGAGCAGGAGGGACGCACCTTCGAGCCCGCCAGCCGCCAGCTGACGAATGTCGACGGGGCTCGCTTCCGGCAGGATTTCGTCGTTTCGTCGGCAATGGTGGCCGAAGGCACCTCGACCGAGCGCGTTGTCGTCAATCCCTACCTGGAGCAGGGCTACATCACCATCACGATGGAGAGCGCCGTGGCCGAGGTGGAGTTTGTCAACGCCAAGGGCGAGAGCATCCGCACCATTCCGCAGTACAAGAACGAGGCGCGCATCACCATCAGCCGTATGCCCAAATCGAACTACACCCTCTATATCCGCACCGCCAAAGGCGAAAAGCGGCTGCAGTTCAATCTGAAATAGGGCACCTCAATAAACCCCAAATGCACCTTGCCTTTCGGGCAGAGATCTTGTAGATTCGGTTGATTTAGACTTCTCAATCCCGACGAAGTCGGAAAAATCTACAAGATTTAAAAGAATTCGCGAGCGTAGCGAGCAGGAGAACAGAAACTTCGTACGAAAACCAAAACGAAAAAAAAGCTACGCGGAGATGGGAAAGCGACAAAAAAAGCCGCCCGAAAAGGCGGCTTTGTGACTTTTTCATTTTTTATGAGTTTGAGTAAAAAAAACAGCATCTGTGAAAGATGCTGTTTTATTGAATAATAAACATTATTCGCAAGTCCATCCGGTTTCGAGAGAAATACCTGCGGCTTCCCAAGTGATAGGATCGCTGCATTTATCAATTTCTTTAAAACCAGCTTGTTTCAATGTGCTGTTAAGGTCATCGAGTTTGTACTCAACTGTACCGGCAGGAGTTTTGCAAGTGCAGGTTTTGTTGCAGCTGCTGAAGCAGGCAACGGTAGCAATGACGGCTAAGGTTAAAAGAACTTTTTTCATTGTAATTTGTTTTTTTTGATTACATTACGCCTACTCTGTATGGTTTTCGGCTACTCCAATTGATAATGCAAAAATAGCAAAAAAAAATCAAAAAGCAATTTTTTCCAATTTTTTTTTCTTCCTGTTGCAGAATGAGAAAAAAAATGTATTTTTGCATTTTGCTATTTGCATAGCGTTAAAATGTAAACTATTATAAAAATGAAACATACATTCAAAGCTTTGTTTTTTGCCGTATGCCTTGTGGCATTTTCGTCGGCTTTTGCGCAGATCAATCCTGCCCATTGGAAGTTCAACGTCAAGGAGCTGTCGCCCACCGAGGTGGAACTGCAGTTCCAGCTGAAGCTCGACGACGGGTGGCACATTTATTCTCAGAAGTCGGACCCCAACGGCCCCATACCGTCGGAGTATACCTTTGATGAGAATGCCAGCTATCAGCGCGTGGGCGGCGTTGCAGAACCCAAGTCGCACGACGAGTTTGACGACATTTTCAAATGTACGGTCCGTTCGTTCAGCGGCAAGGTGACATTCCGCCAGAAGATAAAACGCAACACCGACAAGCCGTTCGAGGTGAAGGGCTCGATGTACTACCAGCTGTGCAACGACGGCAGCTGCATCGCGCCCGACGATGTGCCGTTCACCTTCAAGGTGCCGGCGGCAAAAGCGGAAAGCGAAGAGGCGGTAACGGAAAACACGGATACTGTGCCAGTTGCTGCCGCCGCTGATACAAACGTTGAACCTGAAGCCGCACCGAAGGCCGAGATTGCTGCCGCTGAACCCGAAACGGAGCAGCCCGAGAAGCAGAAATCGTTGCTGGGCCTCTTCTTCGGCGCCCTGCTGGCGGGCATCGTCACGATGTTCACGCCCTGCGTCTTCCCGATGATTCCGATGACGGTCAACTTCTTTATGCACAGCAGCGACAACAAGCGCAAGAACCGCCGCCAGGCGCTCTTCTTCGGCTTCTCGATTGTGTTTATGTTCGCCGTGCTGGGTGCCATCCTGACGCTCTTCCTCGGCCCCGAGTCGCTCAACGTCATAGGCACGCACGGCATCCCTAACCTGATTTTCTTCATCATCTTCTTTGTTTTCGCGCTGTCGTTCTTCGGCCTGTTCGAAATCAAGATGCCCGAAAAGTGGGTCAACGCCAGCGATGCCCAGGCTGACAAGGGTGGCCTGCTGGCGCCGTTCTTTATCGCGCTGACCACGGTGCTGGTCTCCTTCTCGTGCACGGGCCCCATCATCGGTGCTGCCCTGGTCGAGCTGGCCACGTCGACCACCAACCGCTGGATCAGCCTGGTGTCGATGCTGGGCTTCGGCATCGGCTTTGCGCTGCCCTTCACGCTGCTGGCCTTCTTCCCCTCTGTGCTGAAGAATATGAAGTCGGGCGGCTGGCTCAATTCGGTCAAGATTGTCTTCGCCTTCCTCGAACTGGCTTTCGGTTTGAAATTCCTGCAGATGGCCGACCTCTATTGGGGCTGGCGCATCCTGGACCGCGAAATCTACCTGGCCCTCTGGATAGTCATCTTCGCCCTGATGGGCATCTACCTGCTGGGCAAGCTGAAGTTCAAAGGCGACGAGGAACTGCAGCACATCGGCGTCGTCCGCCTGTTCCTCTCCATCGCCTCGCTCAGTTTCGCCGTCTATATGGTTCCCGGCCTGTGGGGCGCTCCGCTCAACGGCATCTCCGGCTTTCTGCCGCCGATGCACACGCAGGACTTCAACATAGAGAAGATTGTAGTCGACAACAAGGGCGAGGCTGTCAGCGCCGTCAGCTACGACGGCATTCCGGCCGACCGCAAATATGCCGACAAGTTGCACGAGCCGCTGGGCTACAAGGGCTTCTTTGACATCGAGGAGGCCAAGGCCTACGCCCGCCAGACGGGCAAGCCCATCTTTATCGACTTCACCGGCATCAACTGCAACAACTGCCGCAAGATGGAGCAGTACGTGCTGAGCAACGACGAGGTGAAGAAATATATGAACGACAACTTCGTGCTCTGCGAGCTGTATTGCGATATGAACGACATCGACCTGCCCGAAAGCGAGTGGGTCAAGGACGGCGAGCGCACCATCAAGACCCTCGGCCGCCGCAACCTGTTTATGCAGCGCACCCTCTACAATATGAACGCGCAGCCCTACTACGTCATCATCGACGCCGACGGCAACAGCCTGACGAAGGAGAATTTTGCCTACAATCCCGACCCCGCAAAGTTCCTCGAATTCCTGAAGGAAGGCACGACGAATTTTGCGAAAAAATAGCGATTTTCCCCGTCGCAAAACACAAGGCAAGCCGCAGAATGAAGTCTGCGGCTTGTTTTTTTCATCCCTGTGGCGACGTTGGCATTTAGCGGTTTATAGTATGCGGGCAAAAAATGTGTCAAAAAAATTTGGTCAGTTTGCGAAAAGTGTGTAATTTTGCAAACTGAAATCAACAAGAAATAGTGCGGGGTAGAGCAGTGGTAGCTCGTCGGGCTCATAAC
>DFHL01000008.1:21157-25165 GCA_002371315.1 Bacteroidales bacterium UBA3724 | reverse complement strand
GGCTCATAACCCGGAGGTCGGGGGTTCAATTCCTCCCCCCGCTACCAAAAAAAGCAGGTTGTAACAGCGACCTGCTTTTTATTTAAACCATCAACTACCACTATGGAAGAAAAACATTATATGTCTTATGTATTCCAAATATTTCTCATTTTATTTGGGTCATTTTTCTTTGCATCGTGTTTTGGAATCAGTATGATGCCCGATGACAGAACTTTCGATACCATAACACTTGATTCCAACAATCATCCTATTGAGTATAGTGGAGGTTTGAGAGACATTCAAGAATTTGGTTGGGTTCCTTTCGTGTCTTCTTTTTGGCAAGTCCAGTCTATTATTGAGAACTCACCTGCACAGCGGTATTATGATAATCATTATGTATATCTTTTTCAGATAGAGTCTGACGATTATGAGAACGTCACCATCGACTCTGTCCGTGTAAGTAATGCCAAGGGAAAACAATATTCCTTCAATGTTGTGAACAGGGTACCCTTTGGTTATAAGGGAAGTTGTGACAGCACAATACCCGATGGTATGGTTCCCATTGATAGTCTTCCTTGTATCGTAAAAACTGGGAAATATAAGAGTTGCTTTTACGATGATGGTAGAAAAGTGTTAATTATAGCAATAGTCGTTGACAGGTTCCGCTGGTGGGTCAGTACGCTCGATTTTGATATTTATTTGTCTGTCCGTGGAGAGCAAAAACATTATCATACAAGCCATAAAAAGAAATTTTGGATCACAATAATTCCTCATTGTTAAAATGGCACTGTGCTTTGTATAAACGTCTAAAAGGCGATGCCGCGTTTTGTACCCCTCGACGGCCTGGACGTAGCCTGTTTGAAATAAAAGATATTCAGTATTATGCTGATTGATATGTCTACTATTATTTTAGTGGGGGCATAAAATGACTTGTTGTTCTGCGGTTGTATAGTTTTATATTGCCAAGTGTTTCGGTTTTCGGTATGCACAGCCAGTCGTCGCTGCTCCATACACGCGCGGTGATGCCAAGCACTTCTTGCATCTTCTGTTCGAATTCTCCCACGGTCTGAGGGGTGTCAATGTCGACAGAGGTTCCGGTTGGCTCTGTTGACAAGGTTGAAAGAGGAATATCGTCTTCTGACATACGCCGCTGGCCGCGATATATGTGCAACGTCCCGCCTGTAGCCTGGCGAAAAGTCTCCGCAGCCTCTTTGATGGTCATTTGAATTGTTATCGACTGCATACTTTGATTAAAAAGGGCGGACAGGCCCGCCCAGATGAATAAAAATCTTTCTTTATATCGTCACCATACAGTAGCTGAAATCCCTCGGGGTGCGTGGCTGGTTGGTTCCATTGAGATGCTCCCAGTGGATGGTGTACTCGCCGTCGAGTTTGAAGGCGGGATTGTCTTTGGCTGCCTTGCTGTCTTTCTTCTTCCAGCCGAGTTTGCCGCTGACTTTCCGCCCCTCGGTCATACGGAAAGCATCGTAGTTCACGCTGTGGTCCATCTCTTTGTCGGTCCGTCCACAGTACAAGGGATCGTTGGTCACGAAGAGGGCAATACCGTTTTTGACGTTGCTATAGGTCGCGCACAATAGTTCCACGCGGCGTACATCTTTCCGGGGCAAATTTGCCACCATCGAGGAAACGGAGAAGTGAGAGCGGAAAACGGAAAGCGGAAAGCGGAAAATGGAAACCCCGAAGGGGTGAAGAGACCGCAGACAGGGGTGAAGCGCAGCGAAACCCCTGGACGGGCCGCAAAAAAAACAGAACCCCGAAGGAGTGAAAGGAGAAGTGAGAACGGAGATGTGTTTTTCGTTTTTGTCTTCGTTTTCGTGCCAAGTAAAGGTTAATGTCTTACATCAACTCCACAACCACGGCGTGCTTGGTTTTCTTCTTGATGCGGTAGACGAGGCCGTCGACTTCGATGCGCTGTGGCGGCACCTCGCCGTCGTCGAGCAGATAGATGGCATAGCGGTGCAGGCCGTCCTTGCTTTGCGTGTAGCGGATGCGGTCCTTGGCGTAGGGCTTCAGCGGACGGGTACCGTAGATGGCGTGGCCGTTCTCTTTTAGCCAGACACCAATCTCTTCCATCCGTTTCAGGCAGGGTTCGGGGATGTTGCCGTCGGCGTCGGGACCCACGTTGAGCAGCAGGTTGCCGCCCTTGGCGACGATGTCGCAAAGCAGATGTATCAGCTCGTTTGTCGACTTGTAGTTGTCGTTGTGCACATACGACCAGCTGTCGCCCATCGTCATACAGGTCTCCCAGGGGTAGGGCAGGAGGGTGTCGGGCACCTGCTTTTCGGGGGTGCGGTAGTTCTCGTACTTGCCGCCCACGCTGCGGTCGACGATAAGCAGGTCGGGGTTGTTCTCGCGGGCCATCTTGGCGATGCGCGGCATATTGATGTCCTGTATCTGCCCGCTGCAACCGAGCCAGGGGCGCGTCTCGTCGTTGACGCTCCATTCGGGACGTATCCAGCCGCCGTCGAGCCACAGTATGTCAATGTCGCCATAGTTGTGCGTCAGCTCGCGTATCTGATTGTAAGTGAAGTCGCAATAGCGGCGCCAGCGGTCGGGCTTGTCGGCGATGGTGTAGTTGACGTTGCGGTCGGGCGTGGCCCATTCCGGAGCCCAATAGTCGGGACAGTGCCAGTCGGGCTTGGAGAAATAGTAGCCTATCCACATATTGTACTGGCGGAAGGCGTCGGTGAGGGCCTTGGTGATGTCGCTGTTCTTGTTCTTGAAGAAGGGGCAGCTGCTGTTGACGGTGCTGTAGGGGGTCTCCTCGGTGCCGTACATACAGAAGCCGTCGTGGTGTTTGGTGGTGAAAACCATATATTTCATACCAGCCTGTGCGGCGGCCTTGGCCCACCGTTCGGGATTGAACCGCTTGGGGTTGAAGGTGGTGTTGAGGGCCGTGTACTGGCGCTTGTATTCGTCGTAGGGCGCATCCTTGCGGTCGATCCAGGGCTCGCTGCAGAGGCCCCACGACTCGACGGTGGCCCACTGGCTGTAGATGCCCCAGTGTGCCATAAATCCGAACTTGAGGTCCTTCCAGTCCTCAAGGCGTTTCAGGATGACGGGGTCGGTCTCGTCGCGCTGCTCGTCGCTGTAGTCGCGGACGACGGCGTTGAATTCCTGGGCATTGGCTGTCGATAGGTTTGTGCTGAGCAAAGCAACAAAAGCTGCAAGGATGAGTGTTTTTTTCATTTTGTTTTTTGTGGTAATATAATTAAGTATCAATAGTTATTGCGTTAGCCTTTCCGCCATCGGCGGAAAAAATCTACAAGATTTACAAGATTTCGCTCGCTTGCGAGCAGGAGATTAAGATAATGAAGTGATGAATAACTGCGTTAGCCTTTCCGCCATCGGCGGAATTAATTTACAAGATTTACAAGATTTCGCTCGCTTGCGAGTAGGAGACTGTTAATCAAGAAAAACAGGTCGCCGCGCTGGCGGCGACCTGTTTTGATTTTGTGTTGTGAATCAGGATTATTCGAACGAAGCGATGGCCTTCTTGATGATGTCGATAGCCTCGCGCAGCTGCTCTTCGGTGATGACCAGCGGAGGAGCGAAGCGGATGATGTGCTGGTGGGTCGGTTTGGCCAGCACGCCCATATCGCGCATTTTCAGGCACACGTCCCAAGCCTCTTTGCCGTTGCGCGGCTTAATGATGATGGCGTTGAGGAGGCCCTTGCCGCGCACCTTCTCGATCATCGGGCTCTTGAAGGCCGACATCTCGTCGCGGAAGATCTTGCCGAGGCGCTCGGCGTTCTCCATCAGGTGCTCGTCCTTGATCACCTGCAGGGCAGCGATGCTAACCTTGGCAGCGATGGGGTTGCCGCCGAAGGTCGAGCCGTGCTCGCCGGGCTTGATGTTCAGCATAATGTAGTCGTCGGCCAGCACGCAGCTGACGGGCACCACGCCGCCACCCAGGGCCTTGCCGAGGATGAGGATGTCGGGGCGCACGCCCTCGTGGTCGCAGGCCAGCATCTTGCCGGTACGGGCGATGCCGCACTGCACCTCGTC
>DFHL01000008.1:0-21106 GCA_002371315.1 Bacteroidales bacterium UBA3724 | reverse complement strand
CCGCACTGCACCTCGTCGGCCATAAACAGCACGTTGTGCTTGTGGCAGATGTCATAGCATTTCTTCAAATAGCCCTCGTCGGGGACGTACACGCCGGCCTCGCCCTGGATAGGCTCGACGAGGAAACCGGCAATCTTGTCGCCGTGCTCCTGCAGCACCTTCTCCAGCGCGTCGGGGTCGTTGTAGGGTATGCGGATGAAACCGGGAGTCATCGGGCCGTAGTTGGCATAGCTCTCCGGGTCGTTGCTCATAGTGATGATGGTGATGGTGCGGCCGTGGAAGTTGCCTTCGCAGCAGACAATCATAACCTCGTCGTTCTTGATGCCTTTCTTGACGACGCCCCAGCGGCGGGCCAGCTTCAGGGCTGTCTCGTCGGCCTCGGCACCGCTGTTCATAGGCAGCACCTTCTCATAGCCGAAATATTCGGTCACGTATTTTTCCCACTCGCCAAGGCAGTTGTTATAGAAAGCGCGGCTCGAGAGGGTCAGCTCGTGGGCCTGGTCGCAGAGGGCCTTGATGATTTTCGGGTGGCAATGGCCTTGGTTGACAGCAGAATAGGCCGAAAGGAAGTCGAAATACTTTTTGCCTTCGCAGTCCCACACAAAAGCGCCTTCGCCTTTGGCCAGCACTACGGGTAGCGGATGATAGTTATGGGCGCCGTATTTGGCTTCCATTTCCATAAATTGCTCTGATTTTGTCATAATTATATCGATTTTTGAAGTTTGTAGATGTTTGGAAAAACGGTGCAAATATACAAAATTTTTCTTGAAACGGAAAACATCTGTTGAAAACTTTCCGAAAACAGCCCCGAGTTTTCCGTTAAAAACACCCCGAAAACACCCCAAAAACGCCCTCTGCCAACTGCCTGTTTTCCAGGTACCATCTTCTTGTCAAATTCTACCCAAGTTCTTACCAAATTCTACAAATCTTTTACCTATGTAGAAGATGGTAAAAAGTTATTAACATCTTCGTAAGTTTTCTCCCCACCGCAGCCCCATCGCAGCCCGCCGGCAAACGGTACGGGCACAAAAAAAGCCGGATTCACTGAATCCGGCACTTTTTCTGCTATTGCCGTTTTAGCCAGATGCCCATCACGGGGTCGGAGAGAAATACATCCTTTTTTTCGACAGAAATCAAGTCTTTCTCCAAAAGCGACTTCTTGATAATGACCACATTCGACGATGAGCCTAGATTGTACTTGCTGATGTTTTTTGCCGAGGAAAGCCCTGTGTGGTTGCCGTCGGCAATGCAGCGCATAAGGTTCATCTGATAGGCAGTAAGGCTCTCTGTTCTGGCCTCAAAGACATCGACACATTGTTCCACAAGTTCCGTGAGTGCTTCGGCAAGGATATCGTTGTTCACACTCTTTGTCGTGCGCTGGAAAACGTACCACGACAGCTGCTGCACATAAGATGAGTTGCCTTCCACCTGATCAACAATCCAGGTAGCCTGTTTCGCAGTGATGCTCTTGCCTTCGTGGTGAAATTTGTCGGTGATATATTTCACCCAGTATTCCACGGGTATGCGTTGCAGGTAGATGATGTCGCCGAATTTGTAGAACGGCTTGCTGCTGTCGTCGAAAAAAGCCTCCATCATATGCTTCTTGCTGCCGAAAAGGCAGTAGGATGTCAGTTCGTGGTGCTGCCACACCGACCGCAGTTCGGTCTGAAATTGGGCACTGTTGGGGAATGAGCCTATTTGCTGAAACTCGTCGATGCATACCACTACGCTTATTTTCTTGCGCTTGGCAATCCTCTCGGGCAGCTGCAGCAAGTCTTCCATCGATTGCTCCTGAGGCAGAATCTGCATCTTTAATGTTAATTCATTCGTCGGGTCGGCAGATGCGTTGACACCAAAACTGAATCGGTTCAGGAACATCTTTGCGTTCTCCATCCATTCTTCCATCTTGTTGGATGTCTGGGTGAGGACGGCGGAGGCGAAGCGCTCGCAGAACTCCTCGCGGCTGCGGCACAGATGCACATCGACATAGACTATCTTAAGTTTGCTGTTTTCTGCAATGCTTTTGGCTTTTTTTACTAATGATGTCTTACCCCAACGACGCGGTGAAAGCAGAAAAGTATTCACTCCATATTGAAAATTTGCCACTAGCTTTGCAGTGTCCTTCTCGCGGTCTGTAAAGGCATCGCCGCTCACCGTTTTTCCGAATACAAATAGATTGTTCATATAGTCCATATAATAGTTTTATGACTAATAAACGACTTGCTAATAAGTTTATTACTTTTAAATGAAAATATTTTTGTTTGTTTGGATAGATAACTGAGAATGTGGCGACTGTAAATAGAGGTAAGTTTTAGGTGCCTCGCTTTTTGTGGTTTGACAAACTAAAGAAACGATAGTCTTTCAAAAAAAAGTGCTGGATTCGGCGAATCCGGCACAGGTAGTTTTTAATGTACCGCTAATGATAGAAAATCCTGACAATAAGCAGTATCGAATTGCAAATCTAATACAACACACAAAAAATAACATACGCCGCGTCGGGTAATGCAATTTGTTTTTTTCATTGTTTATATTATCCAAACAATTGTTGCATCTTTTTTTGAACTCCTAAGCATATTTGCTCGTACATTTGTTCCTGATCCATATTGTCGCGGAAAGAAAAGTGAAGCGTGAAATTGGGAATAACAGGATTGTTAGAAACCTCGTAGTCAATCAAAACAATATTACCTGAGCTTTGTTGAATGTGAAACATTGTTGTTCCGCCGTAATTTGAAACTCCTGCACGAATATAAGTCCTCGTTTCTCCAATAATTGAACAATCCTTATGCCCATTAAGGATACAGTCAAGAAGTTTTGCGTACTTTATACGCATACCTCCAGACTTGGCAGAACTTGAAATCATTTGTCCAGAGTTGTTACCTACTTTAAAGGCGATAATCACAACGACTATAATTATTATTACCCAAGTCATAATTTAACATATTAATGAAAATGCTAGAATAAAAAAAAGACATATCGATGTTAGACAACCACCGTTATTGCCATTGCCCCTGTTGTTTGCGCTATTTCCTAAATCTGGCAGCTGTAGTTTTTCTTCGTTTGACAACTTCATTTCTAATATTTTTTTTCTACACCAAATGAATGCGTTTACTTCTGAATTCGAGTTAAGATTGGAGTACTTATATCTAGTTGTAAAAGCTTTTGCGTACCACTGTCCATCGAAAGAACTTAGATCATCTATATCTTTTGTTACGGCCTCAATGAGAGCAGCAATCTGTTCATATGTTTCTGCCAACAGAAGAATTGTTGTTTCAGGTTCGTTAACAATAAATGTTACGCTGACTTTTGTGGTAAAATCTTTTTTGTCTATTTGTTCTTGTAAGCTACTTTTATCCATTTTCATCATCAGATTGTGGCACCTTCTTGCAGCTTGTAGTTCGTCATATCCACCATTACAAATAATGTTTTTATTTGTAATGAGCGTCATATAACTTGGTTCGAAATCCATTATGTCCATTTTTTCTATATCTTTACCTGCCGTTTTTTCAATGAACAACTTTTCTAATTCTTTGAAAGAAGAGATCTTTAGTGTTTGCTCAAGGAGGTCAAAACATAAATTTGAATCACTCATAGTTAAAACACTAACTACGTGTCGTGTGCAACTTTTGTCCCCGCCACCTCCAACGGAATGTTAATAAATACCAATAAGAAAAGCGTGAGGTTATGTGCTCATATCCGTCTTTCACCAGGCATCGCCAAACGCCTTAACAGGAACGGGGTCTATATGGAACATATCTCACGCCTGACGGTATGCAGATGAAAATAGCATACACATTCAAGCGAAAGCATAAATGCCAGTCCTCCTGTATGAATTTTGGCGAAATTCGGTGAAAGGGACCATATCGCAATGCTTTTCTTGCTAATGCTTTCTTCCTTTCGAAAGCGGATGCAAAATTACTAACATTTCTTTATCCAGCAAAATTTTTTTTTGTCAATCATATCACAGTTTGTGTTTTTATAATAATGGTCATCAATGTTATGGTGATAAAATTTTTTTTCATTTTCTTGTCGTTTTTTCTTGTAATTCAAATATTTTGTGTAATTTTGTACCGATTTGGAGTTCAACTCCAAATCGGTACAAAGTCTGTGTAATAGAATGATAGCCAAGATGCTTGCTCGACGCTAACGGCATAGAGTGTGTTGATTGGAAACAGTGTTTGACAAATTGATATGGAACAAGGTGATATTGTGCTTGAAGTTAAGGATCTGTCTGTCTCCTTCGACGGGCGGACGGTTGTGGACAACGTAAGCTATGCGCTGCGGCGCGGGCGGACGTTGGGCATCGTGGGCGAATCGGGCT
This sequence comes from Bacteroidales bacterium UBA3724, assembly GCA_002371315.1. Lineage (GTDB taxonomy): Bacteria > Bacteroidota > Bacteroidia > Bacteroidales > P3 > Colimorpha. The sequence continues at coordinate 16,788 of DFHL01000008.1, read as the reverse complement.
CGGGCAAGAGCGTCAGCAGCCTGGCCATTATGGGGCTACTGCCAAAGAACGCAACGGTCAGCGGCAAGATTGAACTGAGAACGGAGAACGGAAAGCGGAAAGCGGAAAGCGGGGAGCGGAGAGCGGAAAACGTTGACTTGCTGTCGCTTGACGAAAAGCAGATGCAGGGCGTGCGCGGCAGCCGTATAGCAATGATATTCCAGGAGCCGATGACGTCGCTCAATCTGGTGCAGAAGTGCGGCGCGCAGGTGGTGGAGATGCTGCGGCTGCACGAGACCGTGGATTACGACGAGGCGCGACGCCGAACGATAGAGCTTTTCAAAGAGGTGCTGCTGCCGCGTCCCGAAAAGATTTTCGACAGCTATCCCTTCGAAATCAGCGGCGGCCAGAAGCAGCGTGTGATGATAGCTATGGCGCTGATTTGCAAGCCTGACATCATCATTGCCGACGAGCCGACCACGGCTCTGGACGTTACGGTGCAGAAGACTATCCTGGAGTTGCTGCGCGACTTGCAGCGGAGCCGCAATATTGCCGTTATTTTCATCACCCACGACCTGGGTGTCATAGCGCAGATTGCCGACGACATCGCTGTGATGTATCACGGCAAAATCGTCGAACAGGGCGACGCAAACGATATTCTCCACCATCCGCAACATCCTTATACCCAGGGCCTGTTGGCCTGCCGTCCGCCGATGGATAGTCGTCCTCGCCACCTGCCTACGGTCGAGGAGTTTATGAACGGAGAACGGAGAACGGAGAACGGAGAACGGGAAGCGGAAAGCGGAGAAGTGGGAGCGGAAAGCGGAAAGCGGAAAACGGAAAGCGGAGAACCGTTGTTGTCGGTTCGCAATCTGGACGTTACATACACCCTCGAGAAAAACATTTTCGGCAAACCGCTAAAGCAGCTCAAGGCCGTCGACGGCATCAGTTTCGATGTCTATCGCGGTGAAACTCTGGGGCTTGTTGGCGAGTCGGGGTGCGGCAAGACGACACTCGGCCGCGCCATTATGCGTCTGGTCGATTCGTCGTCGTGCAGCATAACCTTCGACGGCCGTCGCCTTGACACCCTGTCGCAGCGCGAGATGCGCAGCCTGCGCCCTCGCATCCAGATCATCTTCCAAGACCCTTATTCGTCGCTCAATCCGCGAATGACTGTGGGTCAGACCATTTCGGAACCGCTCAGGGTCCATCGTCGCAACGGCCGCCTGTCGCAATCCGAAATACGGAGCAAGGTGATCGACCTGATGGAGCGCGTCGGCCTGCAGCCCGAATGGTTCGACCGCTATCCGCACGAGTTCAGCGGCGGCCAGCGCCAGCGTATCTGCATCGCCAGAGCATTGATTCTCAATCCCGACCTTGTCATTTGCGACGAGTCGGTGTCGGCGCTCGATGTCTCCGTCCAGGCGCAGGTGCTCAACCTGCTCAACGAGCTGAAGGAGCAGTTCGGCTATACATATATATTTATATCCCACGACCTCTCGGTGGTGCATTTCATTTCCGACCGCATAATGGTGATGCAGTCGGGCCGTATGGTCGAGCTTGCCGATGCCGACACGCTTTTCAGCCACCCTGCCAATGCCTACACGCAAACCCTTCTCGATGCGATACCGCGAATAGAATAGTGTCCTGCTCTGGACTTGCCCTGCCATTTCGCCGTTATTTCTTCGTTACTTCTTCGTTATTTCGCCGTTATTTCTTCGATTAGGCATCGAAGAAATAACGTTGAACTAAGGTTGAAGTATCGTTGAACGGGCGGAGCGGGTCACGGGCAAAGCGAGTGCAGATGCGGCCCTTTGTGGGTGATGGAATGATTGTGCGCATTATCCCAATGATGTCAGGGAGAGGCGCAGTTTTCACCGCTCGCTTTGATGCTGATATTCATTTAGAAAAAAAAACATCCCGAAATTGCTTTCGGAATGTTCTTTCCTGTTTTGCCTCGGGAGGATTATCTCCTTTTGCTCTGCATTTCCTTGGCCTCGATGGTCATCGTGGTGTGCGGAACGGCGCGCAGGCGCTCTTTGGGAATCAGTTTGCCGGTCACCTTGCAGATACCGTAGGTTTTGTTCTCGATGCGGATAAGCGCCGCCTCGAGGTCTTTGATGAATTTCTGCTGGCGGGCTGCCAGTTTTGAATTCTCTTCTTTCGAAAGTACCGAGTTGCCTTCTTCGAGGGTTTTGAACGTCGGCGAGGTGTCGGTAACGTCGTTGCCTTCGTTGGCGACGGCGGCGTTCAGCAGTTCAAGGTTTCTTTTGGCTTCTTCTATCTTCTTGAGAATTATTTCCTTGAATTCCTGCAGTTCCTCGTTGGTATAGTACTTTTTTTCCTGTGTTTGTTCTGTTGCTGCCATAGTGCTGATTTTTTTGTTTTGAAATGCAAAGGTACGCAAAAAAATGTTCAGATGAAAATAAAAAAATCAACACTTTTTGTTGTTAATTTATAAATACAAGTCTATTAGGCCGTTAGGTGCTTCGATGTGGATTGTTTTTTCTTTGCGGTCGACTTTTTTTATCACCGGGTCGATTATAGGAATAAGTATTTCTTTGTCGTTTTTCATAATTTGGAACAGGGCTTGGGCCGGATAGTCGATGACGGAGGCAATGGTGCCGATGTCACCTTTCTCATTGTCAATTACTTTCCAGCCTATGACTTCGTGGAAATAGAAGCGGTTGCCGTCCAGCTTGGGCAGCAGGTCGAGCGGCAGGAAGAGGTTGCTGCCCACCAGCGCCTGTGCCTCTTCGGCACTGAGGTCCTCGAAGGTTACGGTGGCTTTGTTGCCGTTTATTTTTAGCTCTTTGATGAAGTAGGGGACAAGGAGGCCTTTCACTTCAACGAATACGGAGTCGAGCCTGGCGTAGTCTTCGGGTGTGTCGACATCGAGAAAGAATACCACTTGCCCTTTGTAGCCGAAGGGTTTAGTGATTTTGCCGAGTTGATAACATTGGTCTTTGGTCATAGAATTGATGTTTAAAAAAAAGGATACGCTGATTTAGCGTATCCTTTTTTGTTTTAGCATAGAGCCAATTAAGCTTCGGTGTTTTCAGCAGCCTCTTCAGCGGCAGGGGCTTCGGCGGCTTCGGCTTCAGCCTTGGCGGCGGCTTCGGCTTCGGCGGCAGCGCGACGCTTGGCGTCAACAGCGGCAGCCTTGGTCTCGTTGGCCTTCTTCTCGGCTTCGAGACGGCTCTTGGCCTCGTTGCGGTTGTTGTTGGCGATTTCGCTCACCTTGTTGGCAATCTTGGTCTCTTTGGCTTGTTTCCATTCGTTGAACTTGACATCGGCCTGTTCCTGGCTGATGGCCCCCTTTTCGACGCCGATCTGCAGATGGCGTTTCAGAAGAACACCCTTGTACGAAAGGATGCGACGGCAGGTGTCGCTGGGCTGGGCACCGTTCTTGAGCCATTCGCAGGCTTTGTCTTCGTTGAGGACGATTTGAGCGGGGTTCGTCATTGGGTTGTAGGTGCCTAACTTCTCAATAAATCTACCATCCCGAGGTGCACGACCATCCGCTACGACGATGTGATAAAAGGGCTGACCCTTTTTACCGTGACGTTGTAATCTGATTCTTGCAGGCATAATTAATTGTTTTTAAAAAGTTTAAACTAAATTTTAGTTTTTGGTTTGAAAATGCAAAATTACATCTTTTTTTTATACTGACAAAATTTTTTGTATTTTTGTACTTTATTTTGAATTTTGATGAATGTATTCAATATAGATAATATCAATAGTTTAGACGCTAAAACCATTGTCACTGTCGGTATGTTCGACGGCCTGCATCGTGGGCACAGGCACTTGGTGGCGCGTCTTATGGCAACTGCCGCCGACCAAAACCTTGTGCCGGTGGTGGTCACTTTCGACCGTCATCCGCGCCAGGTGCTCGACCCCGCCACTCCGATGCCGTTGCTTTCGACTTGCGACGAGCGTTTGGCGCTGCTCGAAGGGTGCGGCGTGCCGAATGTGGCGATGGTTCATTTCGATGTCGCCACGGCCTCGCTGTCGGCGTGCGATTTTGCCAGGTCCATTTTGTGCGACCGCCTGAATATGAATGCTCTGCTGCTGGGTTATGACAATTCTTTTGGCAGCCGTGCCAACAATGATTTCAATTGCCTTCCCGATTTGGCAAAGGAGAGGGGCTTTGCCGTTATGCACGACGAGGCGGTTTTGCTCGATGGCATCGAAATCAGCTCTACCAAGATTCGTAATGCCTTGCAAGCCGGCGATATAGCCCGCGCCAATGCGATGCTCGGAGTGCCATACAGCGCCACGGGCACCGTGGTCCACGGCCGTCACGTCGGCACTTCGTTGGGCTTCCCGACGGCAAATGTCCGCCTGGACGACACGGCTAAAATCCTTCCTGCCGACGGCGTATATGCCCTTCGTGCCTCGGTGGACGGTGCCACCTATGCGGCTATGGCCAATCTGGGTGCCCAGCCGACTTTTCGTCAGCAGCATAAGGAGCTGGAAGTTAATCTGATCGGTTTCGATGGCGACCTGTACGGTCGCCAGCTGCGCGTTGAATTCCTTATGCGTATCCGCGACATTCGGCCTTTTGCTTCGCCCGACGAATTGGCGTCGCAGTTGCGCCGCGACCGCGAAACGGCCATTTCGATTGTAAATAAATAATATTATGAAAAAGTCACTTACATTAATCCTGCTTTTGGCCTTGGCCTTCGGTGCCGCTGCCCAGCGCGACCGCGTCTACAAGTCGCTCAAGGAGGTGCGCCGCCCCGATTCGGTTTATGTCTTGAAACTGAACTACAAACGCCTAAAGCAAATACCGCCTAAGGTTTTCGAGATGCGCAACCTGCGCGTGCTCGACCTCGGTCGCAACTTCATCGACAGCATACCGCCCGAAATCGGCACGCTCGCCAACCTTGAGGAGCTGAACCTGCAGCGCAACCGCATCCGTGTCGTCCCACCCGAGCTGGGCAAGCTGACGAAGCTGCGCCGCCTCAACCTGAGCCGCAACCCCATCCTCGACCTGCCCGACGCGATGGGCAACCTCGTTAATCTTGAGGAACTTATACTATGGATGACGGGCATAATATCCTTTCCGCCTACATTTGTGGCCCTCAACGACAACCTCAAACTCATCGACCTTCGCGTCTGTCCGCTCACCTACGACGACCAGCAGGCCATCGAGGAACTGCTGCCCTCGCCGCGCAAACGGTGGGACTATGTGTGTAATTGCCAATGAGTAATTGACGAAAACGAAGACGGAAACGAAGACGAAAACCTAAACCATATCTTTCTTGTGAACCCAAAGGAGAATTTAAATATAGCCCTCTTCCAGCAGAACATCGTCTGGGAGAACCCCGAAGCCAACTTCGACAAGGTGGGAAAGGCTTTTGACGGCTACATCTCGGCTTTGCCTTCAGATGGTAGCCAAAATCCGGACATCCTTGTCGTTCCCGAAACTTTTAGCACCGGCTTTGGCGACCATATGGCGCGACAGGCCGAAGAACCTCAAGGTCCGACTTATGACTTCGCGCTCAGTATGGCCCGCCGCTATGAGGCCCTTTTCGCTGGCAGCTGGACGGTGCGCGACGGCGGAACGGTCTACAACCGTCTGCATCTGGTCCGTCCCGACGGCACCTGCGACTATTACGACAAGGCGCATACTTTCCGTATGAGCAGCGAGGCTTCACAACTGGGGCGTGGCACGCGTCGTGTCACCGCCACCTGGCGCGGCTGGCGCATCCGCCCGGTGGTGTGCTACGACCTGCGCTTCCCGCTTTGGATGCGCAATACGGCCGACTGGGACTACGACCTTTTGCTGGTCTGCGCCAACTGGCCCGGCTCGCGCTACGAGGCCTGGCGCACGCTGCTCCGCGCCCGTGCCATCGAAAACCTTGCCTACGCCGTCGGCTGCAACCGCGTCGGTCGCGACAGCACCGGCATCGACTATGCCGGCTGCTCGGCCATTGTTGACTATAAAGGCTTGCCGATGAGTGAAATACCCCCTTCACTCGACGCCACTCGTCCCGACGAGCGCATCATCGCCGCCACCCTTTCGGCCCCAGCCCTCGCCACCTTCCGCCAGCACTGGCCCTTCAACCTTGATTTTGACGGGTTTGAAATGAGGTCTTAGTATTCTGCATATCAATCAACTGAATGGTATTTTGAAAAAAATATTGTTCAATTATAATTGATATCAAAATAAAATTGTAATTTTGCACCGTCATTCGTCGAAGCCCTTATGGGTAGAGATGGGAGACATAACATATTGAAAAGACGTTGAGTTAGACGTTAGTCTGCGGTCCTTTGAATCTCGCAAATTCAGAACCTATCCGCACGATAACGCGATGACCGACGCCTATGGGTATGATATACATAGGTTTTCTATTGTATTTTCATTACAGCGTGGGCTTCGACATTGCTTATCCTCGGATAGGGGCAATGCGAGAGCCTAAAGGACGGGATAAGCAAGATGGCTTAGACCCGCGCTCTTTTCGTTGTGTTGTTTGAAAACGGAATTATTAACCAACATTTTAAAACACATCGAAAAATGAAAAAAGTATTTTTAATCGGTTCAATGCTGCTGTGCGGAATAATGATGATTGCAACGCCTGCCGAGGCACAGTCGCGTAAGGACAAGAAGAAAGCCAAACAGGAAGCTTGGGAGTTTGAACAGCAAAAAATCAAGATGGAACGCCAGCGTCAGCTTGATTCTATCCAGAATGCCAATGCCCGTTCTACCACCTCGCCGGCTGGGACTACATTCGAGTTGCCTTGCTCTGGAGTTGGAACTAGCGACAAAGAATACTACCGCCAGCTTGGCATAGGCAAGGATATGGATCTGTCAATCGCCCAGCGGAAGGCTATTCAGTCGGCAAAATCAATTCTGCGTGATCGCCTCGGCGAGCAGGTCAAAGGCCTTGTGACCGACTATAGCAAAACCTACACCAAAAGCAACAAGGGGTCGGATATGGAAGGTATTCTTGAACGCGAGTTTACAAGTGTTGTTGACAAAGCCCTTGACGATGCCGACAACCCCTGCGAAAAACCAGCGCAGCTTAACACTGGTGAATTCCAGTACTATTACGTTATCGAAATACGCAAGAACGATCTGGCTGGCAAAATGGCTGATGCTATTAGCAACAACGACAAACTGCGTGCCGAGTTCGACCGCGACCAGTTCCGCAAGTTCGCCGAGGAGTATATGAAAAAACAACAAGGCAATGATTGACGGCTATGAAGAAAATGCTTTTCACGCTTTTGCTGATAATGGGAGTCTATAGCTCTAATGCGCAAGGAAATATGCCTTACTGGGTGAACAATCTGCCCAAGCCAGGCAATGAAACCTATTATTTCCGTATGACCCACGCAGAAGAACTGACATACGAGAAAGCCTATGTGAAAGCTTTTTCGATGGCGATTCTTGAAAGCTCGTGGAAGATGGGACTCCCTGTGGATGCCAAAAATGACATCGCAACAATAGAGCAAGGCGTGGACAACAATCTCAGCATTCGCAGCCACCAGAGCAACATAGCTCTCAACAAGGTGTGCGAATACCAGTACAGGAGCGAGAGCACCAACAAGGTGGTTCTTTATGTGCTTTGGCAGGTTGCGGCAGCTGGCAATATAGAGCCAAATTTTGAAGAATTCAATAAATGCAGATAATATGAAAAAAAGAATATCAATCATTTTGCTTACGCTTTGCTGTATGGGCATTGCCGTGGCGCAAACAGGCGACCGACCGGGATGGACGGTGCAAACGCCCAAAGCAGGCAACTCCACATATATGTATGTTGTCGAACGTGCCACGGGCACAACTTTTCAGGATGCCACCAACAATGCCATCCTCAAGGTTCTTCGCACCACTATGATGCGCATAGGGTCGGTGGTGAGTTGGGACGAGGTGAATGGCGCAATACAGAAAGGAACCGATTGGGGTACTGTGGCAATGCAATACAACATTCCCATCAACAAGGTATGCGACTATTCCGAAAAGACCAAAGGCGACGGTTATATGGTGTGGATTCTTTGCCAAGTGGCAAAGAGCGGTGCTGTATATCCCGACTTCGAAGAGTTCTCGTCGTGCCGTGACACCAAGACCTACAACAACGGAATGGCAGCACTTAAATCGGCAATCATTCCAGGCCTCGGACAAATGGGCAAACGTCGCTATGGCGCAGGAATCTTCACCCTGCTGGGCGAAGTGGCGTTGGTTGGTGGCGCTGTTGGTACATACGTGGTGGGCCAAGATTATTTGTCAGATATGTCCAAAGAAACGAATCCTGTGTCAATGAGCCAACAAATGGATAGTTACAATAATTGTAGAACTGCCAATATTGTACTTACGGCTGCTGCTGGTGCATTCTACGTCTACAACATTGTCCGTGCTGCCACAATGACCCCTCGCTACAAGAAGGATCAGGTCGCCTTTGCTCCGACAGTAATGCCGGTCAATCAGACGTATGCCGCAGGAATCAGTCTAACTTTTAATTTTTAATGATATGAAGAAGTTCTTTTTGTTTTTAGTTATGGCCGTTTCGCTTCTTATGAGCAGCTGCCTCAAGTCTGTGGACGATCTCGGCTATTCAACCACTACGACTTATAGAGGTAGAGTGGTAAGCAAAAATAGTCAAAAACCAATATCCAACGTGCCGGTAGCATTGGTGGAAGGTCAAAATCATACAAACAATGTCATTGTTAAGACCCGTACTAATAGCTCTGGCTATTTTGAATTGAAAGTAGATTACAAAACTATCGATTGGGGAAATGTGATTTATATTGATGGAGGTGATGAATATGAGAAAAAGTTTTTAGGTCTGCAAGGTGCCGGTAAGGAGTACTACGACTATGAGAATGTGGTCCTTGTCGAGAAAGGTTCAAGCATTGATGATTATTTCCCATTTTCGTTTGGTGGACACAAATACGTCGTGCTGGGTATGTCGCCACAGTCATATGGATTGAACAATAGTGGAATGTCGAGCTATATAGAGTCTTTGCGTGATTTAGCCCAACAACTTGGGTGCATTGATTTTGGTATGTCTATGTTGGGACAGGCTGAAGCCTTTGTAAATACTTATAGGTATAACGCTAATCTGTATCAGTATGCTGGTATACCATTTTGGGCTTATGAAGATGCAGAGGAAGAAGGGTATGTTTATGTATATTCGTGTACGATAGAAGGTTCCTCTAATTACTATTTAAATTCGGAACCGTCAGACGGGACAGGAGCAAAGCGGCTCCTGGTTTTCGGAAGATTGAATTGATTGACAGTTGCGGCGGATTTTCAAATCCGCCGCTTTTTTATTTAATCGGGTGGGGCATATCTGCACTAAAAAAGTACATTCTTTTGGTGCGGTTCGCTAAAGGCCAGTGCCCCAGCAATCAGCCATTGTTTTGGGCTACCTTGTATATTAACCGAATAGTTCGAAGTCACATATTTGCATCCGCATTTTAGGATGGTGCAAAATTAAATTGATGTTGGAAAAATGGACAAAATACTGCAAAATCGTGTTGGAAAAACGGACAAAATGCTACAAAATTATGTTGGAAAAATGGACAAAACAATATAAAATCGTGTTGGAAAAATGGACAAAATGAAGAAAATGTTGTTGGGATAACGTGTGAAAACACGTGTTTTGCAAATCTTTTCGAAGTGATATACTTTCCGAACAATATTTTGCGTTAAGGTGCATATTATGGAACAACGACTTTCTTTCGACACAATACGTGACCTGGTGGCGGCTGAAACCACCAACCGGCTGGCCGAGCGGATGGTGGCCGAAATGACTTTTGGCACTAACTGCGAGCGCATAGTGCGCGAGCTGCGCCAGACCGAGGAATTCCGCCAGATACTGCTGATGGAGAACAGCTTCCCGTCGCAGGACTTCTTCGATCTCAGCGACGAACTGACGCGCCTCAAGGTGGGCGGCACCGTCATCGACCCCGAGGCCCTCGTCGACCTCAAGGCTTCGCTGCACACCATCACTTCCTGCCTGCGCTTCTTTGCCTCCGACAACGGCGAAAAGTATACCGAACTGACGGCTCTGGCCCAGCGCATCGAGCTCGATGCCAATATATTGAAGCGTCTCGACAAAATTGTCGACGACAAGGGCGAAATCTACGACGACGCCTCGCCGGCGCTGCTCGAAATACGACGCCAGATGACGCGCAAGCGCAGCGAGGTCGATGCACAGATAGGCCGCTCGCTGAGCCGCGCCAAGCGCGAAGGGTGGGCGCCCGAAAATGCAGAGGTGACCATCCGTAACGGTCGCCTCGTCATACCGATGCTCGACACGCACCGCCGCAAGATGAAAGGCCTCATCCACGACGAGTCGGCCACGCGCCAGACTGCCTTCCTCGAACCCGCCGAGGTGGTGGAACTCAACAACGACCTGCGCGAGCTCGAGTTCGCCGAGCGCCACGAAATACAGAAAATCCTCGCCGCCTTCACCGACTACATCCGTCCCCAGCTGCCGCAGCTCACCAACGCCTACTGGCTACTGGCGCGCATCGACTTCATCCGTGCCAAAGCCCGCTTCGCAATCAGCATTGGCGGCGTGATGCCCATCCTCAACGAGCGTCCGATGATGGGCTGGATCGACGCGCGCCACCCGCTGCTCTACCTCAACCACCGCGCCCAAGGCAAGGAGGTGGTGCCCTTCAGCCTCACGCTCGATGGCGACAAGCGCATCCTTGTCATCTCGGGCCCCAACGCCGGCGGCAAGTCGGTGTGCCTCAAGGCTGTGGGACTGATACAGTATATGCTGCAATGTAGCCTCCTCGTCCCTGTCCGCGAAACGTCCGAGTTCGGCATTTTCGACAGCGTCTTCATCGACATCGGCGACCAGCAGTCGCTCGAAAACGACCTCAGCACCTACTCGTCGCACCTGCAGAATATGAAGCAGTTGCTGGCCGAAGCCGGCGAACGCACGCTCTTCCTCCTCGACGAGCTGGGTGGCGGCACCGAGCCGCGCTCGGGCTGTGCCATCGCCGAAGCCCTGCTCGAAGAGCTCTACCGCCGTCGCAGCTTCGGCGTCGTGACGACCCATTTCGCCGACCTCAAGCTGCTGGCCGACAAGTACGATGGCATCGTCAACGGCGCGATGCTCTTCGACACCGAGCGTATGATGCCGCTCTACCGCCTCTCGGTGGGCCATCCCGGCAGCTCGTTCGCCTTCGAGATAGCCACCAAGATAGGCTTCCCGCTCCCCATCCTCGAAGCCGCCGAAAGCAAGGTGGGCACCGAGATGCTCAACTTCGAGCACCAGCTGCAGCAGATAGAGCTCGACAAGCAGGAAATAGCCCGCCAGCGCGCCGAACTCAAAGCCTCGGACGACTTCCTCAACGAGGTGATAACCAAATATCAACGCCTCAACGAGAAGCTCGAAAGCAAGCGTTACGACATTCTCAGCGACGCACGCCAGCAGGCCCGCCAGATACTGGCCGACGCCAACCGCACCGTCGAGCGAACCATCGCCGACATCAAGGAGGCCAACGCCGAGCGCGAGCGCACTATGCAGGCCCGCGAGCAGATGCGCCAGGATGCCGAAAAGATAGAGCAGCAGCAACAGGAACACGACCGCCAGCGCCGACAGCAGCGTGCCAAAAACAACGCCACAACGCAACAGGACGCGCCTGCACCGAAGGACAAGCCCGACGCCGACCTCCAGCCCGCCGAAGGGCCGCTGCAGGTGGGCGACATCGTCCGCATCGATGGCGGCGACACCTTTGGCCAGCTCGTCGAACTGAAAGGCAAAAAGGCTGTCGTCGAAAGCAATAGCCTGCGTATGACCATCGCCACCGACCGCCTGCAGAAGACGCGCAAGAAGGTCATCCCCGTCGACAAGACGCAGCAGCGCAACAACCGCTTCCAGTCCATCTACGACGACATCAACGAAAAGCGTAAAGTCTTCAACCCCACGCTCGACCTGCGCGGCCACCGTGCCGAAGAGGCGCTGTCCGAACTGCAGCATTTCCTCGACGACGCCCAGCTGCTCAGCGAGAAGGAACTGCGCATCCTGCACGGCAAGGGCTACGGCATCCTCAAAACCCTCATTCGCCAGCAGCTGCAGTCGATGTCCGAGGTGCAGTCGTTCCATTCCGCCCCCGTCGACCTGGGCGGCGACGGCATCACGGTAGTGCATCTCAGGTGACGCATTTCGGGTTTTCCCTCAAAAAAACGGAAAAAAAGTCCGTCGTTCAGGGTTTTTAGGCCTCTTGTTTGAAAAAAATATGTTATTTTTGCATTGTGAATTAAACAGGATAATTAATAACAATTAAACTATAAAACAATGAAAAAGTTACTGTTACCTATGTTAGCAGCCTTCGTGATGCTGACAGGATGCGGCGAAAAAGCACGCGTTATAACCTCTTATTACACCGTCAACCCCAGCCAATGGGAAGCTGCCGTGACGCTCAATGCCGACAACACTTACACCACCGACTACTACTACTCGGAGTGGGAGAACATCGACATCGACGAAGAGGTGATTATGAATGGTGTCGTGATGGCTTACTATATCGACGGCAATGGTCGCGACAACATCCTTCCCTACACGCTCTATTTCACCGACGACAACGGCGTGCCCTATCAGGAACGTATCGAGTATGACATCGAGCAGGGTCGTGTCACCTTCAAAATCAAGGATACCGACTTCAGTACAGCAGCTTCGATGGAAAATATCGGCACGATGAAGTTCAAAGTCAGCGTCATCCGCAACTTCTAAGAAGGAAGTAGAAGAAGTTAAGGGACAATACAATCCAGCATTTGCTGATTGTGTTGTCCCTTACTTTTTTCACGTTCTAAAAAGGAATTGCTGATAATTGCTGTTAAAAGGAAAAAACTAATTTCTGGTTAATTCCTGGCCAATTTCTGGTAATTCCTGTTAAAAGAAAAAATTGACATTCACGGCTATTCACGTTCTAAAAAGGAATTGCTGATAATTGCTGGTCCATTGCTGGTAATTGCTGTTAAAAAAAACCTGGCCAATTTCTGGTAATTCCTGTTAAAAGAATATGAAAGTTTTTTTGACCATTTACTTAATTGTTTACTATTACATAAAAAAAAGCGCTGAATTAATTCAGCGCCTTTTTTTTGTTGTCCTACCAGGATTCGAACCTAGACAAGCTGATCCAGAGTCAGATGTGCTACCGTTACACCATAGGACAATGTCGGTGTTTCTGTTTCCGAAATCGAGTGCAAAAGTACAAAGTTTTTTGATACCGACAAAATTTTCTTTAAACTTTTTTACACTATGCTGAATTAGTGTCTGTTGTAATGCCGTTTTGTCGCCCTTGCGGCACTCTGAATGCGTTGTCGAGGGGGTGCAGATGGCCAAAATTGGGACAAAATAAGGCGCCGTCGCAAGCGAGGGCGCCTTATTTATTGTCTGCCAGCAATATGAGCCTTATTCGCTTGTCGAAGTGCTTGTCGTCGACGTGCCTTCGGCCTCGCTGCCGCTCTGGCTGTTCTTTTCGAGCTCCATCTTGCCGAAGCGCAGCGTGATGCCGGCGCTGATGTAGCGGCTGTTGAGGGTGCGCAACTTGCTTTCGCTCAGGTAGTAGGGGTTGGTGTTGCTGGATGCTTGGCCTATGTTTTTGCCCCAGTTGAAGATGTCCTGTATGTTGATGAAGGCGCTGAGCTTGCGGTTGAAGAAGTCGGCGCGCACACCCATATTGACCCAGTAGCGTGCGCTGCGGGTCGACATCAGGCCGAGGGTGGGCGAGGTGTAGTTGGCCGAGGCGTGGATCTGGTAGCGGTTCCACACCTTGGTCCACATATTCAGGCGTATGCTGTAGCTCCACTTGCTGTCGGTGTAGGGGTCCTTGCCCAGCTTGTCGTACTGCATCGAGTAGCCGTAGTCGTAGATGTTGGCATAGAGCCTCAGGTTGAAGAAGCCGCTGGGGCGGTAGGTGGCGTTGAGCGAGGTGCCGTAGCGCCACGACGAGCCGATGTTGTAGGGTGTCGAGTACTGGATGATGCGGCCTATGTAGGGGTCGATGGCGTCGGTGACGTCGGTCAGGTTGTCGATCTCGCCGGTCGAGAGGCGTCCGTAGCCCTCGATGCCGAGGCTGCCCCACATAAAGAACTTGGTCCATCCCGCCTCGGCGTTGTGGGTGTAGCTTTGCGTCAGGTCGCGGTTGCCGGTGCTGTAGCTGTCCTCGGTATAGGTGCGGTAGGTGGTAAGGTTGTTGCCCGAGGGGTTGCGCATACGCAGCGAGTAGTTGAGCTTGTAGTTGTGCATCTGCTCGGTGCGGTAGCTGAGGTGGATGGAGGGATTGTAGGTGAGGAACGTTTTCGAGAAGTCGTCGCCGGCCTGCAGCCCTGTCTCGGAAAACGAGAAGTGGTCGTTGGTCAGGCGGGCACCCAGTCCCAGCTGCAGCGTGAAGCCGTCCCAGCGGTGGGTCCATTCCACGTCGGCGTCCACCTCGTTCTCGTGGTTCTCAAAGACATAGCGGCGCAGGGCGTCGTAGAGCGACGCGTCGAGGACGGTGACACCGTCGCTGTAGGTGGTGTCGAGAATATAGGGCCTGTAGTCGCGCTTGCTGTTGTCGGTGCCGAAAGCCAGTCCGTAGCTCATCTCGCCGTCCTTGCTGTAGGGGCGGTTGTAGCGGCCGCGGATGTTGATGTCGGTGCCGTGGGCCGTGTTGTCGTAGTATTTGAAGGTATTCTGGTTGAAGGCCGATGTGTCGGTCTGGTTGTATATGCGGCTGTACGAGGTGACGCCGCTGCTGTTGTTGGTGCTACCAAACAGGAAGACGCGCAAATTGTGCCCCTCGCGGTCGAACTTCTTGGTGTAGTTGCCGCCAAACATACCGAAAAAGTTGAGCGTCGACACGTCGTTCATCATATCATACTGGTAGCTGCTTGCCTTCGGCAGATACACTTCGCGGCTGTGCCAGCGGTCGTTGTTCGAGGTGGAGTGGCTCAGGTTGAAGTTGCTCCAGAAACTCAAGTCGCTCATACTGTCGATGTCGTAGCTCAGGTTGAGGCCGAAGCTTCCGCTCAGGTTGCGCCCCTCGCTCCACGAGCTGTCGACCTCGTACATCACGTCCTGCAGCGAGTCGAGGTTGCCGGCATAGAGGGGGTTGTCCTGCCGCGTGCGCCCCCAGCTCCACGAGTCGCTCTTGCTGGTGCTGTAGCGCATATTGGTGAAAATGTTGATGTTGAACCGCTCGTTGGCCCAGGTGTAGCTGAGCCAGGGGCTGACGTTGGGCTGCGTGGCGGCGTTGGCGCCAAAGCTGATGAAGTGGTTCTTCTTGATGTGGGCCGAGGTGATGATGTTGATGACCGCCTCGGCGTCGGTGGCATACTTGGCCGACGGGTTGGTGATGGTCTCGATGCGGTCCAGGGCGTTGGCCGGCAGGGTCTGCAGGTAGGTCTTCAGGTTCTCGGCGGTCAGCTTCGACGGCTTGTCGTTGATCCATATCTCCACGCTGCTGACGCCGCGCAGGGTGATGTTGCCCTCCACGTCGACCTCCACGCCGGGGGCGTTCTGCAGGGCGTCCTCGGTCGTTCCGGCCTGTATGGTCGGGTCCTCGGCCACGTTGTAGACCATCTTCTCGCCGTCCATCGCATACAGCGGCCGCGCGGCGGTGATTTTCACCGTCTTGAGCTGTGCGGCACCCTCTTTCATATTGATTGAGCCCAACGCCGTGTTGTTGCTCACCGTGACGGCAATGAAGCGCGTCGCGTAGCCTATATAGCTGATTCGCAGCAGGTAGTCGCCTGCCGGGACCTCCTTCACTTCGAAATATCCGTTCACGTCGGTCGAGGCCCCCTTGACGAAACTGCTGTCCTTGGCGTCGAGCAGGGTGACGTTGCAGTACATCAGCGGCTCGCTTTTGGTGCTGTCAATCAGCGAGCCCACGACCTTGAATGTGGAGCCGGCCTTGACGTTCTTTTTCTGCTTGACGGTTCTGCTTTTCTGCTGCGTCTGCTGCATCTGGCGGTCGCTGCGCGGACCCCGTCCGCCAGGGCCGCCAGGAAAACCGCCGCCGGGGAATCCGCCAGGGCCGCCCGGCTGGGCAACGGCAATGGCTGTCAAAAGGGTAAAAAACAATGTTAAAGTAAAGGCTTTGGTCAGTCTACTATGCATAAAAAAATGTTATAAGAGTGAAAAAATTGAATTTGTAATTAGTATAACGAAAACAAAATTTATTTATTTTTTGTTAAAAAAATATTTTCATTTCATAGCTTCGGCGCCTGTCCGCTTGTCTCATAGCTCCTGCTCGCTCCGCTCGCGAAATCTTGTAAATCTTGTAAATTTAAGCTGACGCAGTTCCCGCCGCAGGCGGAATAATTTACAAGATTTACAAGATTTCGCGAGCGTAGCGAGCAGGAGAACCAAAAACGCCCCTTTTTGCCCTCGGATAGTCCTCTGATAACTCTCTGGTTTCCATATACCATCTTCTTATCATCTTCTACTGAAATTCTTATCAACTTTTTATCAAATTTTTCGCCAGTAGACAATAATAAGAAGAAAGTAACGTTATGGTAAGAAGAAAATACAGAAGAGGTGCTTTTACATTATTGATTGTGATGATAATTCGTGTAATTCGTGTTTTGCCTGCAAAACAAAATTCTAAATATCAATTCGTTAATTTCGCGTAATTCGCAGTTTATAAATTAATAACTTAATAATTTAATATTCCGTTACTTATGGGAAAACTTCAAGATGGATTCGTCGGCGGCTTCAGCGGTAGGCTGGGCAATGTGATAGGCTACAACTGGCGCGGACGCTGGTGCGTTCGGTCGCTGCCGGCCGACTTCAAGGACGCGCGGACCGACGCGCAGCTGCGTCAGCGTCAGCTATTTAGCGAGATGGTGCGCTTCGC
>DFHL01000107.1:394-7185 GCA_002371315.1 Bacteroidales bacterium UBA3724 | reverse complement strand
TGCATAAAGCCGTTGTCGTCCATAATGTTCTTCCACGACTGGCAGCGGCGCGTATAGATGCGGCAGATGCTGTCGTTGCCGATGAGGCGCGCGTATTCGGCTATGCACCAGTCGTCGTAGGCATATTCGAGGGTCTTGCTGACCGACTCGTTCTCGTATTCGCTGCTGAGGAAGCCGTCGCGGGCGTATTCGGTGCGGCCCAGGATGGGCAGGTTGCTTGTGGCCACCATTGCTTCGAGAAGTTCGTTGAGGGTGCCTTCGTCAAGGCTGTCGAGCACGCCGGTGCGGTAGGCGTCGAGGATTACGCTGACGGCATGGTAGCCTATCATGCAGTGAGTTTCGTGGCTGGCAAGTTCCCACATTGTCAGTTCGCCGCTGTGGCGGTAGTGGTCGAGCATCGTCAGGACGAAGTCGCGACTGCGCTCAGGCTCGACGATGTTGAGCAGTGGGTGCAGGGCGCGGTAGGTGTCCCAGACCGAGAAGACGGTGTACTGGTCGCGTCCTTCGGCCTGCTGGATGGTGTAGATGTTGGTGTCGCGGTCTTTCATCGCCAGATAGCGTCCGTCGGCGTCGCTGTAGAGATAGGGCGATGTCATACAGTGATATAGGGCGGTGTAGAAGTTGGCGCGGTCCTCGCGGCTGCCGCCTTCCACCTCAATCTGGCCGAGGGCTTTCTCCCACGTGGCGTGGGCCTGCTTCTTGGCCTGCTGGAAGGTGATGCCGTCGCTTTCTTTCAGATTGGTCCAAGCTCCAGCATCGTCAACGGCCGAGATGCCCACCATAAGGGTCACCTCTTTGATGTTGTCTGGGAAGAGTAGCAGGGCTTTGCAGTCTTCGCCGTCGAGGGGCTCCAGTCCGTCGACGGGCTTCCCGTCTTTGAAGAATACCACCTTCTCAGGATTGCAGTCGGCCGTAAGGGCGAAATAGAATTGCTGCTGCGGGTTCCAGGCTGCCGACAGGCGGTAGCCGCAAAGATGCCATTCGCCGGTGGATTCGGAAAGCACCAATCGTGAATCGCTGACCACGTCGCGGTGCTTGAGGTCGACCACCACGCCTTTGCGTCCGGCGTGAGGGAAGGTGTATTTGTGCAGGGCGTTGCGGCCGTGGACGGTGAGTTCGGCCATCACGCGGTTGCGGTCGAGGACGACGCGATAGTAGCCCGGCTCGGCCTTCTCGTTGCTGTGCGAGAATGTGGAGAGGTAGAAGCTGTAGTCCAGGCTGTCGGGCAGGTCACCGTTTTCTTCGGTGAAGGGCATCAACAGCAGGTCGCCGTAGTCGCTGCAGCCCGTGCCGCTGAGGTGGGTGTGGCTGAAGCCGTAGACGGTGTCGTCGCTGTAGTGGTAGCCGCTGCATCCGTCCCATCCGTCGAGGCGCGTGTCGGGGCTGACCTGCACCATTCCGAAGGGCAGTATGGCTCCGGGGAAGGTGTGGCCGTGGCCGTCGGTGCCAACGAAGGGATTGACATAGTCGGTCAGCGTCCGCTGGCAGGCCGACACTAACAGCAAAGCAGCAACAAGAGGGATAAGTATTCTTCGCATCTCTTTAAATTTAGTCTTTATTCTAACTTTAACTTTAACCTTAACCTTAACTTTAACTTTAACTTTAACTTTAACCTTGACCAGCTGTCGAACACTGGTTTGCAGGAATACATTCTGAAGTTAACGTTAAGGTTAACGTTAAGGTTAAATAAAAGTTACTTCTTCATTTTAATCAGTGCGGCGGCGCCGAGGATGGCCACTTCGTTGGCTTTGAGTTGCGACATACGTATCTGGCAGCTGCCGGCGAAGATGTTGAGGATGTAGCGGTCGAAGGCTGCCTGGAGAGGTTTGAGCAGCGGCTCGCCGACCTTGGTGGGGCCGCCCATAAGGAAGATGGCCTGCGGCGCCGAAAAGTTGACGGCGTTTGCCATAGCCAGACCCAGCTGGTCGGCTACGGTCTCCCAGGTTTTGAGGGCCGTTGGGTCGCCCTGGTTGGCGAGGTCTCCGATGCGCTTGCTGTCGACGTCGGCAGTGACGGGTGTGCCTTTCAGTTCGAAGTAGGTCTGCACGATACCGCGTGCCGAGGTGTAGGTTTCGAGGCATCCGTTGCGTCCGCAGGTGCAGCGGCGACCGTTGGGAATAAGTATGCTGTGGCCCAGCTCGCCGGCGGCTCCGGTGCTGCCGTGCACCAGCTTGCCGTCGATGACGATGCCGCTGCCCACGCCGGTGCCGAGGGTGAACATAATGAAGTGCTGCAGTCCTTTTGCTCCGCCGTATACCATTTCGCCATAGGCGGCGGCGTTGGCGTCGTTGCTCAGCACCACGGGCACGTTCATATATTTATGTATCTCCTGCTCGAAGTTGAGCACGCCCTTGATGGTCAGGTTGGGGGCATTGTCGACGCATCCTGTGTAGAAGTTGCCGTTTGGGGCGCCGATGCCGATACCCTCGATGGTGTCGACGTTGCAGTCCTTCATCATCTTTTCGATGCAGGCCACGATGTCGCGGATGTAGGGCTCGAAGTCGATGTAGGCGTTGGTTGGGATGTTGCTGCGTGTGACGATGGTGCCGTCGTTGCGGACCAGACCCATATCGGTGTTGGTGCCGCCAATGTCGATGCCGATGGAATAAGTTGACATAATGTGAGGATTTGTTGATTCGTTAATTATGGAATATGATTATTTATTGATTACTAATCTGTCGATATTGATGCCGTTGATGCGGCAGATGTACAGTCCCGGAGCGAGGGCGCTGATGTCGACCGGCTCGCCCTGTTGGCAGCTGCGGCTGAGCAGGATGCGTCCCTGCAGGTCGACGATTTCGAACAGTCCGCCGACAGTAGCGGTGACGGTGGCCGATGCCGGGTTGGGGTAGACCTTGGCGCTGGCGCTGCCAATGGCTTGCTCGTCGATTGCGGCGGTTCGCGACGGGTCGGTGGCGAACTTGAGCGTGTAGGTCTTCGTGGTGCCGTCTTCGGCGGTGACGAGGATGGTTGCCACGGCCACGGTGTCGCCGCGATAGTCGATGCTGGTGGCCACGGTGGCGTCGTCGGCCTCGGGGGTTGCGACGATGCGGTCGGCCGTCACCAGGCTGATGTCGTCGACGACGATGCCGTAGAACGAGGTGCCCTTGTCGAAGTCGGGCAGGGCGCTGCCGTCATAGCTGATGCCGTCGAGCCAGGCGCTGTAGATGAACTGTATGTCGTCGACCGAGAGCGAGTCGTACTTGCTGCCCGAACCGGGGACGTTGTTCGAAGTGATATTGACGAGGATATAGGCAGCTTCGGTGTTGCCGTCGTAGTTGAATGGCACTTTCAGCTGCTTCCAGTTCATCTGCGACTCCGACGTGGTTGTGCGCGTCGTTTTCGCCACGGCACGGCCTTTGTATTTCGATGCGTCGCCGACCCAGTTGGGGGCGCGGAAGTCGTTGTCGCCGTGGATGATGGCTTCGACTTGTGCTTCAGAGTTGCCGCTGCTGGCATAGAAGCTGACCCATACGTACATCGAGTCGGGCGTGGCGGTGAAGGGGCAGTTGTGCGCGCTACTGCTGCGCTTGGTGTAGTTGTAGTTGTTCTCGTTCGAGGCCGACATCGAGCCTGCGTGGATGCACCCGGTGGTCATATTGCCGTTGGCCTTGATGCCGATGATGGATGTGGTGTAGACCGTCAGGTAGTAGTTGCCCGTTCCGCCGGGGCGGTGGCCGCTGCGGCGATAGTGGTGGTTGCCCGATGCCAGCGAGGCATACGAGCCGTCGCAGCTCTCGAAGGTGTTCCAGTGGGTCGGCTCCGAGTCGTAGCCGCCGTCCCACTGCTCAAAGCCTTGGTTTGGCAGCTGGAAGCCGTTCTGGCAGTTGGCGATCGAGAAAGCGAGGAGTGCAAATACGATAAGTGGTAATCTTTTGGTCATATTTCAGAAATAAATAAAACATCATTTTTGTTGAAATGCTTTTCCGGCGATGCGACGGTGCGGGGGAAGAGGCCGTAGACGGTCGAGCCCGAGCCGCTCATAGCTGCATAGGCGGCTCCGGCGGCGTACATCTGTGCCTTGAGTTCGGCAAGCCGTGGATGGCTTTGGAAGACGCTCGGCTCGAAGTCGTTGACCACAAGGTCGCGCCACTGCTCGGGCGCAAGGCGCAGCGCCTCGGCCAGGTCGACGGGCTTGGCGTCGGTGCGCCGGTCGCGGGGCGTAACGCCGCGATAGGCCTCGGCGGTGCTGACTGCCTCGTCGGGCTTCACCATCAGCAGCGTGCTGCCCTGCAACGGATTGTAGCCCAAGGGTGTTATACAGTCGCCGATGCCTGTGACGAGGGCTGGCTGGTTGTCGATGAAAAAAGAGCAGTCGGCACCCAGCTTGGCGGCCAGCTCGCGCAGGCGTTGGCCGTCGATGCCCAGGTCGAAGAGGCTGTTGAGCATACGCAGCGTGAAGGCCGCGTCGCTGCTGCCGCCACCCAGGCCGGCGCCGAAGGGGATTCTTTTATGCAGATGGATTTCGACATCCGGCAGGCGCGTGCCGCATTCCTTTCGCATCAGATTGAATGCTTTGACCACGATGTTGTCCTCGGGATAGCACCCTACGTTGATGCCTGATTGCATAAAACTGAAGCGTGTAGAAGGATTGATTTCCAACTCGTCGCACAGCGGTACAGGCACAAAGACGCTCTCCAAGTCGTGGTAGCCGTCGTCGCGGCGGCGGATTACGCCGAGACCGATATTAATCTTGCAGTTAGGATATTCAATCATTTTAAAACCTTAACTTTAACTTTAACTTTAACCTTAACCTTAACCTTAACTTTAACTTCAGATACAAATACTATTGTCCCTTTAACTTCCTTTAACTTCCCTCTAACTTCCCTTAACTTCCCTCAAATCTCCCCCTTAGCGTCCTTCATCTCCGCTCTTTCTTCTCCGTTCTTCTCGTAGGCTTTGATGATTCTTGTCACCAGGCGGTGGCGGATGACGTCGCTGTTGTTGAGCTCGATGACCGATATGCCGTCGATGTCCTTCAGTATCTGCGTGGCCTGCACCAGTCCCGACTGCTGGTGGCGCGGCAGGTCGATCTGCGTGATGTCGCCGGTAATGATGAATTTGGCGTTGCGGCCCATACGCGTCAGGAACATCTTGAGCTGCGCGGCGGTGGCGTTCTGCGCCTCGTCGAGGATGACGAAGGCGTTGTCGAGCGTGCGGCCGCGCATAAAGGCCAGGGGGGCAATCTCGATGGTGTTGTCTTCCCAGTAGGAGAGGAGCTTCTGCTGCGGAATCATATCGCGCAGCGCGTCGTAGAGGGGCTGCAGGTAGGGGTCCAGCTTGTCGCGCAGGTCGCCGGGGAGGAAGCCCAGGTTCTCGCCGGCCTCGACGGCGGGGCGGGTCAGGATGATGCGCCGGATTTCCTTGTTTTTCAGTGCCCTTACGGCCAGTGCCACGGCGGTGTAGGTCTTGCCCGTTCCGGCTGGGCCTATGGCGAAGACCATATCGTTCTGCTTCACGGCCTCGACCAGGCGCTGCTGGTTGGGCGTGCGGGCCTTGATTAGCAGGCCGTTGCGGCCGTGGACCAGGATCTCGTCGCTCTGCTCGGTGTCGGGGCCGCTGCCGTTTTCCATTATCTGCATTATGGCGTTCTCGTTGATGCGGCCAAACTTTTCGTAGTAGGTCATCATCGCGCCGAGCTTGTCCTCGAACAGGGCTATGTCGTCGGTGGCGCCTATGACCTTGAGCATTTCGCCGCGCACCACCAGCTTGAGCTTCGGGAAAAGCATCCTGACAAAGTCGAGCATCCTGTCGTTGGTGCCCCAGAAGCGCGTGTAGTCTATGTCTTCGAGCGATATGATTTTCTCTATGCCTTTTTCGTCCATAAGGGGGGGAATTGCGTTATTGTGTTAGTGCGTTAGTGCGTTAGTGGCTACCGCGTCAGCTTCGCTTTCCGTTTTCCGTTTTCCGCTTTCCGCTTTCCGTTTTCCGCTTTCCGCTTGTTCATTCCATCAGGTCCTTCATCGTGAAGATGCCTTTTTTGCCGGCGGCGAACTCGGCTGCCAGCAGGGCTCCCTGTGCCAGCCCCTCGCGGCTGTGGGCCTCGTGGGTGAGGGTGATGGTGTCGATGGGGCTGTCGTAGCGGACGGTGTGGGTGCCCGGCACTTCGCCTTCGCGGAACGAGGCTATGGGTACGCTTGCCGCCTCGCGTCCGCCGTACTGGGCTATCTGCTGCTGCAGGGTTATGGCCGTGCCGCTGGGCGCGTCGAGCTTGTGGATGTGGTGCGTCTCGGCTATGTCGACGCGGTATTCGTCGCGGCCGCGCATCAGGGCGGCCAGCCGCTCGTTGAGGGCAAACATTATGTTCATCCCGATGCTGAAATTGGTGGCCGTGAAAAGCGTGCCCTCCTTTTGGCGGCACAGCGCGGCCAGCTCGTCGTAGCGGTCGTACCAGCCGGTGGTGCCGCAGACGACGGCGATGCCGTTTTCGAGGCAGAAGCGGACGTTTTCGGCTGCGGTGGCGGGGGTCGAAAATTCGACGGCCACGTCGGCCTGGCGCAGCGCGGGCAGGTGCGCCGCCAGCTCGTCGCCCTGGTCTATCGTGCAGACAATCTGGTGCCCGCGCCGCAGTGCTGCCTGCTCGACGGCGTGGCCCATCTTGCCGTATCCTATGAGTGCTATCTTCATTGTTTTGGGTTCTGAAATCGTTTGCAAAATTACGAAAATAAATCGGATTATCTTTTTTCTGCAATATATTTATGTTCTTTTTTTGGAAAAAGCGCAAAAAACGCCCTTGCAACAGCCTGATTATTAGCACCAGTACTGCCCGTTGTACAGTATATGTACAGTAT
>DFHL01000107.1:0-266 GCA_002371315.1 Bacteroidales bacterium UBA3724 | reverse complement strand
TGTACAACGGGCAGTGCTGGTGGCCTTTCTGTGGGGGCGGGGAGAGGGAAAAAATTGCAATTATTTTGTGCAAAAGGCTTGCGTATCGCGAAAAATTCGTATTTTTGCAAAATCAAATCCGGCCCCAAAACGGCCGGACAGGAAACGTCACAACAATAATAAAACGATACAAAATGGTAGACTATAAGAAGTTAGGGCTTGTGAACACCCGTCAAATGTTCGCCAAGGCCGTCGATGGCGGCTATGCCATTCCGGCATTCAATTTC
>DFHL01000026.1:12141-14977 GCA_002371315.1 Bacteroidales bacterium UBA3724 | reverse complement strand
CCCGCCGCAGGCGGAATAATTTACAAGATTCACAAGATTTCGCGAGCGCAGCGAGCAGGAGAATAAAGAGAGCGGGGCTTATTGCGCCGATTCGGCGTCGTAGCGCTGCACGCGCTCCTTGACTTCGTCGGGGATGGGTGCGCTGGCGGCGGCGCTGCGCGAATAGCCCGACATCACGGTCTGGCAGGTGGCGCAGGGCTGACCTGTCACGGTATTGACGACTTGCTGCTTGACGCGCAGGCTTTTATGTCCCCAGTTTGAGACCACGGAAGTCACGGCTATCTGGTCGCCCCAATGGATTTGACTGTGGAAGTCCACTTCGACGTGGACCACCATCACGCAGAAGTCGCCCTCGTCGGGCGTGACGGGTATGCCGGCATCGGCAAAGTATTTCGACTTGCCAAGGTCGAAGAATTCCATAATGACGGCGTTGTTGACGTGGCCCATCATATCGACGTCGTTGAAGCGGAGTTGAAGCGGAAGAGTATGCATTTTTGTAGTTGAAGGTTAAAAATTGAAATCACATATTGAGTAAACGTTCATATTCTTTTAACAGCAATTATCAGCAATTAAACAGCAATTGACCAGAAATTATTTTTTAGAACGAGAATGCCCGCGGATTGTCATAAATGCCAAATAAATTTGACTGATTACTTACCAGTTCTATTCACTATTCACAAATCACAATTCACTATTCACTAATCACCATCCACAGCTCACTTCTTCCTCAGCGAGAAGAAGAATTCGAGGCCGCCGGCGTCGCGGTTGCGGACATAGATGTCGCCGCCGTGGAAAAGGACGGCGTGCTTGACGATGGAGAGGCCCAGACCTGTGCCGCCGCTCTTGCGGCTGCGGCCCTCGCCGATGCGCAGGAAGCGGTCGAAAAGCTTTGGCAGATAGCTGTTGTCGACACCCTGGCCGGTGTCGTAGAAGTGGATGTAATATTTGTCATCGTCCTTTTTGTAGCATTCCATCCCCACCTCGACACCGTCGCCGGCGTATGCGATGGAGTTTTCCAGCAAGTTGCGGAATATGCTGTAGACAAGGCTATGGTTGCCCACGATGCTCATCTGCGACGGCAAGTTGTTGCGGACGGTGATGCGGTGCGTTTGGCATTGCTCCTCGAGCTCGCTGACAGCCTCGGCAGCCACCGAGGCAATGGAGATTTCCTCTTTGGGGAAGAGCGAGGCTGACTCTTCGAGCTTGTTGATGAGCGAGATGTCGCTGATGAGGTCGGACAGGCGCAATGTCTGCGAATAGCAGCGTTCGATGAAGAAACGCCGCTTGGCGTCGTCGACAGGTTTGTCGCCGAGCAGTATCTCGAGATAACCGCGGATGCTGCTGACGGGCGTTTTCAGCTCGTGGGCGATGTTGTTGGTCATTTCCTGCTTGAGCTGCCGGTTGCGTTCCTGCTCCTGGATGATTTGCTGGCGCGACTGTTCGAGCGACGCGGCCAGTTCCTGCAACTGTCGTATCAGCCTGCGCTGCCGCAGGTGGTTCCAGACAAGGAAGACCAGCAGCAGGAAGATGACCGCAGCGCCAAAATATGCTCCAAAAGGGATTTCCATCGTCGTATTTACTGTTTGGCGGAGAGTACGAAGGTGTATCCAAACCCGCTGTGGTTCACTATGCTGTCGGCAAAGCGTCCCAGTTTCTTGCGCAGACGGGCAATGTGGACATCGACCGAGCGGTCGCCGACGTAAGCGTCGTCGTCCCAGACCTTCTCGATAATCTGCTGGCGGTGGAAGTGCTCGCCTGGATGCTGCATAAGCAGCACAAGGATCAGGAACTCCTTGCGGGTCAGGGCTATGGGCTGTCCGTCGACAGAGACCGCCTTGCGCTGAAGGTCCACTTCGATGCTGCCGCAATGGATGACCTGCTCATTGTCCGGCTGTCCTTCGGACGAAGCCGTCCGCTTCAGCACGGCGCGGATGCGTGCCAGCACCGTCGGGAACGAGAAGGGTTTGGTGATGTAATCGTCGGCACCGGCCGAGAAGCCTTCCAGCTGGTCGACCTCGGCATCGCGGGCAGTAAGGAAAATGATCGGCGTGTTGTCGCCACTTTCGCGCAGCTGGCGGGCCATATCATAGCCCGATACCTGCTCCATCATCACATCGAGCAATATCAGGTCGAACCGTTGCCCCTGCCCCATCAGCGCCAAAGCAGCCTCGGCGCTGTAGGCACGTTCGGTCTCGAAGCCTTCGCTTTCGAGGTTGAAGCAAAGGATTTCGCACAGGTCGGGTTCGTCGTCGACAACAAGGATACGCATCAGCTCTGCAGAATGGATTTGACTATTTCAGAAACAAGGCGGTTGTCGGCCTTGCCGGCAAAGCGCTTCGACGCCTGGCCCATAACGCGGCCCATATCCTTGGGCGACGAGGCACCGACCTCGGCAATGATGGCGCGCACTTCGGCTTCAATCTCTTCGCGGCTCATCTGCTTGGGCAGGTAGCGCTCGATGATGCCAGCCTGGAACAGTTCCTCGTCGGCCAGGTCTTGACGGTTCTGCTGAACGTAAATGTCGGCAGCCTCTTTGCGCTGCTTTACAAGCTTCTGGAGCATAGCGATTTCAGCAGCCTCGGACACTTCGCCATTCACGGCGTCCTTGCCGGTTTTGAGCAGCAGGATGGCCGATTTGATGGCACGCAGCGATTCCAGCACATCCTTCTGCTTGTTGAGCATCGCCTGTTTGATGTCGTTGTTGATTTGAACTTCTAAACTCATAATTAATAGATATTTTTACTTAATAACGAACAGATGTTCCACTTTATTGTATGCAACAAAAAAGGGAAGTCCTAAAACTTCCCTAACTTTGTGGCATCGACTGGAATTGAAC
>DFHL01000026.1:0-12035 GCA_002371315.1 Bacteroidales bacterium UBA3724 | reverse complement strand
CGCCATCATTTCTCTCGAAATCGGTTGCAAAAGTACAAACATTTTTGATACTGGCAAAAAAAAATTTCACAATCAGTATCGCACAAAGCACTCCGAAGATGATTTACAATATTTTATACAATAAATTTTTCTTTAACCCCGACAGGACATTTCACATTTATCTGCCCTCTTCCGATACCGTATTCCCGGAAATCGAGGCCGGTTCCGCATCCTTTTCTGCCGTTTTTTTATCAGGGTGCAGCCACAGCTGGTCGATTATGAGCAATGCCACGCCGACACAGACGCAACTGTCTGCCACATTGAATATTGCATTGAAAAACTCGCCGTTGCTTCCGCCAACCCAAGGCACCCAGTCGGGCCACGTCCAGTGGAACATCGGGAAATAGAACATATCCACTACCTTTCCATACAAAAAGCCCGCATATCCGCCACAGGCAGGGAACATCGAAGCGACCTGCTCGTAGGTACTTTCGCTGAAAATCAAGCCATAAAAGCAGCTGTCGACAACATTGCCGACGGCACCGACAAGTATCAATGCAAGGCTTACCACAAGCGAGTAGGGAGCATCCTTTTTCAGCTGGCGCACCAAAACAAAGGCCAGAGCCACCGACGCAACTATACGAAACAATGTAAGGAAAACCTTGCCAAACGAATCGCCAAACGACAGGCCAAAGGCTATACCCTTGTTTTCAACAAAATGGAGACGGCACCATTGGCCTATGAGTGGTATGTCGCCACCGATGGGAAGCGTAGTCTTGATCCAGATCTTGACAATCTGGTCTATTATGAGCATCGCAACAATGATGGCGATGCATATCAGGCTCTTTTTTCTTACAGCATTATCCATAAGTCACTATCAAAGAAATCATTATACAGCTCCAGCACGGCGCTGGAATTTTGCAAAGTTACAAATTATTTTTTATTCTCGCATTGCTCTGCCAGTTCGTCATACCACTCCTGACCAAAACGGCGCACCAGCGGCACCTTGAGGTATTGATACAACGGCGTGCCCTCTGCCCTACCCTTCTTGACGGCGCATCGGCAGACATCCCATTCGTGATAGTTGACAGCCTTGAAGTCGCCATAGTCCTCGATGCGCACAGGATAGAGATGGCACGATATAGGCTTCTGGAAATCAACCTTCCCGTCGCGCCAGGCTTTTTCGATGGCGCAGAGCGTAAGACCGTTTTCGACCACGGCGTATGCGCATTCGCGGTTGTTGACCAGCGGCGTGCAGGGCAGGCCGTCGACATCGATGGCCGACACCCCCTCGCGCTCAACGACAGCTATGCCTTCGGCAGTCATATACGGTTTGACATCAGGGTAGATGCGCTCAAGGACAGGAATTTCATCCTTGTCGAGCGGCGCGCCGCAATCGCCCTCAACACAGCAGGCACCTTTGCATTGCGCAATGTCGCAACAGAAGCGCACATCGGCAAGATTATCGGAAATTATACAGTCGTCAACTATAAGCATAGGGTCTCTATTATTTTGTCGGCCAGGACTGCGGCCAGTTTGTATTTCGACTCGACGGTCCAGCCTGCCACGTGTGGCGTCAGCACCGTGCGCGGCGACTGGAGCAGATAGCGGAAGTCGGCAGGCAACGTATCGAGGTCGAGGCCGTCTTTCGACATATCCTCATATTCAATGACATCCAGTGCGGCACCCAGCACCTTGCCACTCTCCATAGCCGCAGCAAGGTCCCGTGTCTTTACCACGGCGCCACGCGAAGTGTTTACCAAGTATATCGGCTTGGCGAAAGCGGCAAAAAAGTCAGCATCAGCCATATAGTGCGTCTCGTCGGTCAGCGGCACGTGCAGGCTGACAATGTCGGCGCGCCGCTGCAGCTCGTCGAACGACACCTCATCCACCCCGTCCGGCGCGTAGCCCGACGGCTTGTATTTGTCGTAGGCAACAATCTGGCATTCAAAGCCTCGCAACCTCTGGGCGAATGCGCTGCCCATATTGCCACAGCCGATGATGCCCACCGTGCGCCCCTTGATTTCAAATCCTCGGTTGGCCTCGCGCCGCCATAGTCCCTGGCGTACCTCGCTGTCGGCCAGCGCCACCTTGTCGGCCAGCGCCAGAAGCAGCCCCACAGCGTGTTCGCCCACAGCGTCGCGGTTGCCTTCGGGCGAATTCAGGCACCTGATGCCGACCGATTCGGCATAGTCCACATCGATGGTCTCCATCCCTGCCCCCACGCGCCCAATGCAGCGCAGATGACGTGCGTGGTCGATGAAATAGCGGTCGATGGCAATCTTGCTGCGCACCACCAGGGCGTCGTAGTTCTGCACCTCGGCCAGCAGCGACTCGTAGGTGCAGTCGGTCCACACGCGGCAGCGGTGGCCAGCAGCCTCAAGCTTTTCTACCAGCACAGGATGCGTGCTGTCGGTAATCAAAACGTTCATTTCCTGGCTTTCTTGAAATAATATCCGTCGCCGTGCTGGAACGTGCCGTAGCGCGCTTGCGGCATTCGGTAGGTCTTTTGAGTTGCGCCGCCAAAGACGCCAATGCCGCCGTCGATGTTGCAGATTACCTGCACCGGCTCGCTGAAAAGGTTGTCGAACGAGTCGTATTCCGCGTTGGCCGAAGTCTGCTCATAGCGGTACAGTTCCTTCGAAAGGCTTCTGACTTCAAGCATTATCGGTATTTGGGCATAGTCAAACTCGTCAACATCTGGCCAAATACTGAAAATAGCCGTAAACTCGTGCTCGCCGTTCTGGAACAGTTCGCTGCTGAAAGCCATCTCATTGCCGTAGAAACTGCCGTCATAGCCATCGATGGCATCGGCAAGATCGTGACTGTTTACCAATGGGTCGTTAACCGAAAAGTACACACTCCGCATATGTACAGTGTCCCAGTACGAAAGTCCGCTGCCACTGACAAATTCCGAAGCGTGCTTTATCGACACCGAATAATAGTCGTTACCGTGGCTTTTCACCTTGAAACGGACTTTATAATAGTAGTTGCCCTTTCCATAATAACCGCCATATTCGTCATAGTAGTTCCCTTCACTTGTATCAACCACAAGGTCAAGTACCTCGACCTCCGGCATCCGCGGCATCGTCGTCGTTGCGCTAATCATCTTGCCGTAGCCCGGCACCGTGGCTGTCAACCGCAGCGTATCACCAGGCTGCGGCCGCAACGAGAAGGTGTATCCGCCATAGAAAACGCTGTCCTCCATCCAGTACTCCCCATCAGTATAATAATAATGTCTACCCGACAACAGGAATCCGCGCGGATCGTACACGCCCACATAGGCTCCCGTCCCGTCGCTGAGCGTCACCGTTGCGTCGGAAATGGTATTGAAACTCCTGTTGTCCAAAAAGAAACGGCTATAGCCGACATAGACCGCCATCAGCGAGTCGCTAACAGGCTTGGAAATCATCACCACATAGGGGTTCACCTCGTCGGTGTCGAAATCGATAGGTTTCTCGCACGCCCCCAGCAGCACCACGGCTGCCAATAATATATAATGTATACGTTTCATTTTCGTTTTAGTTTTCGTCTTCGTTTTAGTTCAATGTTATGTATCTGAAGTTAAGGTTAACGTTAAGGTTAAGGTTAAAACTTGAAGCTATAAGATACCGACGGTATTATCGGGAACAGCGACAGTTGCACCAGCGACGAGTTGTAGTGCACGCCGTTGACAACCGAGTGCAGATTGTTCTTCTCGTAGACCATAAAGGGGTTCTTGCGGTTGTAGAGGTTGTAGACGCTCAGGCTCCAGGTGCGGACGCCGTGCTTCTTCTCCTTGTGGAAGTTGACGCCGATGTCCATACGGTGGTAGGCCGGCATACGGAAGTTGTTGCGGCTTTCGATGTACGAAATCGTCTGGCCCGTGGTGGGGTCCACATATTCCTGCATCGGCAGCGTGCCCGTATTGCCCGACGAGAACACCCACACGGCGCTGCAGTCGAAGTTGTCGTTCGGCTTGTAGCTCAGCATAATGGATATGTCGTGCCGGCGGTCGTACTTGGCCGGGAAGGGTTCGCCGTTGTTTATCTCCTGTCCTTCGCGGTCGAACTGGCGCATCGTCTTGCTCCAAGTGTAGCCCACCCAGCCGGTGAAGCTGCCTATGGTGCGCTGCGCCAGCAGCTCGATGCCATACGACCAGCCGTCGCCCATAAAGACCTTGTCCTCCCAGCCTGCCGAGGCGGCAAAGAAACTGGCACCGTCGCGATACTCAATCATATTGCGCATCTTTTTGTAGTATAGTTCCATCGACAGGTCAACCAGCCCCTTGAGGTTGTAGAACACACCTGCCGCCACCTGATGGGCGTGCATCGGCACGATGCGCTTGGTCACCGGCACCCACAGGTCGGTGGGCAGGCTGATGCTGCTGTTCGAAAGCTGGTGCATATACTGCGTCATATAGCTGTATCCGGCCTTGACCGACAGGTCGTCGCTGATCATCAGGCGGCCGCTCAGGCGCGGCTGCAGCGAGGGGTAGAACTTGCCCTGCACGGCAAAGCCCGTCAGGTTGACGCCGCCGTTGACCTTCAGCGACTCGGTGACGCTCCAGTCGTCCTCGATATAGGCACTCAACTCGTTGGCGTGCACCCTGCTTTCGCCCAGCACTGTGTCATAGACCGTGCCGCCCGAGTTGTCGCCCTCTTCCATCTTGTTGCCCGTCACATCGGGCTGGAAGATATGGTGCAGCAGGCTGCCGCCGAACTTGACCGTATGGTCCGGGTTGGGCTGGTAGTCGAAGTCCACACGCCCCGTAATGTCGCGGATGCCCGACTTGTAGTACATCTCGGCCTTGTAGTAGTCGACGTCGGTATAGTAGTAGTCGTACTCTTCCAGGCCGATGCTGATGTCGTTACGATAGCGCGTATAGGCACCCGTAACGTTCATAAACAGTTTGGGATTCAGCTCGTAGTTCCATCTGAGCGACCCCACCAGGTTGCCCCAGTTGTAGCCCATCTTCATCTTCTCCTCGGACGACCGGTCGCTGCCGTAGGAGTAGTCGTAGCGCATACGGGCATAAATCTTGTCGTCACCCGAATACCAGCTGCCTATCAGGCGGCTGCGGCTGCTGAAGCGGTGCGTCACCTTGGCGTTGAGGTCATAGAAATAGTAGCCCGCATTCAGCCGTCCATCCTCCATAGCGCCGATGGCCATAATGGCAGGCTGCGCCAGCAGGTCGAAATAGGTGCGCCGGAAGCTGACGTTGAAGGTGGTCTTGTCCTTCCATATCGGTCCCTCCAGGTTCACCTTGGCGGCAATGACGCCAACCGAAACGTTGCCGTGCAGCTTGTTCTCGTTGCCGTCGTTGCTCGTGATGTCGAGCACGCTCGACAGGCGGCCGCCGAAGCGCGCCGGGAAGCTGCCCTTGTAGAGCGTGATGTTCTTGATGGCGTCGGCATTGAAGGCCGAGAAGAAACCGCCCAGGTGGTTGACGTTGTATAGCGGCACGCCGTCCAGCAGGAAAAGGTTCTGGTCGGGACCGCCGCCGCGCACATACATTCCCGACATACCCTCCGTGCCGCTCTGCACGCCGGGCAGCAGCTGCAGGGCCTTCAGCACGTCGGTCTCGCCAAACAGCACAGGTACCGATTTGATTTGCTCGACAGGGATGTCGATGGCACTCATCTGCGACGAGCGGTGCGAGCTGACGCGGTCGGCACGTACCGTTACGGTCTTCAGCTCCATACTCGTGGCCATCTTATAGTTAATCTCCTTGTTTCCATCCAGTTCAATGGTGTCAAATACCGTCTTATAGCCCACATACGACACCCTCAGCACCACCTTGCCCTTGGGTAGCGTCAGCGAATAGCGCCCCTCGGCATTGGTCAGCGCGCCCTTGCCCGACAGCATATCGTATATCGTGGCGCTGATCAGCGTCTCGCCCGACGAGGCGGCGCGCACCGTGCCGCGGATGGTATAGTTCTGCGCCACGCCGGTAATGGTGCACATCACCGTTAGCAGAATCAGAATCGTTAGTTTTTTCATAATCAGATTTAAATCGTTAAAGTATTAGTCCTATTTATTTGGCATTTACGGTCATTCACGTTCTAAAAGGAATTGCTGACAATTGCTGTTTAATTGCTGATAATTGCTGTTAAAAAAAATCCGTTTAATTCCTGGCCAATTTCTGGTAATTCCTGTTTTTTTAGAAGATGAAAGTTGTTTTCGGCCATTCACTTAACTCTTAAAGAAATCGTTAATCCAGCCGCTTGGTTGGGTTTTCGACAGCAGCGTGCCGCAATAGCGGCAATAGCGTGCCTCGGGGTCGTTCTCCGTATGGCCGCAATGGGTGCAGAAGCGCGGCCCCGCCTCGCTGCCGGCATCCATCGTTTTCGTGTCCGCCATCCGGCTCTCCTCATATTCGTTGAACTCGTCGGGAACAACATCCATCTCCGTCTCTTCGTTTTCCGCTTTCCGCTTTTCGCTTTCCGCTTTATGCTCCTGGATGGTCTCGCCCACCACGATGCCCGTAGGCACAGCTATAATCGAGTAACCCAGCAGCATCACCAGCGTCGAGATGAACTGGCCCATCGGCGTCACCGGCGTGATGTCGCCATAGCCCACCGTCGTAATCGTCACCACAGCCCAGTATATAGCCTTGGGAATGCTCGACATAGCAGGGTTCTTGCCGTTTTCGAACATATATATTATCGAACCGAGAATGATGGCCGCAATAAAGACGAAAAGCATAAAAATCAATATCTTCGTCACGCTGCGACGGATGGCGTTGAGCAGGTGGAAACTCTCCTGCAGGAAGCGCTGCATATTGAAGATGCGGAAAATCCTCAGCGTCCTCAGCACGCGCAGCACCGTCAGCGTCTGCGTGGCCGGAATCAGCAGGCTCAGGTAGGCCGGCATAATCGACAGAAAATCAATGATGCCGTAGAACGAGAAGACATACTTCCACGGCTTGCTGAGGCAGTAGATGCGCAGGTAGTACTCGAGCGTGAAGATGATGGTCAGCAGCCACTCTATCGCCTTCAGAACCCAGCGGATATTGGAATGCACCGCCTCGAAACTGTCGAGCATAATCACCAGCAGGTTGAGCCCTATCAGCACCAGCAGCCACACGTCAAAGCGCTTGCCTGCCGGCGTGTCGGCCTTGAAGATTATGCGGTATATCTCCTTCTTCGTGATGTTGCGGTACTTCTTAGGAATCAGCACGCTGAACAGCAGCCAATGGAAGAAGTTGCCCGTCGTGCGGACAATATTCTTGCCTATCTTGCGGTAGTTCAGACGCATAAAGAATCCGCTCAGCTTGCGCCACAGCCACACCAGCGGATGCGTCAGCACATACCACAGCAACATCAGCAGCTTGACAACAAAACTCTTCTCTTTATTCATTTTACTTAACGTTAACTTTAACCTTAACCTTGATTAAACCTTAACTTTAACCTTAACCTTAACTTCAGATACAAATACTATTGTCCATTAACTTCCCTCTAACTTCCCTTTAACTTCCCTTTAACTTCCTTTAACTTCCATCAATCCTGACCTTTGGCATAAAGCAGCACCGACTGATGTTCCGGCCGGAACAGTTCGGCGGCCACGCGGCGTATGTCATCCACCGTCACCGTGCGGTACAATGCCGGCTCGTCGTTCGCCCATTCAATATGCCCCAGCCACTCGTCCAGACACAGCAGCACAGCGCGGTCGGCGGTCTTGTAGCCATTCACGAAGAAAGTGTTTTCAAACCTGTTGACCACCTTCTCCAGCTCGCGCTGTTCAAGAGGATCCTCGGCCAGTCGGCGCAGCTGGTCTTCAACCGCAGCACGGGCTGTGGCAAAATCCGTCCCGTCGGTCAGATGGCCCGACACGACAAGCAGGCCCGGGTCGGCTTCGCCGGTAACGTAAGCGTCGATGCTGGTAAACAGCTGGCGCTCCTTGACCAGCGCGTTGATCAGGCGCGACGAGTTGCCGTTCGAAAGTATGTCGCTCACCAAGTCCACAGCCCTGAAGTCGTCGTCCACGCGACTGCACATCGGATAGGCCATATAAATCGCATTGGCCGGCACATCGCGCTCCACGCGCAGCTCGCGCGCCTCCCTCTGCTCCGGCTCAACCAGCCGCTTTCCGCTTCCCGCTTTCCGCTTTCCGCTTTCAATGTCACCATACCATTTCTCCGCCAGGCGGAAAACCTCGTCGGCCCTGACGTTGCCGCACACCGACAGGATGGCGTTGTCGGGACGATAATAGCGCGCAAAGAAAGTCCGCACATCCTCCAGCGTAGCCTCCTGCACGTGGCGGATGTCGCTGCCTATGGTGCACCAGCGGTAGGGATGCACCTTGTAGCACAGCGGCCGCAGCAGCATCCACTCGTCGCCGTAGGGGCGGTTCACATAGCGGTAGTGGTACTCCTCGGTCACCACCGACTGCTGCACCTCCAGGGCGCGCTGCGACAGGTCGATGCCGCGCATACGGTCCGACTCCAGCCACAGCACCGACTCAAGGTTGCGCGCCGGCAGGGTGATATAATAGTTCGTTATATCATTGTTTGTGAACGCGTTCGACTCGCCACCCGCCTCGGTGACCACAGCGTCGAAGTTGGGCACGCGCTCCGTGCCGCCAAACATCAGGTGCTCAAACAGATGCGCAAAACCCGTCCGCGACGGGTCCTCGTCGCGCGCCCCCACGCCATACAGCGTGTTGACCGTCACCAGCGGCGTGCCGCGGTCCTCGTTCACAATCAGCGTCAGCCCGTTGGACAGTTTATGTTTCTGGTAGTCTATCATCCGGTCAGGATTCTTAAATATGACCATCTATAAACGTCCATCTTCGACTAATATTGCGTTCCACCCAAAATTAAGTAATTGGTCAAATATATTTAAGTAACCTGTGATAAGTGACCTGTGAAACGAACGCGTTCGTTTCACAGGTCACTCACGTCCAAGACAATTCCTGTTAAAAGAAAAAAAATAATTTCTGGTTAATTCCTGACCAATTCCTGGCAATTCCTGTTAAAAGAAAAAAATGCTCCTCGAGCATAAATGAAAAAAATTATTTCTGATAATTCCTGGCCAATTTCTGGTAATTCCTGTTAAAGAAAAAATGCTCCTCGAGCATAAATATTGCTGACAGCCGGATGGCAAAAAGTGAATAAATAGAGCCCACCCAGTGTGTGTCGCGATTCAGTCGCGCCAGACCCCATCCCGCCCATAAGACCCACCCTGTCCATTAAACCCATACAAACACCAATTCACCTGCAAGTTTCGTTCTAAAATAGCATTGTCGCAAAAGTTAAACAATGTTAATTTCACACTTTCTTTCATACCATTGTAGATTTTTGCCTTGAAAAATTCCTATATTTAATAGAAACGTTTCTGAATGACAACAAACGACCGGCTGAAATATGAGCATTTCTATGGTCTGATTGAACGGCACAAGGCACTCATCGAACGCTTGTGTATGCGCCGTTCGTCAGGCGACAGCTATCATTGTGCCGAGTTGCGACAAGAATGTTATATCACGATATGGAAACACGAGAAACAAATAAGCACCAACCTATCGCCCCTTCAGGAAACCCTCTGGGTCTATTGGCTCTGCCGAAGCGCTTTCTCTCGTCTGCGTTTTCTCCATCGCACCCATCTCTACCTTCCTCTCGACGAGAATATGGCCGACACCATTGCAGCCCCCGACGAAGGCAATCTCCGCGAATACATCGAATCCCTCTCCTCTGTCCTCAACCCTCACGAACACCGTGCCGTCGAATTGATGGCCGAAGGCTATACTCCCGATGAGATGGCCCGCGAACTCGGCATCAAGCCTCACAGTGCCGTCCAACTCCGCTACCGCATCATCGCCAAACTCCGGCAATACTACCGTTCCGACAATAATCCGACAATAAATAAATAAAAAAAACGCAAATGAAAAAAAATCAATCCACGCCCATCAGATTGCAGCCTCTCACCCCTGCCGATCTTACCTATATCCGTGCTCTTGCTGCCGAGCATTCTGCTGGCCTTGAGCAGCGTTGCGCCCGCTACCGCCGCCGCGCCTCACTCCGCCGCACCGCCGTGGCAGCCTGCTTGCTTGCCCTCTTCGCCCTCGGTGCCGATACAGCCTATGCCAACCCACCGCTCTACACGGCCATCAATACCTGCGGACAGATTGACAACACCCATACCTGCGACACCATCAGCACGATGTTGAACCAATTATGAATGTACCAAAAAACATAAAACGGTTTTGGATGTGGGTAGGCATCGCCCTGCTCATCGAACTGGCTGCCATCACCCTATGGAAGCGGTGGTACTGGTTCTTCCCCTCACATTCAGTCAGCGAACTATACACCAAGTATGCCGGTACAGAAGGTCTTAATGTTGCTTTTGTGAAAGATTACCGCGTCAATGATACTGTCTTTGTGGATGTCACAATGCTTGAAGCAACAACAGATTCTGCTTGGATAATGCTTCAAATTGATTTCAATGTACCGATTATACCCGAAGAGTACAAACACCTCATTAATAATTACAACTCTGTCGATTGTTGGCTTGCACCCAAAGAAGACTATACATTGCCGATGGATACCGTTCCACAAAAAAACGATGCCATTGTTTTGTCACGCAAAACACAGACAATAAGCATTTTCCATTTAAAAAAAGAAACTCCGATTTATGATATATTTATACATAAGTTAAACGAAATTTAATAACAATTAAAACTTCAAGACAATGAATATGAAACAGCTGTTAAGAGCAATTGTCTTCTCGTTGTTCGTTATGATGCTTGGATCTTGTCAGAAAGACCCGCCAAAAGCACACACTCCAACAGAAGGCGGCAGCTCGGACACGGAAGAAATGTGGCCCGCCAGGAAAATCAGCCGCATCGTCCACAGCGTGGGTACCTTCGACTACCTCACCTACGACTTCTCCTGGGAGGGCGACCTGCTCAAGGAAATCAGTTGCACGATGTACGACGGCTCGTCGCTCGGCCGCACCGTATTTGAATACAGCGACGGTCGGCTGGCGAGGGTCTACCCCTACGACGGCGCAGGCACAGCCTACCCTGGCGGCGCGATGCACTACCACTACAGCGCCGACGGGCGGCTGGAGCGGCAGACCTTCCTGCTGCCGTTGATGTTTACGGACAATCTATGTCAGCAGACCTATGACAGTGTTGTCCCGTGCGAGCTGGCATACTCCTACGCTGACGACGTCCACGTGTCAACTGTGCAAGCCAATAAGACTGCGGACGACGGCAGCGTGGAGACCAGCACCTACCTCTTCGAATGGAACGGTGGCAATGTCATCTCTATCACCTGCGACGGCCAGCCCATTATGAGCAATATGCAGTACGACAGCCACCCCAACCCAATGCGCTTCCCGATGGGGATGGAAACTATGAGCGTGACCAATATGATATTCGAGGGAGTGCTGGGAAATAGCGTTATCTTCCTCGCTTACGCTATGTGCTGGAACGAGAACAATATGACCACTCTGATATCAAGCAATGCACAATGCTCATACGCCTATGATCCAGACGGATACCCGATTTCAAAAACAATCACAATGGGTGGAGAAACCACCATTTACCATTTTACTTACTAATCAAGCCAAATAGAAAACATCACAAGAATTATTAACATATAAATTTTAACAATGAAGAAAAAAACTGTAACAATGATCCTCCTTACATTGGGGGCAACAACTTTCACACTGTCCTCTTGCGACAAGAGTGAAGAAATGGATTCGTTAAGTTCAAATAATATAGTACAATCGTAAAATAGGAGGGTAAAATGAAAAATAAAACAGTAATAATAATCGCATTACTCTTTGGATTAACATCGTGCAATGCCCAGATACAGATACCAACTGATTATTGTGGAAAATACAAAGCGTCGTTAGATAGTAAAAAACTATTGGAAACATTAGCCGATCCAATATCGGATACGAGCACCGCTTCTTCTGTTACAGTGAAACGTATCAATGGTAGTCCCGATGTGGCTGAATTCCAAAAAGAGGCCCAACGAAAAGCTCAGGAACTCATTGACAGCTATACGTCGAAAGGCTATATCTTGGATTCGTCCAGTATGTCCCTGAAGACGAAAGCATACGGCATTA
>DFHL01000029.1 GCA_002371315.1 Bacteroidales bacterium UBA3724 | reverse complement strand
AAACAATTATTGAGATATGACACATCCAATGTTATAGATGTAAGACAAAACCTGGGAAAACGAAAAATAATGTTATTGGAATAAACCAAACCATATATGAACAAGTCAATTACAATATTAGACAAGGATTACACACATTGGGTGAAGAATCTTGTCATAAGGTACCGTCAAAGCCAGATAAAAGCCGCAGTAAAGGTGAATACGGAGCAGCTTCTGTTCAACCTTAGTTTGGGCAAAGATATTGCAGAACGACAGGATGAGAATAAATACGGTTCTAAGTTCTATGCAACACTCAGCAGGGACTTGAAAAAAGAGATACCCGATGTTGAAGGTCTTTCGGAATCGAATATTAGATATTGTAAGAGGTTTTATTTGCTTTACAATCAAGTTATTGAAAATCTTCCACAACTTGTGGAGAATTTGGACAGCAAGAATCTTCCACAACTTGTGGAAGAATTGTGCAGCATACCTTGGGGGCACCATAGACTCATTATAGACCGATGCTCCGACAATCCACAAAAAGCACTGTTTTTCGTAAACCAAACTCTTGAAAATGGATGGAGCAGGGCGATGTTACTTAACTGGATAGACACTGGGCTTTATGAACGCCAGGGAAAGGCACTCACAAATTTCTCAGTTGCTCTTCCCGCACCTGACAGTGATCTGGCTCAGGAAGTGACAAAAGACCCTTATAGTTTTGCTTTTGCAGGCATTAAGGGAAAATACAATGAGAAAAAGTTGAAAGAGGCGTTGCTCACCAATATCACAAATTTTCTTGTAGAGTTAGGTTCGGGATTCTCTTATGTTGGCCGTGAATATAGATTGCAAATTGGTGAAAAAGAAAAGTTTATCGACCTGTTATTTTACCATCTAAAACTGAGATGCTATGTCGTTGTGGAAGTAAAGATTGATGAATTTGATCTTCCAGATGTAGGACAAATAGGTGGTTATATCGTCGTCTGCAATCACATCTTGAAGCGTCCGGACGACAATCCAACAATAGGACTTCTTGTTTGTAAGAAAAAGAATGGATTATTGGCACGATATTCCCTGGAGTCCAGTAATCAACCCATTGCTATTTCATCATACGAATTAGAACAATTCTACCCTGTAAAAGTGGAAGGCGCTCTTCCAACCATAGAAGAAATAGAAGAAAAACTAA
Source organism: Bacteroidales bacterium UBA3724 (assembly GCA_002371315.1). Lineage (GTDB taxonomy): Bacteria > Bacteroidota > Bacteroidia > Bacteroidales > P3 > Colimorpha. The sequence continues at coordinate 14,528 of DFHL01000029.1, read as the reverse complement.
ACGACGAAGGCGAATGAGAAAATAAAGGATAGAATATCTACCTCTTTTCGAACCTCCATTAAATATAAAATGAAAGTCGCATAATGTTAGCAGCCGGGCCAATAATAATGAGAATGAATCAATGTGTTAATCCGTTAATTTGTTAACGTGTAAATGCGTTAGTCTGTAATTTTGACATCTGAAATAAAACCCATATCTTTGCACCCGGAAACAATTAATGAGATATGAAACAAGATGAATGAATGCGAGAATGCTTAAATGCGTAAATTAGTTAATTTGTGAATATGTAAGTTTAGAATAATATAGTTATGGAGATACGGAATCTGATGACATTCGAGGACCGGGCGGAACTGCGCAGGTGGTTGGAGGAGAACCACGGGTGGGAGCTGGAATGTTGGGTGGCGTGCTATAGGGGGAAGGCGGCGAAGGCGGGGGCACTGCCGTATGTCGAGGTGGTTTTGGAGGCGCTCTGCTTTGGATGGATAGACTCTACCGTCAAGAAGCTGCCCGATGGCCGGCTGGCGCAGCGCATCTCGCCGCGACGCAAGAACAGCCACTGGACGGCCCTCAACATTCAACGCTGCCAAGAACTGGAACGTCAGGGACTGATGACCGACGCCGGCCGCAACGCCCTGCCACACAACATAAATACATTTGATCAAAAATAACTTTCATATTCTTTCTTTAAACAGGAATTACCATTAATTGACCAGGAATTAATCATAAATTATTGCTTTTCAACTTGGGGCTTTTTTAAAAACAGGAATTACCAGAAATTGACCAGGAATTAACCATAAATAATTATTTTTCACTCAGGGGTTCTGTGCTTGTAATTATCATAAATGTCAAATAAATTTGACTGGTTAATTGACACATTAACGAATTAACACATTAACGAATTAACAAATTAACACATTAACGAATTAACGGATTAGCAAATTAACATATTAATAAATATGAAGAAGCTGACTATCATTACTTTGGCTGTTGCTTTGCTGGCGGCGTGCGCTACAAACAACGAGGAACAACTGAAGAAAAGGGCAGGGGAGCTGTGCCGGTATATCCCTGACCACGAACTGCGCGAGGAGGCGCGCGAATATATGACGGCGGACTTCTACGCCGTGCTGGACACGATGTTCAACTATCTGCCTGAATTTGAGGCTATGGACCACGAATGGCTCTACTATTTCGTCACCGGCAACGGCGGCACCATTGCCGACTATACCGTCACCGCCGTGGAAATGACCGACAAAGACCACGCCGTGGCCACCATCAGCGTGCGACAGAAATGGGAGGGGAATGAGAATGCGTTAGTGGAAGATGGGGATAGTGCGTCAATGCGTGAATGTGAGAATGCGGAAGTGGATGACGTTGAAGAACATAAGCTCTATATGGAGCGCGTTGGCGGCCGCTGGCTGATGTCGGATTTCGACGGGCACAAGGCCGACTGCATACGCCACATCGCCATCAGCCGCGACGAGCAGGCCCGGCGCGACGCCATAGGCGACTACCTGGTGAACGAGATTGGCGAACACTACCAGAAGGGCGAAATCTGCATCCCGACCATTGCTGTCGTCGCCTCGGAGTTGGCCGATTCCGACTATGTCCCTGTGCTGTGCGACTGCTGGGTGTTCTGGTACACGCCGAGCGGCGACACGCTGAAGTGCGTCTCGGGCGGCAACCACAGCGGCCTGATGTCGCTGGAACTGAAAGACGGCAAATACCGCGTCTCGTCGTTCGAGCAGACCGTCGACGGTGCCGGCTGGGAGCCCAGTGCCCGCCGCATCTTTGGCTCGTATTATGATGTATACCAGAACATTCACTCAAATCAGGGTGTCCAAGAAGCCGTCCGCCGCGAACAGCTGCGCCACTATCTGAAGCGCCACGGCCTTCGCTACCGCTACTATCAGGACTACGGCTGGCCCGCAGTTGAGCTGTAGATGGTCTCCAATAATTGTTTTTAAACGGCGAATTGTGCGAATTAAACGAATTGATATTGAGAAATTTGCAGTGCGGGCAAAACGCTGATTAAACGCATCATTAGAGGCAAGCTGTAAAAAAAAACGAGGACCGATTACGGTTTTTGCCCTTGCCGGACAATTACGAAGGGCGGTTTGCGTTATTATGAACAACGTAACCCATACCGATATGAAGGAAAAGATTCTTTTTTGTCTGATGCTCGTTGCATCGTTTGTGGCTGGGGCACAGAATGTTGACGGCTTGCAGGGACCCGACTCGGCGGCCTTGATAGTGCAGCCGGGCGACGAGACGCAATATCTGCTTGTCTACTATTCCGACCGCTATGTCGACAGCCTGGTGCGCGACATCGGTGCCGACGAGGTGGAACTGGACAACCTGTATGCGGCTCTGGACGATTATGCCTTTTACCTTAACGAATGCACCAACAGGCTGGAAAACAGTGGTCTGCCGTATTTTGCTGTCGACAGCGACACGCGTATCTACGTAGCGTCTACGGGCAAGTGGCTTCCTGTTGCGAATCAGGGGTTTGTGTTGATTGCCGTGTCGCCCGACGGCTCGGTTGAATATATCGATCCCCTTGATTTCTTGTCGCGGCAGGACGACGGGGCTGCGACAAAAGAAAAATGAGGCAATGGGGCGTTCTGCGCTGGACTTGCCCTGCCATTTCGACCATCGTTTAACCATCGTTCGACCATCGTTCTACCATTTTAAATGGTTAAACGATGGTCGAACGATGGTTAAACGATGGTCGAACAATGGTCGAAATGGCGGAGCAGGTGCGTGGCGGAGGGATAGTTGGGCCGAAATCGTTGTTGCGCCCCGCCGGCAAGGCAAATCCGCTGATGCGACGTTGACGGACTGAGAAGCTGTTTAAATTCAATTCAATGATTTTCTTAAAGCATATATACGGCATCTTTTCCTCCTTTTTTCGGTTACAATGGAACCCCATTGCGCCCTCAAAAAGAAATAAAATCTGCTCGTCTATCTGCATAACAAAAATCATCAATTATATTTAAACAGCTTCTTAAAAAAAGTGGAACAATTAATACCGTCGATAGTCCGCGGAAGCCAAAATCCGCGCAAAGGCACCGAAAGGCCTACAGATAGTTCAATATTAATGTAAAATACACTTTTTTAATGAATTCCATATTATTTGCCTGTTTGAATTGTTTTGCAAAGATAGGCAAAAAGTCCGAATGGGCGAAATTTAAGCGAAAAACCGTTGCAAGTATCTGTCTTGTAGCCTGTTGCAATGTTTGTCAAAAATAGTTTCGTTTCCGCTAAAAAGGGCCAAAAATGCCCTTTTGCAAGTTGTTGATTCTCAACACCAATTACCTATCAAAGTTCACCCAAATTCTTACCATATTTTTACCAAATTTTTCGCCAGTGGACTTTGACCGGTTTCGGGTAGGGCTGTGGACTTTTTTTGGTGCCCCGGATGTGGCCGGCGAGGGGGTGGGACTGCAGGTCGGCGGGGGGTGCGCGGAGCGGCGCTGCAGACTTGCGAAAGTACGGCTTTTGCTGCTTGTTGAAAAATATTTTTGGGCAAAAAAGGCTGCGGAAGCGAAAAAATGTGTATTTTTGCAGATTAAATTTATCGAAAAATTATGGAAATCAAATTAGGAAAGATAGATTATACGACCCTCGATAGGTCGGTTATTTTTCTGTATGGCAGCGAAGTAGCTGCCCGTGCACTGCCATTGAAGCGCGACGAGGCGGCCTACCTTGAGCAGAGGCGCAAGGACGATATTTCGTCGCTTGTGGTCTTTGGCCGTTTGCCGCACAAGATATATGTCCAGAATTTCGACAGCGAATTGCCCAACAGCGAGGCCCTCGAAAAGCTGCGCCGCGCTGCCGCCGAGCTGCAGCAGACGCTGAGCGCCGAGAAGGTGGAACGCGTGGCCGTGACCGGCGAGGGCGTCATTCCCGAAGAGGTGGTGGCCTTCCTCGAGGGTCTGCACCTGGCCAACTATCGTTTCGACCGCTATAAGGCCAAGAAAGACAGTCTTTTGCAGGAAGTGGTCCTGGAGCAGCATATTCTGGATCAGGCGGCCCTGGACGAGAACCTGCGTCTGTGGCGCCGCATCGACACGATGCGCAACTGGGTGAACGAGCCTGTGATGCAGCTCAATGCGCCGCGCTTTGCCGACCTGCTTGCGGCCGAGGCCGAAAAGGTGGGCAACGTCAAGTGTACCGTGCTGGGGCAGAAGAAGATAGAATCGCTCAAGATGGGTGGCCTGCTGGCTGTGAACCGTGGCAGCGAGGACGAGGCACGCTTTGTGGTGCTGGAGTATAAGCCGTCCGACCGCATCAACCGCAAGCCCGTGGCCCTGGTGGGCAAGGGCGTGATGTACGACACCGGCGGCCTGAACATCAAGACGGGCGACTATATGGTTGAAATGAAGTCGGATATGGCTGGTGCGGCGCTTATGGCATCGACGGTGCTGGCCGCTGCCGAGAACGGCCTGCCGGTGTGGCTGCGTGCCTACCTGCCGCTGACCGACAACCGTCCGGGCAAGAACGCCTATGCCGCCGACGACATCCTGACGATGTACGACGGGACGACAGTCGAAATCACCAACACCGACGCCGAAGGTCGCCTGATCCTGGCCGACGCCATCGCCTATGCCTCGCAGGAGGAGCCCGAACTCATCATCGACGCCGCCACGCTGACCGGCGCCGCCGTCAGGGCGCTGGGCACCAAGGTGGCCGCCGTTATGCAGGATGGAGCCGAAGGGCCGCTGAACCTGCTGCGCATTGTTGGCGGCAAGGTCTACGAGCGCTTGGCCGAGCTGCCGTTCTGGAAGGACTACGACGAGCTACTGAAGTCGAACGTGGCCGATATGATCAACTGCAACCTTCACGCCAACGCCGGCACCATCACGGCCGGCCGCTTCCTGGCCCACTTTGCGCACGGCTGTCCCTACATCCATCTCGACATTGCCGGCGTGGCTTTCTATTCGCAGCGCGAGAGCTTCTATGGCGTCGGCGCCTCGGGTTTCGGCCTGCGCCTGCTCTATGCTTTCTGCCAGATGTACGAAGCCACGATGCAGAATTAGGCCGCCGGGCGGATGCCCGCGTCAAGGGACCTTGGTGCCAAGAAAAGCGACAACAGATAATTTCAATTCAAGGATAACAATCCAAAATTCACAGTAAAAATGACAAAGACAGATACACACAAGATAAAAGTTGCCATCACGCAGGGCGATATCAACGGTATCGGCTACGAGGTGATACTGAAGACCTTTTCCGACAGCCGTATGTTCGACCGCTGCACGCCGATAGTGTACGGTTCGACCAAGGTGGCGTCGTACCACAAGAAACTGCTGTCGCAGCAGGTTCAGGACCTGAATTTCACGGCTTTGCTCGATGCAAGCCAGGCCCAGGAGCGCAAATTCAACGTCGTCAACCTGGTTCAGGACGAGGTGAAAATCGAAATCGGCAAGCCCACAGCCATCGGCGGCGAAATGAGCCGTCTGGCGTTGGACCGCGCCTGCGAGGACCTGAAGCGCGGCGAGGTCGACGTGCTTGTAACGGCACCTATCAATAAGAAGAACATACAGTCCGAAACGTTTGACTTTCCGGGACATACGGAATACCTGTCGAGCAAGTTCGGCGGCGAGTCGCTGATGATGATGGTCTGCGACCGCATCCGCATCGGCATCGTCACCAACCACCTGGCGCTGAAGGATGTGCCGTCGGCAATCACCAAAGAGCTGCTGGTCAGGAAAATCAGACTGATGCACGAGTCGCTGAAGCGCGACTTCGGCATCCCGATGCCCAAAATTGCCGTCCTTGCGCTGGACCCCCACGCCGGCGACAACGGCGTCATCGGCACGCAGGACGAGACGGTTGTCAAGCCTGCCATCGACGAATCGTACGGCAACGGCATCCTTGCCTACGGCCCCTATCCGTCGGACGGTTTCTTCGGCAGCAACGAGTTCAACAAGTTCGACGGCGTGCTGGCACTCTATCACGACCAGGGACTTATCCCATTCAAGCTGATGTCGTTCACCGAAGGCGTCAACTATACGGCCGGCCTCGACATAATCCGCACTTCGCCGGCCCACGGCACGGCCTACGACATTGCCGGCAAGGACAAGGCCAGCGAGCAGTCGTTCCGCCACGCCGTCAACCTGGCGTGCGACATCCTGCGCCACCGCAAGGAATACGACGAGCTGACGGCCGACCCGCTGAAGTAGACATCACTAAAGACTATTGATACCGGATGAAGAAACTGATGTTGATTGACGGAATGGCGATGGTCTACCGTGCCTATTATGCGCTGAACCACAATCCGCGTATGAACAGCAGGGGTATGAACACATCGGCTGTGCTGGGGTTCACGACGACGCTGTACGACCTGCTGCGGCAGCAGCAACCCACGCATTGCGCTGTGGCCTTCGATATGTCGGAGCCCACCTTCCGCCACGAACGCTATGACCAATACAAGGCCAACCGCGACGCTATGCCCGAGGACATCCAGCAGGCCCTGCCTTACATACACCGTGTCATCGACGGCTTTGGCATTCCGGCGGTTATGAAGGCTGGCTATGAGGCCGACGACATCATAGGCACGCTGTCGCGCCAAGGCGAGGAAAAGGGTTTCGACGAGGTGCTGATGGTGACGCCCGACAAGGACTTTGCCCAGCTGGTAACCAGCCGTGTGCACCTGTACCGCTTTGGCCGTATGGGCAAGCCCGACAGTATCTATACCCCCAAGGAGGTGTGCGAGGCCTTTGGCGTGGAACGCCCCGAGCAGGTGGCCGACATCCTGGGCCTGTGGGGCGACGCCATCGACAACATTCCTGGCATTCCCGGGGTGGGCGAGAAGAAGGCCAAACAACTTGTAGAACAGTTCGGCAGCGTCGAAAACCTGGTGGCCCATAGCGACGAGGTGCGCAACGAGAAATTGCGCAACGCCGTGAAGGAATACAGCGAGCAGGCCCTTCTGTCGAAGGAGCTGGCAACGATATGCCGCGAGGCTCCGGTAGAGCTTGACGAGGCCCTGCTGGCCGTTCCGACACCCGACTATGAGGCTTTGGCGGCATTGTTTGCCGAGCTTGAATTCAGGACTTTTGCCAAGAAGATGTATACCGACTTGAGTGTCAAGGATCCGGATTTGGCTATGAAACTGGATTTGCGCGTCAAGACGCGTAGCGGTTCCGTATCGCCCGAGAAGGCGGCGGTAAGCAAGGAACCGTCGGAGCGTCAGCGTGCTCGCAGCCCCAAAAGCGACCCGCAGCAGGTGTCGCTGTTTGGCGAGCCTGAAGCCGACGGCGCTGTCGCGACACCGGCCACCCCCGGCAAGACGCGTACGGCGACCATAGAGACCCTGGCGGAACTTCAGGACAAGGATTTTGCCATCTTTCTGGACCAGGATGCCAAGTCGCGCGAGGTGCGCGGCATCGCTTTTGCCACGGGTACGGACGAAGCCGTCTATCTGCCTTTCGATGGCAACGAGTATTTCTCGTTTGTGCAGTCGGCACTCGAAAACGATGCTACGCGCAAGATTTGCTATGACCTTAAGCAGCTGAAACATATCTTCCTGGACCACGATGTGCGTATTTGCGGCGAGGTCTTCGACGTGCAGCTGGCACACTATCTGCTCGACCCCGAGGCGCGTCACTATCTCGACTTTATCGTTTCGAGCGTGCTGAAAGAACAACTCGACGAGAACGCTGCAGGCTATGCCCCACGCTGTGCCGAATTGCTGTTCCGCCTCTATGAGCCGATGCGCAACTCACTGATTGAAAACGATATGTTGGCGTTGTTCAATGAGGTGGAGATGCCGTTGGTGGATGTGCTGGTCGATATGGAGCGCGAAGGCGTGAGGATCGACGTCGATGCACTGAAACAGTATTCTGCTCAATTGTCGCACGAACGCGACGAGATTGAACATCAGATATATGCCCTGGCAGGGATGGAGTTCAACATAGGGTCGCCAAAGCAGTTGGGCGAAGTGCTGTATGAGCGGCTGAAGGTGACGGAAAAACCGCCGCTGACGGCCACAAAGCAGTACAGTACGGCCGAGGAGGTGCTCCACAAGCTGCGCGACAGACACGAGATTATTCCATTGATTTTGGAGTATCGTTCGCTGAGCAAGCTGGTGTCCACCTATCTTGACACTTTCCCGAAACTGATCGACCCTGTCAGTGGACGTCTGCATACGGTTTACAACCAGACTGTTACAGCCACGGGAAGATTAAGCTCGTCAAATCCTAATCTGCAGAACATTCCCATCCGCACCGAGCGGGGCCGCGAAATTCGCCGCGCCTTTGTGGCACGCGGTGACGACTATAGTATTCTTGCTGCCGACTATTCGCAGATTGAGCTGAGAATCATTGCTGCCCTGTCGAAGGACGAGCATATGACAGCGGCGTTCAAGAACCACTATGACATTCACCGGGCAACAGCGGCCAAGATATATCACATTGACATCGAGGATGTCAGCAAGGAACAGCGCCGCAATGCCAAATCGGTGAATTTTGGTATCGTTTATGGCATCAGCGCCTTTGGCCTGTCGGAACAGTTGGATATTCCGCGCAAGGAGGCTTCGGCATTGATAGAGGAGTATTTTCAGCAGTATCCTGCTATAAAACAGTATATTGATAGCAATATTGCTTTTGCTCGCGAGCACGGCTATGCGCAGACCCTGCTCGGCAGGCGCCGCTATCTTTATGACATCAACAGCCGCAACGCCGGTCTGCGCCAGTTTGCTGAGCGCAATGCCGTGAATATGCCCATTCAGGGCACTTCGGCCGATATGATTAAAATCGCGATGATCAGGATTTGGAAACGGTTCAACGAGTTGAATCTCAGGTCGAAGATGATTCTACAGGTTCACGATGAACTTGTGTTCGATGTTTTCAATCCAGAGCTTGAGGATGTGAAGGAAATTGTCCGCTGCGAGATGCTCAACGCCCTGCCGCTTCCGATTCCGGTCGAGGTGGGCATCGACGTCGGACAGAACTGGCTTGAAGCGCATTAGGAGAAGACAAGATGGAAGAGAACAAGGCAATAGAAAAGATTATTCTGGGCATCGACCCTGGCACGCGCATCTTGGGATACAGCGTGCTGGAGATTGTCGATGACAAACCCCGTATCCTTGTTCTTGATGTGCTTTATCTCAGGCAAATGGCCGACTTCAAGCTGCGCATAAAGAAGATTTTCGACACCACGCTGCGCATCATCGACACTTTCCATCCAGACCATCTGGCCATCGAGGCCCCTTTCTTCGGCAAAAACGTCCAGTCGATGCTGAAACTGGGGCGCGCACAGGGTGTCGCTATTGCTGCAGCTATGAGTCGCGACTTGCCGTATTCGGAATATGAGCCGTCAACTATCAAGCAGACTGTGACCGGCAACGGACAGGCCAGCAAGGAACAGGTGGCAATGATGCTGCGTTCGCAGATGGAGTTTCCCGACGAGCCTCGCTATCTGGATGCTACCGATGCTTTGGCGGTGGCCTACACTTGCCTGATGGAGCAATCCAATCCGTTGGCGGACATACGCCAGCAATTGGCCGTCAAGCGCAAGAAAACAAAGTCGCGACGCCAGTCGTGGGCAGAATTCGTTAATTTCAACCCCGACAGGGTAGAGGGGTGACGAAAAATGTATACAATAAAAAAAACAAATAGACAATGGCAACAAAATCAGGAGAAGGATTTAGCAGTTCGTTTGGAGCAATTATGGCTGCCGCCGGTTCGGCAGTTGGACTTGGAAACATCTGGCGTTTCCCGTACATTTGCGGCAAATACGGCGGTGGTGCGTTCCTATTGGTGTACATTTGCTTCGTGTTCTTCATCGGTATGATACTTATGATGAGCGAGTTCGTTATCGGCCGCCGCTCGGGTGAGGATCCGATGAAGGCCTATCCCAAACTGCGTCCCGACCGTCCGGGCTGGAGGTTTGTTGGCTTGGCGGGACTGCTGACCTGCTTCCTTATTCTGGCCATATATCTTGTTATATCTGGCTGGACGTTGAATTATTTCTGGGAGTCGCTGACGGGAACCTTGGCAGAAATTGCCGATTCTGATTTTGGTACGCATTTCAATGCCTTTGCCTCTTCAGCATTTCGTCCCGTCCTGTTCATCGCCCTGTTCCTTGCCCTGACTACGCTTGTCATCATCGGTGGAGTAGAAAAAGGCATTGAGCGAGTGTCCAAACTGCTGATGCCCATCCTTGTTGTACTGCTTTTGGTGTTGTGTGTCCGTTCGCTGACCCTCGACGGAGCTTCGGCAGGAATCGCCTATCTTTTTCAGCCTGACTTCTCGAAGCTGACAGGCGAAGGCATATTGGCTGCCTTGGGCCAGGCGTTGTTTTCCTTGTCGGTAGGTATGGGAGTAATGATTGTCTATGGCTCCTATCTTCCTGTGGATGATAATATTCTGAAGACTTCGGTGTGGATTACGGTATGCGATTTCGCCATTGCCGTACTTTCCGGCATCGCCATTTTCCCGGCGGTGTTCGCCTGCGGGCAAGACCCGACGGGTGGCCCTGGCCTTGTCTATCAGGTTCTGCCGGTGGTGTTCAATTCGCTTGGCGGCATAGGAAGAATCTTCTCCATAGTCTTTTTCCTGCTGCTTTCTCTTGCGGCACTCACTTCGGCCATTTCACTGCTCGAGGCTTTGACCCAATGGCTGTCGAACGAGAAGAACGGGCGCACCAAGTCGGCGGTCCTAATGTCGCTGCTCGTTGTTGTGCTTGCTGTTGCCGCCTCGTTCTCGTTCGGCGATGGTATCTGGAGCAGTTTCAAAGTCGGCGGAATGCAACTGTTTGATTTGCTTGACAAACTGACAGGCACAATCCTGCCGCCAGTGTGCGCACTGCTGACGGTACTGTTCTTCGGATGGTTTATGAAGAAAGAGGACATTATCGACGAGCTCTCCAATCACGGCACTGTCAAAGTCGGCTATTTCAAAGTGTTCTACTATTTCCTTGTGCGCTTTGTGGCTCCGGCGGCTCTGCTCATAGTCCTAATCAGTGGATTGATTAATTGATGCAATATGCGCAAACTGATACAGTTACTGACAATCACCCTACTGCTTACCTCGTGCGGGCACATACAGGTCAAGAAGACAATCGACCCCAAAACCGTTGCCTTCGAGGCTGTGTATAACGAGAACTTCGACAACGTGCTGTACCCGTCGATGATGCTTGCTCTGGCCAACTATCGTGGCGATGAGATGGATACGCTTTTCCGCGTCAGCGTCACCGCCCCACAGAACAATTCGGTGATGCGCATCGTCGTCGACTCGACGGTGCTCAACTACGTCAGTATCACGCAGGAAACGCTGCCGCGCAAAGGCACGCGCTATACCTTTGTCCCCGTCATCAAGTGGAAGTTTGAAAGCCTGTACCGTATGCGGCTGCAAGGATATATAGACTTGACATTCACCTGTTTCATCAACGACGAGCAGGTTGACGTTAAGAATATCCGTCTCAACTACCGTCCTACAAACGAATGCCTGATGTCGCTCGTCGGCAAGGACGGCACATATCACGACTATCGCTGGCTTTTTGCGGCTTACGTCAACGAAGACCATCCCAAAATCGACGGTATCCTTAGTGAAATACTAACGCAGGGAATTGTCTCCACCTTCGATGGGGCTCGCAGCGCGAAAAAGAGCGAAACACAGATGCGCGCCATCTGGTACTATACCTTGAACCGCGGACTTGCCTACTCCTCAATCACGTGTACTTCAAATGGTTCCAAGCGCGCCAATTCGCAGTACATCCGTTTCTTCGACGATGTCTATCGCAACCGGCAGGCCAACTGTATCGACGCCTGCGTCTTCTTCTCGTCGATAATGCGCAAGGTGGGCCTGCAGCCAATCATTTTCGTCGAGCCCTGCCACGCCTATCTGGGCTATTATACCGACAAGACCCGCAAGACTATCGCGCTTCTCGAAACCACAATTACAGGCTGGGTCAACCTGCCCGAACTTGACAACCATTTCGATGCGGAAACGGGCAAACTCGAAGAGAGATACTATAACAAGATTTCCAAATTCCTTTCCGACAAGCAGAAGGCATCATACGAGGCGGGCATAATGACTCTTGACGAGCTCAAGAAGGCCGTTTCCAACAACCTTTTCGACCGCGCCCGCGACTATCAGACCGAAAACTACAAAAACAACAAGTCCCTCTTCGCCGACTCGACGCAGCAGATGTACCAGATGCTTGTGATCGACGACCTGCGCAAACAGATAGCCCCGATCCCTGCGGCGGAAAATGAGATGTAAACAAACCTGCCAATCCATACAGATACAATCGAGCCTCCTGAACTTAAAACCTTATCCTTCGTAATGCGCTACCTGATACATTTGGCTTACAACGGCACCAATTACTGCGGCTGGCAGACGCAGCCCAATTTGCCCACCGTGCAGCAGACCATCGAGTCGGCCCTGACCACGCTGCTGCGCACTCCTGTGGCCATTGTCGGCTGCGGGCGCACCGACACGGGCGTCCACGCTTCGGACTTCTATGCCCACTTCGACCTCGACGGCCCCTTGGCCGACAATCTCGTCTTCAAACTCAACAGCTATCTGCCGCCTGACATTGCCATTTTCAGCATCGACCCCGTAGCCGACATTTTTCACGCCCGCTTCTCGGCCACGGCGCGGACCTACAAATACTACGCCTCTTGCGCCCGGCTGCCCTTCTCGCAGGGCCTCTATTGCCGCATCTATTTCAATCCCGACATCGACGCAATGAACGCCGCTGCCGCTGCACTTATGCAGTACGACGACTTCACCAGCTTCGCAAAGCTTCATACCGACAACAAAACCAACATCTGCCACCTCACCGATGCGCACTGGAGCAGGGAAGGGGAGATGCTTGTCTTCACCATCACCGCCAACCGCTTCCTGCGCAATATGGTGCGCTCCGTGACCGGCACGCTGCTCGATGTTGGCCGTGGCAAACTCACCATCGACGGCCTGCGCCAGATAGTTGAGAAGAAAAACCGCTGTGCCGCAGGCGTCTCGATGCCGGCACAGGGCCTGTTCCTCACCAAAGTGGACTATCCCGAACTCCCCTAACCATCAATACAATAACCCTCAAACCCTAAACCCCTCAAACCCTCAAACCCTAAACCCCTCAAACCCTCAAACCCTTAAACCCTTAAACCCTATAACCCTCAAACCCTCACCCCCTGCAATGAAATACGTCGAAGTAAACATCACCCTGTCCCAGCTGACGCCCTATCGCGACTTGCTTGTCTACTACCTTGGCAACGAGGGCCCTTACGACAGTTTTGAAGAGACCGCGCACGGCCTCAAGGCATACGTCCCCGCATCGGATTTTGACCAGGAGTTTCTTGACAGGACGTTCAACGAAGTGAAGTCTGTCGACGACAGCCTGAAGATCGACTTTACAGTGACCGACCTGCCCGACAAGGACTACAACGAGGAGTGGGAACGCCAGCACCAGCCTGTGCTTGTCGACGGCTTCTGCTGGGTCCGCGCACCCTTCCATCCGCACCGCGACGATGTCAAGTACGAAATTGAAATAGAGCCCAAAATGTCGTTCGGAACCGCGCACCACGCCACGACCTACCTTATGCTTTCGCTGCTCGAACAGCAACCCGTCGAGGGGCTGCGCGTGCTTGATATGGGCAGCGGCACAGGAGTGCTGGCCATCCTTGCTGCCAAAAAAGGGGCTGCCTATGTCGAAGCCATCGATGTCGACGAATGGGCCTTCCGCAATGCACAGGAAAATTTTGAACGCAACGGGGTGCAGGTCAATGCTTTGCTCGGCGATGCATCGTCCCTGACGGCCGACAAGCACTTTGACCTCATCCTGGCCAACATAAACCGCAATATACTGCTGCGCGATATGCCGGCCTATGCCGCAGTGCTCAATCCGGGTGGGACGCTGTTGCTCAGCGGCTTCTACGAACACGATGTCCAGGCCCTTCAGGACAAGGCCGAAACGCTTGGGCTGCGACTCGTCCAGCAGAAAAGCCGCAACGACTGGACGGCATTGCGAATGATAAAAAAAGCATAACGGCTTTCTTTTTATACTATAGGCGTATAATGCAGAAAAACATTATATTGAGTACCTGGAATTGAAGTAAAGATTAAATTGTAATAAATATCAAATAAAATCAAATCACTATGGACTTATCAGGAAGAAGAAAAAGTACAAATGTCGAAGACCGTCGAGGCAAAGGCGGCAAGATAGCAATAGGCGGCGGTATCGGCGGTGCCTTGATTGCCGTCCTTATGGCTCTGTTTATGGGTGGCGACCCGTCCGAGGCTTTGCAGCAGCTTGGCAGCCAGACTACGGGCAACACCGAGTATGTGGCCACCGAGCAGGAGAAAGAGTTTGAGGATTTCGCCCTCAAAATCCTGGCCAGCACCGAGGATGTCTGGACTGCCGAATTCAAACGTATGGGCCGCACCTACAAGCCCCCGAAGCTGGTCCTTTTCCACGGCAGCGTGCAAAGCGGATGCGGCAGCGCAAGCTCGGCAATGGGTCCCTTCTATTGCTCTGCGGACCAGTGTGTTTATCTCGATCTCGATTTCTTCAACGAGATGCCC
>DFHL01000043.1 GCA_002371315.1 Bacteroidales bacterium UBA3724 | reverse complement strand
TACTGTACATATACTGTACATATACTGTACAACGGGCAGAGAAAGTGCATCTTTTTTTACGTGAAAATGCCGTTTTTTGGGTGAATCGGCGGCGCGGCTCCGAGGCCGGGATGCGCGTCGAAAAACATCCATCGGCCAATATTTTTCGACGGGCCAAGCCAAAATCCAAAAATATTTTGTATTTTTGCAGTTTGAACCAATTCGTCAATTTGCAATGTAGAACACTGACCACCAATGTGATCGCCTAATCAAGAAGGGAGGAAAATATGATTGAAACCATCCAAAACGGAACGTTGAAATGGCAACATATCACCAATCCGAGCGAAGACGACTTCCGTTATCTGCTTGAAAACTACGAATTCCACCCTTTGGATATCGAGGACGTGCGCAGCACCAACCAGCGCCCCAAGATTGACGAATACGACGACTATTACTTCCTGATTCTCAACTTCCCATATTTCGACAAGGGCAACAAGAACGTCCGCATCCGCGAGGTTAAAATCTTCTGGGGCAAGGACTACATCATCACCGTCGGCAAGTCGCACTGGGTGGTGAAGAAATTCTTCGACGAGGTGAAGGAAGAACTCGAGGAGAAGGACGAGGACACGCTGCACGCCTTCTCGTGCAGCGACCTGCTGCTCTACACCATCCTGGACCGCCTGATGCTTGAGACCTACCAGCTCATCCTCAGCATCGGATCGGAGGTGGACCTCATCAACTACGACATTTTCAACAAGAAAGCGCGCAACATCATCGAGCTCATCAGCACCACGCGGCGCAACGTCATCCTGCTCAACACCACGTTCAAGCCGCAGCTGCGCGTGCTGCATATGTTCGAAAGTGGCGGCATCAAAGGCTTTGCCGACCCCGAAGTGCTTGATATGGAAGACTATTGGGGCGACATCCTGGACCAGTACCAGAAGATGTACGACCTCGTCGAGGATTATGGAGAGTTGACCGAGGGCCTGTCGCAGACGTTCGACTCGTTGCAGACCAACCGCACCAACGACATTATGCGCGTGATGACATTCTTCAGCACCATTATGCTTCCGCTGACGGTGGTGGCCAGCCTGTTCGGTATGAATGTCGATTTCCCGTTCGTCACCAGCACCACCTCGTTCTGGGTCATCCTTGGCGTTATGGCCTTGATAACCACCCTGCTGCTGATTTTCTTCCGCCGGATGACCAACCGGTAGAAGCAAACCGGCAAAAAACGCGTTTTTTCCTTCCTTTTGGGTTTGGAATCCGAAAATATATGTATATTTGCAAATAGAAATACTATCCCGAACGATTAGCGCCCTATTATATTCCAGACAGTTATACCAATTTAACAAATCAAAACCCATTTCCCAATGAAGCAAACAAGTACCCTTTTCGTTGTGGCGGTAGTCCTGACAATGCTTGCCGCGATGCCGAAAGCGTCGGCACAGGACATCACCATCGGCGGCACCAGTGCCTATCTTTCAGAGTTGCCCACCGACTGCAACTACCATAACTCGGTGGCATCGTTCATCTACACGGCCGACGAAATCGGCGGTCCCTGCTACATCAACAGCATAAGCTTCCGCCATTCGGAGGTTCCCGACCTCGGATACAGCGGCGCACCCCTCCAACGCTCGTTCAAGGTCTATTTCTCACTTACAGACCAGAGCGATTTCAGCAGCGAAATCACTTGGTTTGAGGGCACTCCCACTCTGGTGTTCAGCAGCGGCGTCACCGTCCCGTCGGGCAACACGCCGATGACCCTCACCCTCGACGAGCCATTCTTCTACGACGGAACCGGCAACCTGCTGGTCTTTATCCGCGACATCAACACGAACTATGATGATTGGCACTACTTCCTTGGCGACGACATTGGTACGGCGCCCCGTACCATCTACGCCCACAGCAACACCGACAACTTCTCGGTGCTGCCCCTGTCGCCCAACACCACCAGCCGACGCCCACAGATCATCCTCGGCACCAGCTCGGCAGCACCGGACTGGAACTGGGGCGACGAGATGAGCTATTGCGGCGATGGCGACTTCATTGCCGGAGCTTTTTCCTCCTACAACAATCTCGATAATGTATGGTGGGGCAATATGTACCCGGCCCAATATATGGGCGAACGCAACTATGCCAACTATGCCAGTTTCTACTGCAACACGAGCGGAAACTACACTTTGCGGCTCTACCAAAGCAACAACGATATCCCTTCCGGCTCACCCATCTACGAGGGCAGCTACAACATCAGCACCACAGGACAGTGGGTAGACCTGCCTGTCAACGGCATTGTAAGTCTCGACACTGCCAAGAACCTGTGGGTATTCATCAATTGCGATCAATCTTTCGCCGCCTCATACACCTCGTTCTGCGGCGACACTAACGGCGGCTGGTATACAACAGACAACCGCGAGACTGTGCAAACCGACCGCGAGAGCACCTGGATGCTCAACTTCACCACCTCGGCCACGCCCCCGGACCTGCCACAAAACGACACCGTCACGCTGCCCTACAGCGAAGGCTTTGAGGAAGATGTCGACGGCTGGACAATCGTCGACGCCGATGCCGACGGCAAAGAATGGGCATTCTTCGACAACGAAAGTTGGCCGTATTCGGGCTATCAGGAACTGATCCCCCACTCCGGCGACAAGGTAGCATCGTCGGCATCGTATGAATACAGGGCATTGACCCCCGACAACTGGCTCATCAGCCTCCCCATCGCTCTCGACCGGGCCAACATCACCCTCACCTGGTGGGACTATGCCTACGACAACTCCGACTATGCCGAGCACTACAGCGTGCTCCTTTCCACCACCGGAATGCAGACTGCCGACTTTACCGTCAACCTCTTCGAAACAACCATCGACGCTCCCCGCACTTGGCAGCAGCGCACCGTCGACCTGAGCGCCTACTCGGGGCAGACCGTCCGTATCGCCTTCCGCCACTATGACTGCACCGACCAAAACGCCCTGTTCATCGACGACATCGAAATCGACGGCACTGGCGACGCTGACATAGCCACAGCCGAGGCGCAGGACGTCACACTCGCCCCCAACCCCACCACTGGCCTGGTACACATAGAGTGCGCCCAAACCGTGCAGCGTGTCGAGGTGTGCGACCTGATGGGACGCAAGGTGTGCACAGCCCAGAGTGCCGACCTTGACCTCAGCGCCCTGCCGGCCGGCATCTATCTGCTTCGCATAGCCACCGACGATGGCATCGCCATACGCCGCGTGGTGAGAAAATAAGGTCTTAGACTACCGCATTTTAGCAGACGAGGCACCTGCACACCAGACTGCGGATGGCATATCTGGCACGCAGGTGCCTCACCTGTTTTTTTTCTGCGTGAAACAAAGTCGAATCAGCGTTGCTCTGGCAGCGAGAGCCATACCCCGAGACGTTGGTCACCATATCACGGCATCCATAGGCACGTCGAAGGGCTCGACAGGAATTTCGTCGAACATCTGGAAATCGAAGGCCACGCCGACCTTGACGGCATTGGGTGTCGTCTTGAGCAGCCGGTCGTAGAAGCCGCGGCCCCGCCCCATTCGGTTATTGTGACGGTCGAAAGCCACGCCAGGGACGATTATCATCTCTATTTTGTCCAACTCGTCGAAGACCGGCCCCACAGGCTCGGGGATGCCGAATTGCGGACCCGGCTGCAGGCTGTCGGGACCCGTGTAGCGACGCAGCAGCAGGTCGTCGCCATCGACGCAGGGCAGCAGGAGGCATTTGTCCTTGTACCAGTTGTTTACGAAATCGTGGGTATACACTTCGTCGTCCATCGACCAATAGAGCAGCACGGTCGAGGCGTTTTTGAAGGCATCAAGCTGCGCCACATGCTGCATAACAGGCTGCGAGCGAAGTATCTTTTCGGCGAGAGGCACGGCACGCTTGGCGGCCCGAACCTGCTTGCGGAGTTCTTGTTTATCCATAGGGCAAAAATAAAGGCGGGATGCGTCCCGCCTGTTAGACAATGATTTAATAACTATCAGAAGGGCAGGTCGTCGTCGCTGTCGGCAGGCTGCGACGCAAACGGGGCAGCAGGGGCAGCGGGAGCGGCAGGAGCCGGAGCAGCGGCGGGGGCTGCAGCAGGAGCAGCAGCCGGAGCAGCGGCACCGCTGAAAGGCACAACGCGGATGCAGCGCAGATCGGTGTACCAGCGCTCGTTGTATTCACGCGATTCGGGCGAGAAAGTGACAACCACCGGGGCATTCATAACGAGGGTCTGGAGCATAGCCAGACGGTCTTCGCCAAAAAGCGTAAAGGCAACCTGACGCGGATAGGTATCCTCGGTTTCGATGACAAAACCGCCTCTGACCCAAGGACCGCGCTGCGACTCGCCGCGCATTTCGGGCAAAATCTTGATTAATCTTCCTGTAATATCCATATCTTACTGTATTTTATTAATTATCAAACGTATATATTTCTGTTTACAAAACAAAAACGCTGTAAAACAGATTACAAAATTACACAAAATACTTCTGTTGTCCGTCAAAAGGGCAAAAAAAGTTATAAACAAACGGTTAGTTTGTTGTGTTTCAAGTCAATTTTCAGAGCATTACGGCAGAGTCTTTTCTGGTCTGTTTGTAGTAAAGCAGGTATCCGCTTGCCGACCGTGCGGACAATCGAGTTTTTTGGCTTCGGTATACAATAAAAAAGGCAAAAATGAGTTTAGGACATTAAAGATAATACCGATAGCGAACTATGCCAATGTTTTACACACCCAAGCCTCGCCAATTCCACTACAAGCCAAGGTTCTACGACCCTGAGCGCGAGGACTGGGAAACCTTGAAGAAAAAATACAACCTGGACGGCCAGCCGTCGCCCGACGGCCGTGCTGATGCTGCCGATACGGCAGCTGCCAGCGCAGAGAAAACGTATGACGGCGAGACGCAGAGCACTGACGACAAGGACCTTGAATACTTTCAACGCAGGCTTCGCGACATTGAGCGCAAAGAGCGTCAGGAGAAACAGAAAATCGGCCTTGCCGACCTGTTCCGTAAACGCGAACGGCCTCAATTCCACTATGTTTCGCGCTTCGACGAGAACGGCAACCTGACCGAGACGGCCGCTACAACCCCGAGAGACGGCGCAGTGAAACGGCACATCACACGCCGTTTCGACGAGGACGAGATGGACCGTTTCAAGCCCGTACCGGCAGGCAAGATAATGGTTTACACCCTTTTGGTCTGCATACTGCTTTATCTTGTTTTTGCCTGAAAAAATATTTTGCCATTCCACTGGAATAGTGTATTTTTGCAAAAAAATTTGACTATGTTTATTGAGGTTTTAAAATCTAAAATACATAGAGTTACGGTTACCGAAGCCAATCTTGACTACATCGGAAGCATCACAATAGACGCCGAACTGCTCGACGCGGCAAATATGATTGAGAACGAGCGTGTGGATATCTACAACATCACCAACGGCGAGCGTTTCTCGACCTATATCATTAAAGGCGAGGCCGGTAGCGGAATTATCGGCATCAATGGCGCCGCAGCCCACAAGGCCCACGTTGGCGACTTGCTGATCATTGCTTCGTATGCATCAATGGACTTTGAAGAGGCCAAACAGTGGCATCCCTCTGTGATTTTTCCAAAAGACAATCACCTGAGATGAAGAAACGGCTGGGCGATATACTGAAGTTTGTGGTGTTTCTCGGCATTGGAATCTTCTTCATCTATTGGTTCCTGCTGAAACTGGATGCCGAAGAGAAAGCCGCAATCTGGCAGTCGTTCCTTTCTGCCCGCTGGGGATGGGTGTGGGGCGTGATGGCTATAAGCCTGATGTCCCACTTTGTCAGGGCTTTGCGCTGGCGTCTGTTGTTCAAGCCGCTGAAGCACTCCCCTACGGTCAACAACACTTTCGGAGCTGTAATGGTGACCTATCTGGCCAACCTGGCTGTGCCGCGCCTGGGCGAGGTTATGCGCTGCGCAATGCTGCGCACAAGCGAGAAGATACCGATGGAAAAGTCGCTTGGCACGGTTGTGACCGAACGCATAATAGATATGCTGATGTTTGTCGTCATTGTCCTTCTCGGTTTCCTGCTGATGTTCAGCAGCGTAAAGGACTTCATTTACGACTCGCTGTCGCAGAAGTTCAGCTCGCTGCCTACATTGGCCGGCATTGCCGCCGCTGGAGTGATTCTGTTGGCAATACTGTTTGTGGTGTACAAGCTGTTTCACGACAAACTGATGAAATTCAGCCTGTACCGCAAAGGTGTCGAAATGTTGCAGGGTTGTGTTGACGGAGTGAAAAGCATATTGCACCTTGGTCCCAAATCAACGCTTCTGTTTTTGCTTTACAGCCTGATAATCTACTTTTTGTACATTGCCGGCGGATGGGTTATTCTGAATGCGTTTGCTGACACCGAACAACTTGGATTCCAAACAGCTTTTGTGATCTACCTTTTCGGCTCGGTGGGAATGATGATTTCGCAAGGCGGCCTGGGCGCATACCCCGTGCTGGTATGGCAGGCCCTGGCGCTATACGGCATAGGCGAATCGACCGGACTGGCCTGCGGATGGCTGCTTTGGGGCTCCCAACAGGTTGTGGTACTGGCTATTGGGCTCGTCTACCTCGTCTACTTTTCACTACTGAAGAAAAAAGAGAACACACTATGAGTTTTCACGAAAGCATCAATGCAAAAATATTGACTTTAAGCCAGCTAAGCGAAAGAATTGCCGCGTTCCGCAAAGACAATCCCGAGTGTTCGGTTGTGTTTACCAACGGATGCTTCGACTTGATACACCAAGGGCACGTGGACTATCTGAGCCGCGCCCGCGACTTGGGCGACCTGCTGATTGTCGGACTTAACAGCGACGCATCGGTGAAACGGCTGAAAGGCGACGGGCGTCCCATTTCGAACGAGACCAGCCGGGCACGCGTGCTTGCCTCTTTTTCGTTTGTGGACTATGTTGTCGTTTTCGATGAAGACACACCGTTAAGGCTGATTGAAGCCATTGTTCCCGACATACTGGTGAAAGGCGGCGACTACAGTCGCGACACCGTCGTCGGAGCCGATTTTGTGGAGCATAACGGCGGCCGTCTGGAACTGCTGAGCCTTGTCCAAGGAGAATCGACAACAAGACTGGTAGAAAGGATGAAGAAACAATGAAAACCAAGCATATACTATTAATTCTGATACTGCTCACAGCTGCATACACCAGCGAGGCGCAGAAACGCAGAGGCGCGCATAGTCGCGTTTTTGACCTCGAACTGCGCGGAGGATTGAATTTTTGCCAGATAGACGGCGACGCGTCGGGAGGATACAACAAGATCGGCTACCACGGAGGCATAAACACATCGTTCGCCTTGAGCGACGACGCCAACTGGCGTTTTGTCGTCGAACTGGGCTTGACACAAAAAGGATCGCATATCAACAACAGCAGCCTGAACCGCCAAATCTCGCTGCTCTATGTCGAAGTGCCACTAATGCTGGCATACGACTTGACCGACAGCAAACAGCTTCGCATCGCTGCCGGAGTGGCACCGGCAATACTGGCCAAAGCAAAAGTCAATACCGACAGGGCTTACGACGCTTTGCATTCGGACAACTACAAACGCCTTGATGCACTGCCGGTTTGCTTCAGTCTACGCTACCGATTCAGCGAACACATTGGTGCCGATTTGAGATACTACAATTCAATGCTCAACATCGCCAAAGAAAACGGTAGCGGCACATACCGGATTTCAAGGAACAACAAAGGCCAGTTCAACAACTTGCTGCAAGCTGGACTTACAATTGATTTTTAATACAAAAACAAAGGATATGACACACACACGTTGCTTAATCATCGGTTCGGGCCCTGCTGGCTACACGGCAGGCATATATACTGCTCGCGCAGACCTCAAACCTCTGCTTTACGAAGGCATACAGCCTGGCGGACAATTGACCATAACAACTGAAATCGAGAATTTTCCCGGCTACCCCGAAGGCATTTCGGGCACAGCAATGATGGCCGACCTGCGCAAGCAAGCCCTTCGTTTCGGAACGGAAATGCGTCCAGGCGCAATCGAATCGATTGACCTTTCCAAGCGCCCCTTCATAGCTAAGGACGACAAGGGCGAAGAAATTGAAGCCGAAACAGTTATTGTTGCAACTGGCGCTTCGGCTCGCTGGCTTGGCTTGGACAGCGAAAAGAAATATTACGGCCAAGGCGTATCGGCCTGCGCCACGTGTGACGGTTTCTTCTACAAAAACCTCGACGTTGCCGTGGTCGGCGGCGGCGACACTGCCTGCGAAGAGGCCACCTACCTTGCCACCCTTTGCAACAAGGTCTACCAAATAGTGCGCCGCGACGAGCTTCGCGCTTCCAAAGCGATGCAGCACAAGGTGTTGAACAACCCCAAAATCGAGGTGCTTTGGAACAGCGTCACGCAGGAAATAATTGGTAACGATATGGATGGAGTTGTCGGTGCCGACATCAAGAACGTCAAGACCGGCGAGATAAAGCGCCTCGACATTGCCGGATTCTTTGTCGCCATTGGTCATCAGCCCAACACGGCCTTCCTCAACGGACAGCTGGAGTTGGACGAAGCAGGATACATCAAGGTGCAGAATCCGAGCAGCGCAACGAACATTCCCGGTGTCTTTGCCGCTGGCGACGTATGCGACCCCAACTATCGCCAAGCCTGCGTTGCAGCGGCCAAGGGCTGCGTAGCTGGCATCGACGCAGAACGCTTCCTGCATCAGGCATAAACCACACACAACCAATCGAATATTGAAAAGGGACTGTCATAGAAGGATTGCCAACCTGATACTGCTGATTATCGGGATGGCAATCCCTGTCTATACCAATGCCCAAACGCCCATAAGAGCCGTCCGACCCACATCGACAAACAGCAGTACGCAATCCACAACCTCGAACTTTGCAACAAACATTGACGAAGAGCCAGATTCGACCCGCACCAACGAACCGCAAGGCATCATTTACGACAGCGGCGAAGAGGCCGATTCGATTCTGAGGACTAAAGTGTTGGCCATCGAGCCGATAAGGAGAGGCGTCAAGATGTACAACATCGAGCATCCTACGCTGGACCCCACAGGTGCGCAATTGTTCAACGCATCACACAAAATGGACGGGCAATTCTTTCTGGATCTTGGCGCACTCGGGCAATGCCAGGTATCACTAATACCATATTTCACGACAGTACAATCCCTTAACTTCAGGTTCACACCCGATTTCCATCCTGTGTACCGCAAGGAACTGCACAGGATGAAATTGTTCCAAACACAAACGCCATACACATTGCTGAGCTACGGCAGCTCGCTGAACAAGGACTACCAGCTCCGCATAATCCACACACAGAACATAATACCACGTTGGAATGCAGCATTCCTCTACGACCTGATAAGCCGCGACGGACTATACACAAACAGCGGAGTAACCAACAGCATCATCGACATAACAACAAACTACTATTCAGTCGATTCGCGCTACCAACTCCAGGCCGGCATCAGCAACAAACGACTAAGGCAGCAGGAAAACGGCGGTGTGCAGAACGATACTACCTGCTGGAACTACAACCGCGAATCGGGCGTGCCTGTCAATATGTATGCCGCTCAAAACCAATGGCGAGACCTCGAACTATGGGTACACCAAAGTTTCAATACCGTGCGGCAGTTCAGCCACCTGCGACCAATCACAGCCCGGATAAAAGACACCGTGCAGATCGATACCACAACCGCACGCCACGAATATGAGAAAGACAGCACCCGTGGAATTGCAACGGGGATGAACATCGTTGTGCAAGAGCGGGACACAATCATCGGCTACGATACAATCCTGCCACTGCAGCCACACACCTATAACACTGGCGTCTTCGCCCTCGACCTGAACCTTGCCCGCCATCGGCGCTATTTCTATGACAGTCAGGCCAACAGCTGGTTTTACAACCAGAGTGCACTCGACACAACCTATTTCTTCGACTCGACGACGCACTACCGCCTTGCGGCAGAACTATACTGGACCAACGATGCCTATATGAACCATCGCTGGAGCAATCCCTTTGTAATTCTTTTCGGCGTAAGGCCTGAATACAACCGCATTCAATATGCAACAGACACAGTCCTAAGCAGCTACGGCATCGGCGAAATGACCGTTTCGCCTTTTGCGCAAGCCAGCATCAGCATCGGCAAATTCCGTCTCAGCGCCAATGCCGAAGAGGTCAACGGCGGACGCCGCACCGGCGACTATCGGCTGTCGGCACGTATGGATATATACAATTTCCATTTCGATGCACTGAGCGAGGCGGTTAGTCCTGATCTGATATACTATCACAACGAGGGCCACTACATTTGGGATTATGCCGACGACCATTTCAACAAAACCAAGCGGCAGCAGATTGGTGCAGCCTACACCCTATCGCATCCAGACAGCGTTGACAGCCACATCAGAAGATTTGATATCGGATTCAAGACAGCCCTTATCAGCGACAACGTATGGTTCAGTTCGGCAATGGTCCCGACGCAAGGCAACGAGAAAGGATTGCTCACGCAATTACAAGCAGCGGCACACCTGCGCTTCGGCTGGTTCAACATACGTATGCAGGAGATGGTGCAGCACAGCAACAACGACAATGTGGTGCGAGTGCCGCTCTTTGCAAGCAAAAACAGTCTCTATGCCGACACCAGACTGTTTCGTGGCGCCCTGAGGCTGCAGACGGGATTCGACATAAGATACCACACGAAGTACAAAGCCGACGGATGGAACCCGCTGCTTGGAGCATTCTACCGTCAGGACGATGTGGAAGTAGGCAATTACATCGTAGCCGACTACTGGATAAACCTGCAAGTCAAGCGAGCAAGCATCTATCTGAAAGCAAGTCATTTCAACGCACCGCTTGAAAACCTGCTGAAGATACAGCCCAACTATTTCAGCTTGCCGCATTACCCCCTCGAGGACTTCGGCCTATACTGGGGACTGACTTGGAATTTCTTCAACTAATACAAAGTCAAAACAATGATACGCAACAAGATACTTATACTTTTACTAGCGCTGCTACCCGTATTGGGACTGTCGGCCCAAAACAACAATCCGGCCGACGACATCTGCGGCACATACCGCGTCGAATCGCCCGTAAGCGACGACATCGTGAAAATCAAGATTTATCGCGCCGCCAACGGCAAATACCAAGGCAAGTTCGTATGGCTCAGCAAGCCAAACAACCCCGACGGCACACCTCGCACCGATGTCAAAAACCCAGACCCGAAGAAACGCAACCGCACTGCCGACCAAATCGTTGCCGTGTGGAACCTGACGTACAAAAACGGAGAATGGGTGGAAGGCCTGATCTACGACCCCACAAGCGGAAACACCTACGGCCTGAAGGGCAAGAAAGGGAAAAACGGCAAAGATATGGAGATGCGCTACTATGTCAAAAAGCCCATCTTCGGACTCACAACGACCTGGACCAGGGAAAATTAGCGGAAACTCACTTTTGAGAACGTGTGCGAATAGCCCACAAGCAGCGTAGCCAAGCCCACTTTACCGATACGCTCGCTGACCGACGACTGTACAAAACGCAGTGGCGTAACCACATAGCGTGCATCAAGATAGATCTGGTTGCGACGGTCGAAACGCCACACCAGCTGAGCACCGCCGGCAGGGCAAGCAAGGAAATTGGCCTGGTCGTCAAGCCGCGCCACAACACCAGCACTCAAGTACGGACAAACCGAAAAAAGCGGATGGGAATTCTCGGTGCTGAAATATGCCACAGGGTCAATCATTATGTCACCCCTCAAGTTATAGTACGAAAACATATCGTCAACCGTTCTGGCATAAAGACCTGAAACACACAGACGTATTTGCCACAGCGTGGTTAGGCGCTTGCCCAAACCGAATTCAAACACCGGAGTGAGCAGCGACACGCGCTGCCCAAACGACGAAATCTCGCTGTAATTGACCGAAGCGGTGCCAAAAGAGACGTTGAAAAACCAGTCGTTGGCAAAGCGCAGCGTTTCAAAACGCGAACGGCTCCGCGTTGGATTGTTGTTGATGTCGTAGACAACACCAAGGCTTAGCGCCGTCATCAGCGACGGCAAGTCCTTGCCGTCGAAATCTGAAGGATGCACCGTCGTGCCGAGCTCGGCATAGAGCCGCCAATCGTTCGAAACGCGATACTGGCAGCCCACGCCGGCAAGAATACAGAAATCATTGTCGCCCTTCTTGTGCACAAGGCCGCCGCCCAGCATCAGATAGCTGCGCAGGCTGTTGCTGGGGTTGCGGCCCAACAGCGACGAATAAAGGTCGAAAAGCATATCCGCGTGGCCGTAATAGAACGGTACCATCGACGAACTGGAGCCCGATGCATAGTTCACATCCAACTGTCCACGGACAGCGACAGTGGAGACAACCCACTTGTCGAAAGCGATTTCAGCCCCGAAACCAGCATTGCCCGAGTAATAGTTGGCCTCTGCGCCCAACAACACAGAGCTGTTTCTGAACAGAGAAGCCATTTGTGCACCGGCAGAAAGAGGAAGCAGGAAAAGTAAAGAAAGTATGCAGAGTTTCAGACGGAATCGGTAAGCAAGCATCGGCACAGAAAAAAAGGCGGTGAAAACACCGCCTTGATTATTTATTTAACCTTTTCGGCGAATTCTTTAATCGTAACCTTCTCGGCCTCAGGCTTCAGCTGTTCTTTGAAGAGAGCGCAAGTCTTGCGTACCGTCAGGCGGTCGACAATCTGCTGCACATTCTGATGGTCGGCAGCGATGCTGCGGGCAGCTTCCTCAAGGCGCTTTTCGGCAGCCTCGGCAGTCTCGTCGGCCTTGGGAGTATCGTTCTGACGCAGAATGTCCTTGATATAGTCAACAATCTCGTTCTGAGTGGGATCAATCGAACCGACCTTGTTCAGGGCGACATCAAGGATTTCCCATTTCAGCGAAGGCAGATACTTCTCATCCCATTCGGCATCAAGCTTTTCAGCCGTAAGGTCTTTCTCGCCGCGGTTCAGAATCCAGCGTTTCAGGAAAGCCTCGGGAATGGGAGCGTTGAAATTGTCAAGCAGCTGCTTGCGCACCTCGTTGACATAGAGAATGTCGGCCTGTTCGTTGTAGGACTTTTCCATATCCTTGCTCAGCAGCTTGCGGAAAGCGGCAAGATCCTTGACCTTCTCGTTGGGGAACACCTTGGCGAAAAGCTCCTCGTTGACCTCGTGGGGCGTAATGTGCGAGCAGCCGCTGATGGTGAACTGCACGTCGGCTTTGAACTTCTTGGCGGCGGCAGCGTCCAGGCGCAGGTTCTTCTCGATATCGGCAGCGGTGAAAGCCTTGCCGGCATTGAAAACAACCTTATCCTCAGCCTTTTTGCCAACAAAGAGGGGAACAATTTCTTCGGCGTTCTTGACCGAAGAAAGGTCGAACGACGTGAAAGTGCTTACGCCGCCCTCTTTGACGTTTCCGTTCTTGTCGAGTTCCTCAACCTTGCCGTACACAAAATCATTCTCGCCGACGGTCTCGGGAGTTTCGAACGAGCCATAGCGCTTGCTGATCTCGTCGATCTGGCGGTCGATATCCTTGGGATTGACCTTGATCTGCATCAGTTTGGCGTCAACCTTGTTCCAGGCTATGTCGACCTGCGGCATCAAAGCAGCGTCGAAATAGAACGTAAAATCGGTATCCTTCTCAAAATCAGGCTTTCCCGTTTTCTCATCATTCGACAGAGGGCTGCCGATGATGTCAAGTTTCTCATCATCAAGGTATTTGTAGAGAGACTCGCCGAGAAGGTTCTGAACCTGGTCGGCAACGATGGACGACTTGTAGATGCGCTGGATGAGGCCCATAGGAGCCATACCTTTGCGGAAACCAGGCACCGTAGCCTTTTTCTGATATTCCTTCAGTTGCTTATTAACTTGCTCGGCATAGTCACTTTCGGCGATTTCAATCTTGATATTAAGGTCCAATTCGCCCGAATTTTCTCTTGAAATGTTCATTTCTAATATTTAATTTATTGTACTATAATTATTTAATTTTCGCAATATAATTTGCAAAGATACGGACTTTTTGCAAACCGACAAAATATTTCTTTTATTAGAGCAAAAAAACTTCGCCGCAGGCCGCAAAGGCGTCTCCCGACCCCTACCCTGCCCGCTTGCGCAGGGCGAAAAAAATATGACATTTTGTCATACTTCCTATCAAAGCCCACTGGCCTGTAATTTGGCAAAAATTTGGTAAAAATATGGTAGAAGTTTGGGTGAACTTTGATAAGAAGATGGTGCTGATAATCCACAAGTTAGGAAAGCGGTTTTTTCGGCCTTTTTTTGCCGTTCAAAACCGTTTTTGTAAACAAAAAAAACTGACATTTTGTCAGTTTTTTTCGTTTTTTGTTCGCCTCGTGGAGCGGTTGCCCGTTTTGCGGATCGGCCTGCCATTTCGGCGTACAGGATGCGGCAGTCGTCAGGATTGCGGGTCAGAAGCCAACGTTCAGCGCTTTCAGTTCCTTGATGTAATTGCTCATTACCGAGCCGGGAGAGGGCACGCGGAACGAAATGCCGCAGCGCCGTGCCGCAAAGACGCCCAGGGCCCCGTCGATGTTGGTATAGAGGAAAGGCTCCTGGTTGAACGAGCCGCCCGGATTGTTGGCATAGATGTACGCGGCCAGCGGCTCGGTGCAGCAGTTGATGAAAATCTCGACCGTATCAATGATGTTCTTGTTGGACGCGACATCGGCAATCGAACTCTTGATGGTTGAAAGGAAGTAGTTCTGCGAGAGTTTGGTAGTGACGTACGGATCCCGCATATTGCTTTTCACCACGTTGCAAGGGATGTCGATACTGTAGGGCTTAATGATCGTATCGGGCGGTGTGACGCTGGTGTTGATCGAGAACTCGCGATAGAAAAAGCGCACAACAGGCTGATACTGACGGGCGTTTTCGAGCGACGACCATATCAGCTCGCAGGATTTGCTGCCCGATGTGCCGGCAAACTGGAAGAGCGTGACATTGTTGGGCTTCGAAAGGCTCATATCGCCATACACCAGCCGGGTCTGCGAGGTGGCGATAGTGTCGCCGGTGCTGTTCTTGACGACGACAAGGCGGTAGATGCAAGTCGAGTCGAGCTGTCCCGCTGTGGCACAGGCATATACAGGCTGAACCTTATTGTAGAAGCGGCCCTCTTCTTTGTTGACAATTTCCTTGTACTCAAAATCATACACTCGCCGCGGAGCATTGCCAGTGATGGACGCCACCCCGTTTGCCGACATTGTGGCGTTCCATTCTTCGATGGCCACGGTCAGCGCATCCTGGGGATAGTAGTTCGAGTCGGCCACGCTGGCGAAACGGTACTGGTTGCCCTCGCCGAGGAAGCAACGCTGGATACGGACATAGCTTGTATCGTCGTCCTGGTCAAGCAGGCAGTAGACCACTGG
Source organism: Bacteroidales bacterium UBA3724 (assembly GCA_002371315.1). Taxonomy (GTDB): domain Bacteria; phylum Bacteroidota; class Bacteroidia; order Bacteroidales; family P3; genus Colimorpha. Next base: position 14,632 of record DFHL01000043.1, on the reverse strand, counting down.
CGTTTCGCGCCATTCGGCGTTGGGCGAGAACTCGACCTCGCACGAGACAAGGGCGACGCACGCCGTCAGGACCATAATAAGGATTCTTATTTTTTTCATCAAATTATTAGTTGTTTTTCAAGATTTTGAATTGTTTACCAAATCGCGAATCACGACCGAGGCGCAGTAGCAGCCAAAAAGCGGAGGCAGATAGGAGATTGTGCCAATGGTGGTTCGCTTGGTCTGTTGGATTTCGGAGCGTGGGGCATCGTCGGCATCGACAATCTGCGCGTGTTCGGCCACTTTTTCGGTCGAAAAGACCACCTTTACACCATCTCGGACACCCAGTTTGTGGAGCCGCTTGCGTACCATTGCGGCCAGCGGACAGGTGTGGCTTTTGTCGATATCGGCCACCAGCACCGCCGCCGGGTCCAGTTTGCCGGCACTGCCCATCGAGCTGACCACCGGCAGGCCCAGCAGGTGCGACTGATAGATGAGGAATACCTTGGGCGAAAGCGTGTCGATGGCATCGACAACATAGTCGTAGCGATGCGCCGCAAGGAGTTCGTTCAAGGCCTGATCGCGCAGGAAGCAGTCGATGGCTTCCACTTCGCACTCGGGATTGATGTCCTGGATACGAGCCCGAAACAACTCCGCTTTCGACTGGCCTACAGTTGAATGCAAGGCCACAATCTGTCGGTTTATATTGCTGGGCGACACTGCGTCGCCATCGACAAGTGTGAGCCTTCCCACACCGGCACGGGCCAGCATTTCGGCCGCATAGCCGCCTACGCCGCCAAGCCCCACAACGAGGACGTGCGCATTGCGCAGCCGCTGCAGGCCTTCGGGCCTCAGCAGCATTTCGGTTCGGGTATAGATGTTTTCGGCCTCCATCGGCATCAGCGAATCACCTCGTCGAGTTCCACTTCGTCAATCATTATCCAGGGTTTCAGGCCTCTGGCTTTGTGCCAAGCCGGTATGCGGCCCAGGTTTTTGGCCACCAGGCGCACAAACTTGACGTCGGGCTGGTTGACCTCGACCGTAAGCGTGACCAGCTGTGGCGAATTCATCGACTGCTCTTCAGGCGCATAGTTGAGTTTGGCGTTGATGGCCGGCGAATAGTTGACGCCATCGGACGACACAAAGACCTGCACTGCCGTCGGAGCAAAAGCCCACGCATCGGGGACGTGAGCGAATCGCGTCACAACCTGCTGGAGTTCAATCGCCTTACTGAGCTGGAATACGACGTTCAAGTCGTTGCCCGAGAAGCCAAGCCAGCCACGCGACAATTCGCTGATTTCGCCCGTCTCGCCGTCAAAAAGTATCGTTTCCTGATTGTAATTGTACGGCGTGTTAGGCTTGTTGACGAAAGCGGCACTCTCGATATAGTCGAAGTTGTAGCGCTTCACTGTGGTGAACGAGGGCGTGGCATCAGCTTTGAAAGCCTTGGCTTTCACGTATGTGGAGTTGCTGATGACGAATGGTTTCTTGTAGAGCGGCGAGTTGGCGTCGGGCGTTGAGCCGTCGACGGTGTAGCGGATTTCGGCCTTGGGCACATCGGAGATTATTGTGATGGTCATCGGTTGGTCGAAGCGGTCGCGGTCCTTGCTGATGACCGGCATCGGCAGGACACTCGAGGCAATCTGCGGATACTCGACGCGGCAGAAGTCGTAAGGGTTGTACTCCGACGGGTCGTAGGCGCGCAAGTGCAGGCGGAAATGGTACTGCTTGGCGTTGACGAGGTCGCGTTCCGAAACCGGCTGCGAGGCCAAAGCACTGCCAATGGCGGCCTGACGGTAGTCGGCATTGAACGTCCAGTAATCGCGCACTTTCAGCGTCGTAGCATCCTCGTTGTCATAGAGATCCCTATCGCTATACGGATAGATGCTGAAGTTGAAGTTGGTGTCGAGCATATCCACGAAGAAGCCCACAGCGTCGTTTTCTACCGAAACCCAGCGCACATTGGAGCGGTTGCCAGCCTCTTGGGGTCTGTCGTACAGATAGAACATATCGGAAACGGCCGACTTGTAGGTTCCCACCACGCCAGCCGAGCGGCGGTCGCGATAGGTCTCCTTGTCAAGGCCGAACCAGCGCACGCTGTCGAGCGATTTGGGCAGACACATCTGGATGCCGACCTTTGGCAGCGTTTTCACCTGCTCGGCGGCAACAATCTCGTTGTCAATAATCACATCGCCCGTAAACAGCACTGCAACAGACTGTTTGACATCGAAATAGACCGCATCTCCGTTGGCGGTATAGCGCAGCATTGCATCAATGCAAACCGTATTATCGTCGACTTTGCGGCAATTTGTTGCAACGACATTGCGCTTGAGGCTCTGCGGTCCAAGGTTGCGCCACAGACGCAGAGCGTTTTTGTCGACACGGTCGTTGTCGGTAGCGGCACGCCAAAAGTTTATCTGCGGTGCCGAAAGCATCATTTCCTGATCCCGAAAACGATAGGACACGATATCCGCGCGGTCCATATCATATTTGAGCTCAATATTGTCGTTGTAGACCTTGACCATATTGTCTTCCTGACTGACATACAATGTTTCGCGATCAAAATCAGGCAGTTTCTCTTTCTTAACTTCCTTCATAGGAAGACCGAACTCGACAACGCCAAGATCCGTACCCTTCGGCACGGCGACCGTTTCTTTGCGCTGGCGAACGGTGAATCGGATAAAGAGCTCCTCGCCTGCATACAGCGTGAGAGCAGGTATTTTGAGTTTGAAGTTCTTGGACTCGCCAGGTTTCAAGGCCACCGAGACTTCACCTTCTATAATACGATTCTTAAGATTTGAGAAGATTTTATATTCAAGAATATAGTCGTTCAGCGTCAGAAATGACAGCAGGTTGGTGACATTGAATTCGGCAGCGTCGGGACTGATATTGACCAGTTTGACTTCAAAGGGGCGGTAGATGTTGCGCAGCTCGGCCAGATAAGGCACCGCATTGCGCTCCTTGTCGACAAGTCCTGTCGAATGGGCATCAACCTGATTTTGAACGTCGAAATAGTCCGACGGATTCCAATAAGCGGCAAAGCCGCCCTGCAGCGAACTGCTTGCACGCACAAGCTGCCAAAGGGGCTCGATATTGCCATACGAATTGCCCTGAACCGAGCCGAAGGCACCCATCACCAGTGGACGCGGCTGGCTCTGCTTGGCGGCAAAAAGTTTCAAATCGTCATATTCTATATATTTAGGCGCAATGATGTCGGTGTTTTCCGAATAACCTGCACCCGAGAAAATCGCCGGGCGCGTTTTGTCTTTCTGCTTTATGGTGCGGAAAGCATTCTCCATACAAATACCATTGTCGACACCGTCGCCCAACGACCAGGCGATGATGGATGGATGGTTTTTGAGGCGTTCATACATATTCTGCATCCTCGTTATGAACAAATTGATATAGGCCTTGTCGGTCGCCACAGCCTTGGCTTGCGTCGAAAACGGCTGCAGGTTGGCATCGCAGACCACATAAAGTCCGTATTCGTCGCACATTTCATAGAAATAGGGGGCGGCAGGCGAATAGAGCGTGGTGCGCACAGCGTTGATATTATGCTGCTTCATCAGTTGCAGATCGCGACGCACCTGCTCTTCGGACGGGATACCAGTCCCGTTGTAGTCGAAGAAGGAATAGATTGTGCCTCGCAGCGTGACAGGCGAGCCATTGACTGTCAGAAGTCCGTTCTTGATTTCGACGGTGCGGAAGCCGAAACGGCAGCCCACAGTCTCAACAAGATTCATTTTCTGATCACGCAGCCTGATTACCAAGGTATACATATTGGGCGTTTCGTCAGTCCACGGCAAAACAGAGCCCAATTCGCGCTCCATTTTCAGCGTCACCTCGTTCTTTTTGTCAAATACGGTCCACCGGCCCATCTTTTCGACCTGATGACCTTTGGGGTCCCAAACCTCGAATTCAACATAATACTGTCCCTTTTTACTCTCGTTGAAAACGTCAATGTTGAGCGAAAGCGAACCCATTGTGTTGGCAGGATTGTAGTCGGCCTGCAACTTGTAATCCATAATGTTGGCGAAAGGCTTGAGCAGGATGAAGACATCCGACGTAATGCCATTGACGCAGCGGGCATACTGCGATTCGAGCATAGAGCCGTCCGAAGTGCTGACAACCTGAATGACAATATTGTTTTTCTTGCCGATCTTCAAGTGCTTGGTCAGTTCAAACTCACTCAGGTCGCGGGAATCCTCGCTATATCCCACATACTCCTGATTGACCCAAACATAATAAGCCGATTTGGCCTGCAAATTCAGATAAGCCTTATAGTCCTTCCAAGCCTTGGGCACATCAAACTCCCTATAGTAGGTAGCAACCCAATTGTTGCTGCTTGAAACATCCGACGGAGTGTTGATTTTCTTCGACTGGACGACCTTGCCACCATCGGTCAGCCTTGCCGACGGCACAGTCACCGTAGGCCATCCGCTGGCCGAGAAGTCTTTCTGCTCGATATTGGCAGGTCTGCTCTCAAAGCTGGATTTCAACATCATACGCCATTCGCCGTTCAGGCTGACATAATATGGCGACCCAGTATACCCGTTTTTTTCTATATCGTCTTCATTGCCATAGGACACGACATTGGCTCGAGGATAGAGTTTGTGCTGCTCGAAGACCTCAATGTCGTTCCACTCATCGGCAACCGAAGCGGCCTCTGCCGCCTTGCCTTTTTTTGTTTGCGCATTGGCCACACCAAAAACCAAAAGAGCCAATGCCACTGCGAGGATTCTTTTATTCATATCGGGATGAGGTTATTAACTTAGACTGCAAGCTTTTATGGCACAATTGCGGCACACAATCAGAAATTGACTCCGATGCCGAATTTAACATTGTGGTACAGCTCCGGCAGGCGCGTAGCGGCGACGCTGTTGAAACCGCGCTCCACACTTCTGTTCTGAATGAGCTGATAGCCAGCATAAATGTTGATTCCAAACTTCTGCGAGACGGCAAAACGGCCACCCGCCGAAAAGCCGAACGTGATGCCACCCTCTTCGATGCGCGTGTAGTCGACATCGGCATTCTTCGAACCGAAAGGAATGCTGTAGCCCATCTGCACCGCCGTGAACGGAGTGATGCGGCTGCGCAGAAAATGGCTGCGAAACTCCACAAAGACAGGAATCTGCGAAAAAGAGCCATTGGCATCATAGAAATAGGAAAAACCGATTCCGACAGCCGACTCCTTGCGCCACTGCCATCCGACGACAGCGCTGATGCCATTGAGGGTGTACTTGTCCGTTATACTGATTTCACTTCCTGTTTCCGGGTCGATGGTAACATACGGCTTGCTGGCAAAATTCGTCATAAACGTATAGTCCACAACACCATAGAAACCGTAGTATTTAAACTCGATATGCGGCGGTGCGGCCTGAACCAAAGGCGGTTGGCCAGCCTTGGCAGCCACAGCCAGCACCAAAAGCGAGAGAAGAAGGAATGTTTTCTTCATTGCATTTGATTTTGAAAAAGGATGAAGGGCGAAAGCCCTTCATCCAAATATTACAGCTATTACTTGATTTCCTTCAGATTGGGGGAAATGATGAGGGTAGCCTCGGTGGCTGCCTGGACGTCGGCGACGCTGAACTCGGGATTGATCTCGGTCAGGACAATGCCGTCGGGTGTGATTTCCATAACACCCATCTCGGTGATAATCATATTCACCTGGCCCTTGGCCGTAAGAGGCAGCGTGCACTTTTTCAATATCTTAGGATTACCCTTGGCGGTGTGCTCCATTGCAAGGATAACCTTCTTGGCACCAACCAGCAGATCCATAGCGCCACCCATACCGGGGGTCTTCTTGCCAGGAATCATCCAGTTGGCCAGGTCGCCCTTCTCGTCGACCTGCATAGCACCCAGGACCGACACGTCGACGTGGCCGCCACGGATGATGCCAAACGAAGTGGCGCTGTCGAACGTGCTGGCACCCTCGACTGCCGAGGTGAAACCGCCGCCAGCGTTGATGAACCAAGGATCCTCCTTGCCCTCTTCGGGAGTGGGGCCCATACCAATCATACCATTCTCCGACTGAAGGATGACATTGACACCCTCAGGCAGAAAGTTGGGAATCAAGGTCGGCAAACCGATGCCGAGGTTGACAACATCGCCATCGTGAAGCTCCTGGGCTGCACGACGGGCAATAAAGTTTCTAATTTCGTTTTTATCCATTTTATTGATATTTTAATGTTTTGATTTCCATTTATTTCATACCGCGCTTCACCATCTCCTGCGCCACATACGACGCCACGTCGTCGGCATAGGTGTTGGGGCCGAAACCGGCATCGTAGCCCAACTCCTTGGCCAGCTCGTGGCTGATGCGCGGACCGCCGCAGACCAAGATTATCTTGTCGCGCAGACCCTCAGCCTCAAGCATTTCCACCAACTCGGTAAGATTTTTGATATGGACATCCTTCTGCGTAACGGTTTGCGAAACCAGCAGCGCGTCGGCGTGCAGCTCGATGCCTTTGGCAATAAACTCGTCGTTAGGAACCTGGCTGCCAAGGTTGTAGGCATCAATCATATCATAGCGCTCCAGGCCATAGTGACCGGCATAGCCTTTCATATTCATAATGGCGTCGATGCCCACAGTGTGCGCGTCGGTACCGGTCGAAGCACCGACCATAACAATCTTACGGCCAATGTGTTCGCGGATATAGTCGTCACACTCGTGCATATCCATCGTGGTCGACTCGACCTTGGGCACGTGGATAGTCGTATAGTCCACCGTGTGGGTCAGCGAGCCGTAGCAATTCATAAAACAGAAGCCTTCGGTCAGCTCCTTCTGGAAAACGACGAGGGGATTTTCGAAACCCATTTTCTTAAGCAGCTGCTTGGCAGCCTCTTCCGCCTCGGCGCCGGCGGGTACCGGCAGGGTGAAACTCAGCTGCACCTTGCCGTCGTTCATTGTGTCGCCGTATGGCTTTATCTTGGTGAGGTCTAAGGTTTTGTCGTAATCCTTGGCCTCCATTGAATACAAACCTTCACTCATATCGAATAGAATATTGAATAATTAACAACCTGGATTTATTTCTTGCCTTTCATTATGTCCACAAACGGGTTGAAATACTTGTCGGCCTTCAGCGTCACGCCGTCCAGGCCCTTGCCGCCGTTCTTGGGACGTTTCACGTTGGCGAAGATACCCTTTTCGAGAGCCGTGAACAGGCCTTCGCGCTCCATATTCTCAAGCAGCGCAGTGGCATTGTCCAGCACCTCCTTGGCGCGCGTGCGGATGATGCCGCCTTCCTTGAACTCCACCTCTTCGCCAATATCCCTCATATTGTTGAAGATATACTTGGCATTCTCGATGCTCAGGTAGCGGTCGCTCATAAACGGCGTATGGATAGCCTCGGTGGGCATACCCAGCAGCTGCAGGCCCTGGTGGGTCCACTGGCCGATGATGTTGAACAGGGCATCCTGAATATGGCCGCGGAAAATGTTGCCGGTCATAAACTTCGTGGGAGGCATATATTTCAGCGGAGCCTTGGGGAAGATTTCCCTTATCATCTGGGCCTGAGCCAGTTCGTACAGGAAACCGTTCTCCAGCATCGGGTCCATCTCGAAGGCGTGACCCAGACCCTGCTGCTCCTCGGGCAGGCCGGCCAGCAGGGCCAGCTGCTCGTTGATGAAGTCCGAAGCCAGCACCGTATGGGCCTCCTCGTATGCGTCGGCCGTGGTCAGGTAGTTGTCCTCGCCCGTATTGATGATGACGCCGGCAAAACCATTGATTATGCGCGAGAAATACTGGTCGATCAGCGTGCGCTGCATATTGATGTCGCGGAACAGGATGCCGTAGAGGGCATCGTTGAGCATCACATCAAGGCCTTCCAGCGCACCCATAGCGGCGATTTCGGGCATACACAGACCCGAGCAATAGTTGCACAGGCGGATGTAGCGGCCCACCTCCTCGCCCACCTCGTCGAGGGCTTTGCGCATAATGCGGAAGTTCTCCTGCGTGGCGAAAGTGCCGCCGAAGCCTTCGGTCGTGGCGCCGTAGGGCACATAGTCCAGCAGGCTCTGGCCCGTGGTGCGGATCACGGCGATGATGTCGGCACCCTGACGCGCACCAGCCTGAGCCTGAACCACATCCTCATAGATGTTGCCCGTGGCGACGATGATGTACAGATAGGGTTTCGAGCCCTCGCCGATGGTTTTTATGTAGTTCTCGCGGCGCAGACGGTTGTTGCGTATGCGGGTAACGTTTTCATCGACAAAAGGTTGGATAGCCTTGGCCGTATCGGCCACCGGGTGCATCGGCAGCTGCGTGATGTCGAGCTTGCCGGCCACAACGGCTTCGGCAATCTGCTGCGGTGTCTTGCCCGTTTCGATGACGGCATTGCCAAGGAAATAGGCAACACCCTGGCCCAGAAGGCCTTTCGACTTCAGTTCGTCGACGACGACGTTCGGCAGCGGCACCTCGTTTTCGTCGATGCCATCAATGCCAAGCAGACGGCAGATTGTACGTTCCACAGCAACTGTAGTATAGTTGCCCACAAAGTCCTGAACCTGGTCGGCAATCCTGCGGGCCACACTTCTCGCGTGCTCCACTTTTTCAAAATCGAGACCAATTTTACTTTTTTGCATAAATCAATTTTATATCAGTATATTTTTTATTTTCAACTTGTTGCATACGCCCGCGCCACCATTTTGGCAGGTGGCTGAAGCGTAGGAAACAACGTGCAAAGTTAATGATTTTTTGCGAAACAGAAGACTCTTTTTAAACAAAATTCTATATTATTATCTACACAAACACCGAATAGCCTGATTTACAGCACATCCCGAACGCCAATTCTCTGCATTCCCTTTCGCGGCCACACTTTGCACAAACCCACCACTCTCCTACCCCACGCCCGCGGCCTTTTCACCCTCGCGGCAGCCACCCGTACAGGGCTAAAAAAGTATGTTAAATTGACCATACACCACTCAAAGCCCATTAACTTAAAATTTGGTAAGAGTTTGGTAGGAGTTTGGGTGAACTTTGGTAGGTATTTGGTGCCTGGAAACCAGCGTTTTAAGAAAGAGCAAAAATTATGTTAAATTTAACAGTTTTTATGTTAAATGTTAAAAGGAAAAACGGCATTCTGGAGCCGCTTCTGGGGCTCCTTGCGGCGAGCCAAAAAGGGTGTGGAAAGAACCCGACGCGGATACTGTTTTTGGCTGCGGCCGGCGGCGGGGTTAAGAACGGCCTTCAAATTATGGATACTGGCGACGGGAGGTGCAAGTCGCGGGCAAATCCTTGTTACAGGCGACGGGGATGCAAGCTACAGGCAATTCTATGAAAATGTGGACGATGACGGCGGCGCGCGTTGTCAGGAAGAGGATGCGGGCTGCAGGCAAATCTATGAAAATGTGGACGATGGTGGCGGCGCCAGCGGACAAACAGAATATGCAGGGCTGCGGCTATTTGGCGGCCGGCGTGGCGGCGGGTTTGGATACCGGCTTGGCAGCGGGTTTGGCGTCGGCCTGCCCCTGCGCCGTCGCAGCCTTGGCGGGCTGATTGGTTTGCGACGGCTTTTCGGCGGGTTCGGCTTCGACGGCTTTCTTCTTGATTTTGATGTTCTCGACAGTGTACTTCCTGTTGAATTTCGACAGGTCGACAAAGCCGGCTATGCCTTTCAGCTTGCCGTGCTGCGTGTACTGCCACAGGGTGTAGGCCACGGCAGGCTCGCGCTTGTAGTTGGCGATGAAGAAATGGTACTTCTTGTATTTCTTGATGTTGAAGTGCGTCTTGTACAGTTTCTCGCTGGTATAGATCATCGGCTTGGCGCCGTATTCTTTCTCCATCAGTTCCAGCAGTTTGTCGACGCGCTTCATATAGAGTTTGTGGCAGTGCGTGGCCTCGATGTCGAGCACCGGCACAAGGTCCTGCTTGGTCTTGCCGAGGGCCTTCTTGAAATTGGCAAACTGCTGATAGGCAGTCGTCCGGCTGCTGTAGACGTGATAGCTGCCCACCAGCAGGCCGGCTTCGCGGGCCTTCTTGACGTTGTATTTGTACATCGGGTCGGTGATGCTGGCGCCCTCGGTGGCCTTGATGTAGGCAAACTCGACCTTCGAGTGTTTCGCCACACGCTTCCAGTTGATGCTGTCCTGAAAACGGGAAACGTCAATGCCGGCCTGCGCTTTCAGCATCGCAGGCATCAGCAGGAGAAGTGCGGCTATGATGACGGGCAATCGTTTCATAAGATGTCACAAATACGCAAAAAGGCGTCCTTTATTGTGTCGGGACGCCTTTTTTTCTTTCAGGACCGTTGGGTTGCCTACAGCGATATTTCCTCGTCGCTGCTGTTAAGGAACTTGTATTCCAGCAGACTGAGGCTTTCCATCGGTTTGATGCTCAGCCTGATATGGTATTTACGCTGCCACTGGCGGCGTATCGACTTGAAGAAGCCCTGCGTCAGGTAGGCCTGTATGTAGGGGTGCGCCAAGATGGTCAGCTTGCTCTCGTGCTGCGACATTCCGAGGTAGCGCAGGTTCGACTCGATGTCGTCGACCACTGTCAGGCTCGACTTGATGGTGCCGGTGCCTTCGCAGAAGGGGCATTTTTCCTGCACGTCGACCTCAATGGCCGGCCGCACGCGGTGGCGCGTTATCTGCATCAGGCCGAACTTGCTGAGCGGCAGGATTGTATGGCGGGCCTTGTCTTTCTTCATTTCGGCCGTCATCACGTCGAACAGTTCCTTGCGATGTTCGGCCTTCTGCATATCGACGAAATCGACGATCACAATGCCGCCCATATCGCGCAGGCGCAGCTGACGCGCTATCTCCTTGGCCGATTCGATGTTTACCTGCAGGGCAGTATCCTCCTGGCCCGTGCCGGCCTTGATGTGGTTGCCGCTGTTGACGTCGATGACGTGCATAGCCTCGGTGTGTTCGATATAGAGGTAAATACCTGAGCGTATGGTCACTATCTTGCCAAAGGCGCGGCGTATGTCGCGCTGCACGCCGAATTGTTCGAAGATGGGCGTGCTCATCTTGTAGTGCTTGACGATGTCGACCTTGTCGGGGGCAATGGTGCGCAGGTAATCGCGCATCTCGTTGCACATAGCCTCATTGTCGCAATAGATGGTGTTGAAGTCGTCGTTGAGCACGTCGCGCAGCAGCACCGAGGCGACACCGAGTTCGGACTCAATCACTTGTGGGCCTGTGACTTTCCGCAGCTTGGTGGTCATCTGCTCCCACTTGTCCATCAGCGACCGCAGGTCGGCGTCGAGGTCGGCCACCGACTTGCCCTCGGCGACGGTTCGCACTATGAGGCCAAAGTTCTCGGGACGGATGCTTTGAATCAGGCGGCGCAGACGGTTGCGCTCTTCGCTGCCTTTGATTTTCTGGGATATGGATATCTTGTTCGAGAAGGGCACCAGCACCAGGTAGCGGCCCGCAAACGACACATCGCCCGAAAGCTTCGGACCCTTGGTCGAGATTGGCTCCTTGTCGATTTTGGCGAGCAGGTACTGCCCCACTTTCAGCGTGTTTGAAAGGTTGCCGGTCTTGCCGAAGACCGGTTCGATAGTGAAGTTTTTCAGCGTCTTGACACTTGCGTCGCCATTCATTGCCAGACGCAGGTATTTTTCGAACGAGTTGTAGGTCGGCCCAAGGTCGATGTAGTGGAGAAACCCATCCTTCTCGTCGTTGAGGTCGACAAAGGCGGCATTCAGTCCCGGCATAATCTTGCGGACCTTGCCCAGCACTATGTCGCCAACGGCGAAATGGCTGTTGTTCTTTTCTTTGTGCAGCTCCACCAACTGCTTGTCCTCAAGCAGTGCCACTTGCACCTCGTCAGCGGAAGCCGATATTATCAGTTCTTTTTCCATTCAATTTAGTGTCTCTCGTGGTGAATCAGTTGTTTGAGTAACAAAAAAACAAATTACAACAACATCGAAAGATGCTGTGTAATTTGTTTTTTGGTTTAGTTAGATGTCGTAAGAAGAAATACCTTATGCAGGCTTATTTCTTCTTATGTCTGTTCTTGCGCAGGCGTTTTTTACGCTTGTGCGTTGACATTTTATGTCTCTTGTGTTTTTTACCGTTTGGCATAATTATTTAATTTTTAAAGTTATTTCGTACTGTTTTTGACATCAGCCATAAAGCTCTTGGCGGGCTTGAAAGCCGGGATATTGTGAGCGGGGATGATGACGGTGGTGTTCTTCGAGATGTTGCGACCCGTCTTTTCTGCTCTCTTGCGGACGATGAAGCTGCCGAAGCCACGCAGATAAACATTCTCACCTTCGGTAAGGGAACCTTTAATGACCGTCATAAGTTCTTCGACGATGGTCATAATGGCGATTTTTTCGATGCCCGTTTTCTGGGCAATTTCATTAACTACTTCTGCCTTAGTCATATCTATAAATATTTTTATCTTTTCGTTTCAAGAATACAGATTGCAAAATTACTATTTTTTTTTGATACACAATGATTTTTTGAAAAAAATATAGTCACCTGTTGTCACAATATTCCACAATTGTTTATCATACAGCATATTGCATCAAAAAGATTTTCCGCCCCTCCGATGCCTGCATACGGCCATACGGATCGGTTTTGCCTATTCGGCTGTCTCGGTTTTTGCAGATTTCGACCTTAAAAACGTCAGCCAAAACAGGACCGCTGCGACTGCCAGGCCTGCCACGGCCAGATACCACGGCGCGTTGATGCTTTCGGCCGTCTCGATATCGACCAAGCCTTTCTGCGCAAGATAATACAGAATAACGACAATGGCGTTGTTGGCAAAGTGGGCCGTGGCGTTGACCCACAGCGAACCGCCATAGTGGAACAGATAGCCCAGCGCGATGCCAAGCATAAAACGCGGCAGGAAAGCGAACAACTCAAAGTGGAACAACGAGAAGACCGCCGCCGTTATAATGATGGCCCAATGGTGGCGACCACCAAGGCAGCGCACCATCAGCTGCTGCAGAGCTCCGCGAAACAGCAGTTCCTCGCAAATCGCTGGCACAAGTGCCAGGACAAGCAGATTGGCGACCAGGGCACCGATGCCTTCGCGCATCAGGAAAGCCTCAACCATAGCTTGCGACCTCTCACCCATTTCGCGCAACATTGTCTCCAAGGCCGACATCGACTGCGGCAGGTGCATTGCGTCGTTGAGCCGCGTGAGCCAGTCCGACAGCGGCAACAGGAGCAGAAGGATAATGAACGAGACAAATACTTTGACCGGCAGCCTGTCGCAACCTCCCATACGCAAATAATGCAACGGGCGTCCATAGAACATCCAGGCAAAAACAACTGCCGTGCCGCCAAACATCAACAGCTGCGCAACCGCCTGCATTAACAGCATATCGGGCAACGTTTTCGATACCAAAAAGGGAATGACAAGAGCGCCGTTGGCAAATATAAACAATAGGACAAAAATCAGCATCAACGCCAACAGTTGTCCACCCGGTCTTGTATTTTCAAAAAACTGTTTCATATTTCATTTACTTTATTAAGCAGATTCACATCCTACGACAATAATCCGTATTTCATTGTCCATCAATAGAAAAGCCGAACAAGATTATCTGTTGGGATTTTGCAAAGCTACACAAAATAATTGATTTAAGGCAAAACTGCCCGAATAATTGTGCCGCCCTGTTGCAAGCATTATGCGACAAACAAAAGTCCCTGCTGTCGTTTCGGCAGCAGGGACTGGAGATAGAGTTCCCAATGAAGGGATGTTTCGAGTCTGTTATTTAACCACGAATCTCTTGACAGACACTATACCTTTCTCCGTGCGGACACGTACAACGTACGAGCCACTGGGGAAGTCGGCATTCAGCAGATGGACGGGCTGAGCCATTGTCTGTTCGTACATCTTGACGCCAAGGATGTCGTAGACCTCAAGTTTGGCGCCATAGAGCTGCTCTTCCTTGAGCGAAGTCTCGATTCGGAGCGTATGACCGCGGCGCACGGGATTGGGGGATACGGTGAGCGACACTTCGTTTTGCTCAACTTCGTCGATGCCCTCATTATTGAAGCAAAGGACATTGGACATTACCCAGTTCGTACCTTCAGCGTCGATGGGAACCATAACATAGTAGCAGCCATCGAGCGGCGACTCGTCCTCGTTCTTGAAGTAATCCTCGGTAGCTCCCTCGATAGGCTCGCCATTGCGATACCACTGGTAAGCATCGTAGTCAACATAGATAGTATCGTAGTTGTGGATAACCCTCATCTCGAGGTTGTCATAGGACACGATCTGCGGTACCGGCTTGTCGTCGACAATGACGATGTGGATCGACATTATGCTGTCGCATCCTGCGACATTGGTGGTGACGAATGTGACGGTGGTATCGCCCACGGTATAGGTGTTTCCATCTATCCAAGTGAAGGAGCCGCTCGTCAGGACGGTGTCATAACTGTAGCTCGAGTAGTTAACCGTCAGATTGAGTGTGACGGTGCTGTCGCAGCCGGCGGCATTGGTAAGGACGTATGTTGCCGTATCATTAGAAGCGGTATAGGTCACATTGTTAATCCAGGTGAACTCATCGCAGGCGGTCTGGACGTCAACGCCAGTGGTGCTGGTATTGATAGTCAGGTTAAGAGTGACAGTGCTGTCACAACCGGCGGCGTTGGTGGTCGTGTAGGTAGGCGCGTTGGTTGAGGCAGTGTAGGTGGTACCGTGCCAGGTGTAGCTGTCGCAGGCGGTCTGGACGTCAACGCCAGTGGT
>DFHL01000126.1:822-12033 GCA_002371315.1 Bacteroidales bacterium UBA3724 | reverse complement strand
TAAATGTTATCACCAAAATCGTTAACCCAATCATTGGGCGATGGTCGCTTCTCTGGATATTTTTCCCAATAATCCTTAATGAGCATTTTATCACTTACTTTAGCCAGATAGATTAGTTTTTGACCATAATCACTAAAAGTGTACTTCTGTTTTTTCCCTTGAACCTTATTAGAAGTCCATCCAGAAATCCAATAACCTATTTCTGCACACCTTCGAATTGTGGGTTTGCATGTAGCCAAAGTCAATACACCCTGATATGGATTTGGGGCAAATCCAGTATCATGAGTCATCTTATAACAATAAAGAAATCTTTCTCCTTTCATGTCTTATCTGTTTTGTAAAATGTTTTTATCCAATTCTATCCCCGCAAAAATCCTTCCGTTTGCAGTTCTTACAGCGATGGCCCTGCCAGACGCTGTCGAGGTGGTCGGCGGCGGCATCGACCAGGGCGGGCTCGTCGGTGAGGATACCGGCCTCGAAGTTGCGCGTCGTCGCGCCCTTCATCCCCATCCCGGCACCGGTCAGGTTGGCCGAGCCGATGTAGGCCAGCGAGCAGTCGAAAACCAAAATCTTGAAATGCACACGCGGACAGAGGCGGCGCTGCAGCGTATTGGTCAGACCCTCAGCGTCGGGCGACGATGCCGAGTCGCCCCACAGACGCTTGTAGCGGTCGAAATCCTCGCGGAAATTCTCGCCCGGCTCCTTGGCGTGCAGCAGGCGCACCTCAACGCCGCGGCGCAGCAAGCCGTCGATGACCGAAAGGAACGGCCACGCGCTGTCGGCCCTCGAGCCCAGGCCGCTGCCACCCCGCCCCGGCCGTCCGCCAAAGGCGACATAAAGGTCCTTCAGGTCGGCCGTGCCAATCCACAGGTCGTGCTTCACGCCAGCGCAAAGCGCCAGCACCTCGTTGTAGTGCTCCTCGTCGGCAATATAGCGTATCATTTCTCGAAACGTTTTCACCCCCCTTAACGCGCAAAACGTCCTTTTATTGCGTCCGGCCGGCACCGCTCGCCCCCGCCGGTCCCGCTTTTTGCACAGGAACGAGGGACTGACAAAATGGCAGACTTTTGCCAAAAACCGTACAAATACCTACCAAGTTCTACTGGCGTAGAATTTGATAAGAATATGGTAAGAGTTTGGGTAGAATTTGATAAGAAGATGGTGCTGGGAATCAGCCTTTTTCGGAGGGCGATTTTTGGGCCTTTCCGGCGAAAATGCAAACTTTTTAAAAAAGGCGACAAAAGGTTGTATTTCAGCCATCTGCGCCAAATGTCGTGTCAAAATGGCATTCGGGTGACAAAAACTGACAAAATGTCAGTTCCGGGCATTTTGGACAGGTTATTGATGAGGCAAAGGATGCATCGATTACAGATTCGGAAAAACGTAAAAAAAGAAATAATATATGCAAGGTAATTTGAATGTTCAGACCGAGAACATCTTCCCGGTCATCAAGAAGTTCCTCTATTCGGACCACGAGATTTTTCTGCGCGAGCTGATTTCCAACGCCGTAGACGCCACGCAGAAGTTGAAAGCCTTGTCGTCGCGCGGCGAGTTCAAGGGCGAGCTGGGCGACCTGACAATCGAGGTGAAAATCGACAAGAAGAAGCTGATAATCAGCGACCGCGGCATCGGTATGACCGAGGAGGAGATAGACAAGTACATCAACCAGATAGCCTTCAGCGGCGCCAACGACTTCCTGGACAAGTATAAAGACGTGCAGGAGAACCTGATAGGCCATTTCGGACTGGGTTTCTATTCGGCGTTTATGGTGGCCGACAAGGTTGAAATCGAGACCAAAAGCTGGAAGGACGCGCCGGCAATGCACTGGAGCTGCGACGGCAGCCCGTCGTTCGAGATGAAGGAAGGCAAGCGCAAGGAGCGCGGCACGGACATCATTCTGCACATTGCCGACGACTGCAAGGAATTCCTTGAGGAACAGCAGATTCTGCAGCTGCTGAAGAAATACTGCCGCTTTATGCCGGTGCCCATCCGCTTTGGCGAGGAGAGCCAATGGGTGGACAGCGAGACTGAGTTTGAGGAAGTTGGCGAAGGCGAGAACAAGACCAAGCGTCCGAAACGCGTCGAAAAGAAGGTGCCGCGCATCGTCAACGACACCGACCCGGCGTGGAAGAAGGCCCCGTCGACGCTGACCGACGAGGACTACAAGAAGTTCTACCACGAGTTGTATCCGATGAACTTCGAAGACCCTCTGTTCCAGATACATCTGAATGTCGACTACCCCTTCAACCTGACGGGCATACTCTATTTCCCGAAGGTGCGCAAGACCATCGACCCCAACCGCAACAAGATACAACTGTATTGCAATCAGGTGTTTGTGACCGACAGCGTTGAGGGCGTGGTGCCCGAATACCTGATGCTGCTGCACGGCGTGCTCGACAGCCCCGACATACCGCTGAACGTGAGCCGCAGCTACTTGCAGAGCGACAGCAACGTGAAGAAGATAGCCCAGCACATCAGCAAGAAGGTGGCCGACAAGCTGGAGGAGATGTCGAAAGCGAAAAGCGAAAAGCAGAAAGCGGAAAGCGAGGCTGACAAGTCTCAAACTTTCAATTCCCAACTTGAGGAGAAGTGGGACGACATCAAGATTTTCGTCGAGTACGGTATGCTGACCGAGGAGAAGTTCTGCGAGCGCGCTATGAAGTTCGCCCTGCTGAAAAACACTGAAGGCCAGTACTTCAAGCTGGACGACTATCGCGACAAAATCAAGGCTCTGCAGACCGACAAGGACAAGAATGTCATCTATCTGTACGCCACCGACGTCGACGAGCAGCACGCCTACATCGCCAAGGCCAAGGAGAAGGGCTACGATGTGCTGCTGATGGACAGCGTCCTCAACTCGCACTATATCAACCTGTTGGAGCAGAAGATTGAGAAGACCCGTTTTGTCCGCGTCGATGCCGACACGGTCGAGAAGCTGATTGCCCACGACGACGCCATTCCCGAGAAACTGACCAAGGAGGAGCAGGACAAGCTGCGCCCCATCATCGAGAACGAGGTGGACAAGGCCCGCTTCACGGTGCAGCTCGAAAGTATGGAGAGCGACGACCAGCCGATGGTCATCACGCAGAACGAGTTTATGCGCCGCTACAAGGAGATGAGCCAGACCAGCGGCGGCGGTATGGGCTTCTACGGCGAGATGCCCGACAGCTACAACCTGGTTGTCAACATCAACCACCCGCTGATCAGTCAGGTGCTGAACGAGCAGGATGCCGACAAGCAGAAGCAGCTGGTGCACCAGTTGACCGACCTGGCCCTGCTGAGCAACGGCCTGCTGAAAGGCGAAGCCCTGACGCAGTTCATCAAGCGAAGCGTCGAGATGATCTGAACGGAGAACGGAGAACGGAGATGTGAGAACGGAGAACTGAAAGCCATAATGCGGCAGCCAGTTCTCCGTTTTCAGTTTTCCGTTCTCCGTTCTCCGTTCTCCGTTAAAAAATGTATTTCACCATAGCGCAGATGCGGTGGTTGGACACTTGGCGCAGGTTGTCGTTGTCGGCGACGGTGCCGTCGACCTGAAGGTCGCCGTAAGCGACGGCGGTCCACTCATATTCGAGGCCGATGTTGAAAGCCTTTGTGTTATAGCTTATTGAAGGCGCGATGCGATATATTGAGTTGATGTTGGCAATGCCCTTCTTCATATACATATAATTATATGTGTCGGCGGGGTCCACCACCCTCGTGTATCCTTCCGGCAGGCCCAGGTTCTTCTGGTAGCCAAGGAAAAGATTTGTGCGCCAGGTTTTTCCGTATGCGATGTTGAAATATGTCACCGACGACGTCAGCGGACGGTAGACGCCGTTGGGAAACTCGTCAGAAACAGCCAACGCATAGCCGCTCAGCATATTGAGGTGCGCCAGGTTCTGCGCCAGCGTGGTGCGGAACTTGGTGGTCAGCTTGCGGCCCGAGTACTGGAAATAGAAGGTCGGCGACAGTGAATTGCAGTGGTGCTTAGCTCTGATATTGAAGGATGTAGCAAGCGAAGAGACCGTAAAAGTGCTTTCGTCGTAGATTGTCAGGCGGCTGTAGTCGACACCCAGCTGCGAATAGAACTTGCCGTCGCGGTAGTTGAGCCCAAAGAACAGCTCGGGCACTATCGACTGGTTGGCATACTTGGCGTTCTCGCCGTCGGGACCCGGCGAAGTGTACTGGAACTGATAGAGCGCGGCGACGGTAAAGCCCCAACGCTCAGTTGGATAGAACATCCAGCGCACCTGTGGTGTGCGGCTGTGGGGACGGAACGGGGCGCCGGCGGCCATACCCAGCACGTCGGGCATAATGTTGCCGCTGAGCGGATGCCAGTCCTGACCGACAAGCAGTTCGGAACTGACCGTCAGAGCATTGCCGAGGCTGCGCTCATACTCCCTGTGCCACGTCAATTTGGCGTAGGCCAGACGCAGACGGAAGACGGTGTTGGTGGTGCCGAAACCGGCGAAATCGCCCTCCAGCTTGGCCGACGACTTGGCGCCGAACAGCTCTGGACCCGTAGCGTCGATGCCAAAGCGGCTGCTGAGGGCAAGGAAGTGGGCCTGCGGAACGGCATTGCGGTCATAATCAGCCTTCCACCCTTCCGGCAAGCCGACGCTGGGAACAGGGGCGGTGCCGCTGTTGGCCCAGTCCTCGTCGGACGGAATCATCAGGTATTCGCCGCCACAGACGGTCACCGTCTTACGGCTGTCGTAGTTGAAATAGTTGCGGACGAAGCCGTAGAGTTTGATAGGCTTTTGCACTGAATTTTTTGCCGCACTGGTGTCGACGGCCCCGCTTTGGGCCATCGACATCAGCGGCAAAAAAACCAGTAAAAGAATGGTGAAATGTGAATAGTGACCAGTGAACAGTGACCAGTGACACGAACGCGTCAGCCTGCTTTCCGTTCTCCGTTCTCCGCTCTCCGCTCTCCGCTCTCCGCTTTCCGCTTTCCACTTAACGTTCATTTTCATACGGCAAGTAAGACAAGCAGTTGCGCAGTGAAGATGCGCAGGAACATCGTCAGCGGATAGACCGTGGCATAGCCCGTGTTGGGCAGTTTGCAGCCTTCGGGGGCGATGTTGTTGGCAAAGGCCAGCGTCGGGGGATCGGTATGCGCACCGCCGATAAAGCCCATAAGGGTGTAGTAGTTGATTTTCAACACCAAGCGGCCGAACAGAGCCACCAGCAGCGGCGGGACGACGGTGATGATGAAACCGTAGAGGATCCACATATATCCGCCAGCCTGAATGGTGCTGATGAAGCTGGAACCGGCACCGAGGCCGACACCGGCCAGGAAGAGCGCGATGCCAACTTCGCGGAGCATCCATACACCGTGGCTTTCAGTGAATTCAGTCGTAAACCAGCCCTTCTTCACGCCCAGCCAGCTGCCAACGAGTGCAGCCACGAGCGGACCGCCGGCAAGACCCAGCTTGACGGGTGCCGACATACCCACCGGGATTGGAATAGAGCCAAGTATGATGCCAATGGCGATGATGACAAAAATCGGTATCAGGTTGACTTTGTGGCGCTGCGAGACAGGCGTGTCCTGCTTTTGGCGGTTCGGTTCAAGGTCTTCGGCTACCGTAGGTTCCTTCTGCAGGTCGATGCGGCACAGCGGACGCAAGACGATGCAAGTCAGAATCATACCCACTACTGCCAACGGGTAGGCCACAGCGTAGCCATTGGCCAGACGGTCAGCGGCAGCGTCCATACCAAGGTCGCGCACAGTCTGTTGCGCAGCCGAGAGGCCCGGAGTGTTGGTGATGGCACCAGTGTAGACGCCAGCCATATCGGTCAGTTCTTCACCTGCCAAATTGGCGATAACGATGGTTATGACCACGCCGAGAGCCACGTTGACCAGAGCCATAAGGTTCATAGCCAAGCCGCCCTTTTTGAACGACTTGAAGAAGCCAGGTCCCACCTGCAGTCCAACGGCTGCGACGAAGAGTATCAGTCCGAACTCCTTGATGATGTGCAGCATATCGTGGTTGCAGCTGATTCCCAGCGCACTGAGGATGATGCCCACAAAGAGCACCCAGGTGATGCCCAGCGAGATGCCTTTGATTTTGAATTTGCCGAGCAGCAGTCCGGCGAAAATAGATACAGATAGCATTAGGACGGTGGTGCCGACGCCTCCGTTAGTCAACAGATTGACAAACCAGTTCATAGAGTTTAAGGTAGTTAAAAGTTTTTGTTTATTACAAAATGAAAATTGAAAACCAGGAAACGCAGATGCGTCAGCCTGATTTTCAATTTTCAGCTATTAATCTTCAACTGAATCAGTCGCCCAGAGTGGCAACCATAACAGCCTTGATGGTGTGCATACGGTTCTCGGCCTCGTCGAAGACGATGCTGTTCTCGCTCTCGAAGACATCCTCGGTGACCTCGATGCCGTTCAGACCGAACTTCTCGTGAACATCGCGGCCAGCCTTGGTCTCCAGGTTGTGGTAGGCGGGCAGGCAGTGCATAAATTTGCACTTGGGGTTGCCAGTCTTCTTCATCAGCTCAGCATTAACCTGATAAGGCATCAGCATATCGATGCGTTCTTTCCACACGCTGTCGGGTTCGCCCATCGACACCCAGATGTCGGTGTAGATGAAATCGAGGTCCTTGACACCCTTAGCCACATCGTCGGTGACGGTAAGCTTGGCGCCGGTTTCCTTGGCGATTTCCTGGCACTTCTTGACGAGGTCTTTCGAAGGCTGCAGTTTCTTGGGGGCGATGATGCGGATATCCATACCCATCTTAACGCCGCCGACCATCAGGCTGTTGCCCATATTGTAGCGGGCATCGCCGATGTAGGCGAACTTCACCTGGTTGAGGGGCTTGTCGGTATGCTCCTGGATGGTGAGGAAGTCGGCCAGGATCTGAGTGGGGTGAGCCTCGGCGGTAAGACCGTTCCAAACGGGAACACCGGCATATTGAGCCAGTTCCTCGACGGTAGCCTGGTCAAAACCACGGTATTCGATACCGTCGAACATACGACCCAGCACGCGGGCGGTGTCCTTCATACTCTCCTTGATGCCGATCTGGCTACCGGTGGGGCCGAGATAGGTGACGTGAGCACCCTGGTCCTTAGCACCAACCTCGAAAGCGCAACGGGTGCGGGTCGAAGTCTTTTCGAAAATCAGGGCAATGTTCTTGCCTTTCAGGTGAGGCTGCTCGGTGCCTGCATATTTGGCGCGTTTCAGGTCGCGAGCCAGGTCGAGCAGATAGTTGAGTTCTTTCGGGCTGAAGTCTAAGATCTTCAGAAAATTGCGGTTTCTTAAATTGTAAGCCATTTTTATTTAATTTTAAATTATGAATTTCGTATTATAATACTCTATCGGTTTTTGTTAATTGTTATCACTTCTCTCATCTTGTTCTTCAAACACTTTGATGTCACGGTTTTTTCTGTAATAGCGCAAAAAGAACAGCCAAGATATGGCGCATATCACAAGAGTGCCGACACCAATCATCAGCATCCTGCTACCTCCCGGCCAGTGCATAACAACAAACAAAAGGCCCATAATAACCACCGCCGAAGCGTAGCCGGTTAGCGTCATCGAAAACTTCCACAACGCCTCTCCTACGTGAAACGGACAAGGAAATATACGGCCCAAAAAGATTGACACTATTGAGAGGATCCCTGCCCCTGCGATAAGCAACGTCACGCCTGTTTGAACGCCGGAGAGTTTCATAACCGACCCGGCGACAGTCAACAGTATACCCAAAGTCGCCAACTTATTCATAAAAGACTTGAACTGCGGCGAGTTTGATATCTTGTCTATCGGAGATTGCTGAGATTCCATATCAGATAATGTTGTTGAACAGACGTCAAGGTCTTGGTTTAAGCGGTTTATTACTTAACGATGCGGGTGCCGCAATGGGGATTGTTCAGCTGGCCTGCCTCGGTAATGATGCACTCCTTGCCACCGTGTTCGACGAACATAATGGCAGCGCGAACCTTAGGAGCCATCGAGCCTTCGGCAAACTGGCCCTCTTCCAGGTACTTCTTGGCCTGGGCGATGGTGATGGTGTCGAGAGCCTGCTCGTTCTCCTTGCGGAAGTTGATGTAGACCTTGGGCACGTCGGTGAGGATGTAGAACTCGTCGGCTCCGATTTCGATGGCGCAGAGGGCGCTGGCCAGGTCCTTGTCGATAACAGCCTCAACGCCGGTCACGCGGTCGCTTTCCTCGACAACGGGGATGCCGCCGCCGCCAACGGTGACGACGATGTTGCCAGCCTTAGCCAGCTGCTCGACAATCTTTATATTATTGATACGCACCGGCTTGGGCGAAGCCACGACCTTGCGCCAGCCGTTGCCCTTGGGGTCTTCCTTGTATTTTGCACCCGTCTCGGCGGCAAACTGTTCGGCCTGCTCCTTGGTGTAGTAGGGTCCGACGGGCTTGGTGGGATTCTGGAACATCGGGTCCAGCTTGTTGACAGCCACCTGAGTGACCAGCGTCACCACATTTCGCTGTATGTCGTTGCGGGCCATCACGTTGCGCAAGCCCATCTCGATCATATAGGCAATCGAGCCCTGCGTTTCGGCCACACAGAAGTCCATCGGCATAGCCTCGATGCCCTTGGCGCGGCCGGCCTCGTGCTGCAGCATCACGTTGCCCACCTGGGGGCCGTTGCCGTGGCCGATAACCACATTATAGTTGCGTTTCAGCAGGTTGCACAGGCTTTCGCAAGTCTGCTCCACGTTCTCGAGTTGTTCCTTGTAAGTACCTTTCTGGCCGCTGCGAAGCAGGGCGTTACCGCCGAAAGCGACCACTGCAAGTTTCTTCATTTATAGTTTATTTTTCTTATGTTCAACAAATTATGCATATTTCTTTCTTTCGAAAGAGACTGCAAATTTACATATTTTTCTGAAACAAAACGCCTTTATATGGAAAAAATATAAAAAAAGAAGGCCGTGCACTATGCCCCACTCCGGCAAAGCACCCGGCGACGGCTCATCGTCAAGCAAAGCAACTGTCAGAATTCCAACCCATAGCGGAGCATCAGGCCGAACGACTTTTCCTTGTAGGAGCGGGCAAAAATGTCGTAGGGCAACGACAGTTTGTCGCTGAAATAGTCGAGCGAGCTGCCACGGAACGCCATCCCCAGTTCCAGGAACCTGTAACGGCCCACATAATAGCGCACTCCGGCCTCGAGCGACCAGAAGAAATGCTGCGACACGATGCCGTCGCTGCCGAAGGCCGACCAGCTGTTTTCATCATCCGGCACCAGCTGTCCGTCAGGCAGATAGCATTCGCCCCTGAAGCGCTGGCCCGTGCGGCCCGACACCCCTATGCCCGCGTTGGCCGTCAGGCCCAGACGCGGCCTGAACAGCCATTCGGCGCCGAGGCCCAATTCGACCCCGAGCCGCACGCGCCTGTACTCCACCGCATATGTCATCCCGCTGTCCAATTCGGCGCGCCAGTGCAGAGCGTTCAGCATCACGCCGACATAGGGCTGCAGCGCGAACTCGTCGTTCAGAAAGACCGTTTTCGACAGCCGGCCGCCCACAAACGGCATCGGTTTCGACTCGAAGCCTGTCGGCGTCAGCCTCGACGGGTTCATACTGTGGTTGCCCCACCAGAAATCGGGCTCGGCAACCATAATTGACGCACCGGCACTGACGGTCAGCACCATATCGTTGTCCAGCAGCACATTGCCGCTTCGGAGCAGGTCTTTTCTCGCATCAAGGTTGCGCGAATGGCCAATCGTATGGTTTTCGGCATCATAGGTGCCGTCGTTGGTCTGCGACGGCTGCACGGCCCTCTGGTCGCCCTCGCCCGCAGGCACAGTCGGCCCTTCAGCCAGCCCGCTGCCCTCGGCATCCGGCAAGGGCCGCAGCCCAGCGTCGCCGGCATCGTCCGTGCTGTCGCCAGCCTGCGCGTAAGTCTCCTGCCAATCCGGCACAGGCGCATCCAGCAGCGCCTCGCCGGTCCTGACGGCATCGCGCCCGTCGGCCTTGTTCCAAGCCATCTGCGTCCGTCCGTCGGCCTCGTCGGCGGCCACGCCGGGCAGCACAGCGGCAGCGCTGTCGGCCGCGGCACGGACACCCGCTGAAGCCGGCGCGGCATCCCCACCGCCCTGCGACGGCTGCCCCTTGCGGGCCATCTGCGGCGAGGGCTCGCCGCCAAGGCCCAGCCAGCCAGCCGTGGCAAGCCCCACCAAAAGCACCGCAGCGGCCGCATAGCGCCACCAGCGGCGCCGCGGCGTCAGCGGCACGAAGGGAGCGGCGTGGCGGTCGCCCCGGTCGTGCTCGTCGAGCAACTGCATCAGTTCGTCGGCCGACGGCAGCACGACCTTGTCCATTTCGTTGCTGAAACGGCTGTAGAGGTCTTGTAGTTCATTGTCGATGCTTCTGTTCCGATCCTTGTTGCTCATAGCTTTCCTCCTTGTTGACTTTTCAGATAATCCTTCAGTTTCGTTTTGATGCGTGTGATGCGTGTCGCCACGGTGCCGTAGTTGAGATTGGCAATCTGCGCTATTTCGTCGATTTTGAAACCCTCCATCCACATAACGAACACGTCGCGCTCGTCGGGCTGCAGCAGCGCCACGGCGTCGCGCAGCTCGTCGAGCAGGTCGCTGTCGCCGCTGTCGGCCACGATGTCGTCGCCTTCCTGCAGCGTCCGCACCTCGAGGCGGCGCTTGCGGACGATGTTGAGCATCGTGTAGCGCGTGACGGAATAGATCCAGGTCGAAGGCTTGCTGTCGTGCCTGAAGCTGTCGAACGACTCCCACATAGCGCACACGGCGTCCTGGTAGAGGTCGCACAGCTCCGAGCGGCAGCAGCCGGTATAGAGGGCACAAATCCTCAATATCAGCCGCTCGTGCTGTTTTATCATATCGACAAAAGCCTTCTGTTTTTCCTGGTGGGTCAAGGGTTTAGGGTTGTATGGGTTTACGAATAATGAGTACTTGTATGTGCATCACGCTGGGCATTCCTGTCTTCACACAATAATGTGTAACATTTTTTGTCCGATTTTTACACGGAGGCGAAAAAAATTTCCCCAAATCGAAAAAAAAGCGCTCACAGGGAGCGCTTTTCTTTGGGCATAGTATGGTTCGGCGGATTAAAGTTTGTCGTTCGAACCCAGCACGTTGACAATCTTGTGGATGTACATTTTCTTCATACTCTCGCGGGCCGGTTTCAGGTACTGGCGCGGGTCGAAGTGGTCGGGATGCTCGGCCAGGTGCTTGCGGATGGCGGCGGTCATTGCCAGACGGCTGTCGCTGTCGATG
>DFHL01000126.1:0-756 GCA_002371315.1 Bacteroidales bacterium UBA3724 | reverse complement strand
GTCGATGTTGATCTTGCACACGGCGCTCTTGGCGGCCTTGCGCAGCTGCTCTTCGGGGATGCCCACAGCGGCCTTCAGGGCGCCGCCGTTGGCGTTGATGGTGTCCACCTCGTCCTGCGGCACGCTCGACGAGCCGTGCAGCACGATGGGGAAGCCGGGCAGTTTCTTCTCGATGGCCTCAAGCACGTCGAAAGCCAGCGGAGGGGGCACAAGGCGGCCTGTCTGCGGGTCCACCTTGCACTGCTCGGGTTTGAACTTGTAGGCGCCGTGGCTGGTTCCGATGCTGATAGCCAGGCTGTCGCATCCGGTGCGGGTGGCGAAATCGATCACCTCTTCGGGCTTGGTGTAGTGGCTCACCTCGGAGGCCACCTCGTCCTCGACGCCGGCCAGCACGCCGAGCTCGCACTCGACGGTGACGTCGAACTGGTGGGCATACTCGACCACCTGGCGCGAAATCTTGATGTTCTCCTCATAGGGCAGGGCGCTGCCGTCGTACATCACGCTGCTGAAGCCGCTGTCGATGCAGCTCTTGCAAGTCTCGAAGCTGTCGCCGTGGTCCAGGTGCAGCACGATCTGCGGATTCGGGCAGCCCAGCTCTTTGGCATAGGCCACGGCGCCTTCGGCCATATAGCGCAGCAGGGTCGGGTTGGCATACTCACGCGCACCCTTGCTGACCTGCAGGATGACGGGGCTCTTGGTCTCGACGGCGGCCTGGATGATGGCCTGCATCTGCTCCATATTGTTGAAATTGAATGC
>DFHL01000133.1:1338-4627 GCA_002371315.1 Bacteroidales bacterium UBA3724 | reverse complement strand
GTATTTGTACGCTTCCGAAGCGTACAAATACTGTTCATATACTGTACATATACTGTACAACGGGCAGAGCGGGTGCTGGTAATCAGGTGTTTAGAAGGGTGTGGTGATTTACCTGTCGCCAGATGAATAGCGACTCAGGATTTCGTTGGTGGCTTCTTCTGCTGCTGCTTGCATCGCTGCATCGTATCTTATGAAACAGCAAGATTGTCTCACGATGCCGTCGATGGAAAATTCTTTGAGTTCCATCGAATTTGAAATCTGCTTCACAGCTTTGGCGACTATGCGGTCGTGCTGTTGGCTGTCGGCGTTGGCGGTGTCGGATGCAAGTCGTGCAAGTGTGCGTTCGACAAGGGCTGGAAACTGCTGTGCGTCTTGTATGAAGGCGAAGCGCAGCAGGTTCTCGGACGGGGCTAAGCCTTTGGCTGTTAGGCTGTCGCACATCTGCTCGGCGCGGCGATAGAAGGCTGGGTTCTGCCACGAGTAAGCAACGTTGACTATCTGGTTCTCGATGCGGCGGTAGGGGTGATGTGAATTATATCGGCTTCTGACAGGTCGGGGATTGGACCAGACGGCGTTGTAGATTGTGTCCAAAGCCTTGAGCACCAGCGCGGTGTCCTGCGGTTTGTGGTACTGCGCCAGCACCTGCAGTCCGCCGGGGTCGACGCATTGCTGCGACACGCGTCGCAGGGTGGCCAGTTCTTCTTCGCCAGGCATCAGCCAATCAAGCAGTTCGTAGCGCAGCTTCATATTCACAGCGTCGGGACTGCCGAGCAGCAGGCTGTCGACTTTCAGCCTGTCGCGCTCGTCGAGGAGGCCGTTTTCGTTGGCATAGGCAAAAAGGAAGTCGCCCAGGGTCCAGTTGTTCATCACGCAGAATCCTCCGGCTATTCCGATCGGAGTGCCATCGGTCACGTGGCGGAAAAACAGCTCTTTGGCCCCTTGCGCCTTGCGCGACATCAGGCTCCAGATGGCCACGGCGCGCACCTGCGCGCAATGGTGGGTGTCGGCGTAGGCGTAAAGCTCGGGAATGGTCAGGTAGTGGTTCAGTATCCACGGGGCATCGTCGGTGCTGTACGCTACTGTGCCCCATATGCTGCCCTTGATAGGTTCGGTTTCGAGCCGCTGGATGCTTCGTTCGAGTGCTCGCTGCTGTCGGGCGCTGCGTCTGAACTTGCTGTTCGTTTGCGCCGATGCGCAAAACGCTATACTTAAAATGACTAATAATGAGAGTGTTTTGCGCATCGGATGAGAGGGTTTGGTGATTTGTGATTTGTGAATTGTGAATAGTGAATTGTGATTTGTGATTTGTGAATTGTGAATAGTGATATGTGCGTGTTCGTGTCACAGGTCACTATTCACTATTCACAAATCACTATTCACTCACTTGTGGTTTCCGGCGAAGAGCTGCTTGATCCACTCGCGGTTGAGGCGGGCGATGTTCTGGCGCTTGATCTGCTTGGGGCATTCGGCTTCGCAGGCGTAGGTGTTGGTGCAGCTGCCGAACCCGAGTTCGTCCATACGGCAGACCATCTTCTTGACGCGCTCGTGGGCTTCGACCTGTCCCTGCGGCAGCATTGCCAGATGGGCCACCTTGGCGCCGACGAAGAGCATTGCGCTGGCGTTCTTGCAGGCGGCCACGCAGGCTCCACAGCCGATGCATTCGGCGGCATCCATAGCCATATCGGCGAAACGTTTGGGGACGGGGATGGCGTTGGCGTCGGGCACACCGCCGGTGGTGACGCTGACGTAGCCGCCGGCTTGGATAATCTTGTCGAAAGCCGAGCGGTCGACGACGAGGTCACGGATGATGGGGAAGGCTTTGGCGCGCCAGGGTTCGATCCATATCTCGTCGCCGTCGTTGAACTTGCGCATATGCAGCTGGCAAGTGGTGATGCCGTCGTCGTTGCCGTGGGGACGGCCGTTGATGTAGAGGCCGCACATACCGCAGATGCCTTCGCGACAGTCGTTGTCGAAGCAGACGGGGTGGGCTATGTTGTCGTTGATCAGTTGTTCGTTGAGGATGTCGAGCATCTCGAGGAACGAACACTCAGGAGATATGTCGCTGACCTTGTAGGTCTCGAAGCGGCCTTTGGCTTGGGCGTTCTCCTGACGCCATATATGAAGTGTGAAGTTCATTTTATTTCGTTTTTTGTGTGAATTGTGAATTGTGAATTGTGAATCGAGCGAGTTCGTGTCACTATTCACAGGTCACTATTCACTAATTTTTATAGTTTCGTGTTGCTATCTTGATGTGCTCGTAGTTGAGTTCTTCCTTGTGGAGGGTCTCGGGCTGGTTGTGGCCCTGGTACTGCCAGGCGGCGACGTACATAAAGTGCTCGTCGTCGCGCTTTGTTTCGCCGTCGTCGGTCTGGCTCTCGGTGCGGAAGTGGCCTCCGCACGACTCCTTGCGGTGCAGGGCGTCGGCGGCGATGAGGTGTGCCAGCTCGAAATAGTCGGCCAGGCGGAGAGCTTTTTCCATCTCGGGGTTGAAGGTCTCGATGTCGCCGGGCACCTTGACGTCTTTCCAGAACTCGTTTTCGAGCTCGTCGATAAGGGCCTGTGCCTTGGTGAGGCTTTCCTCGTTGCGGCTCATACCGACGTATTCCCACATTATGTGTCCGAGGGCTTTGTGGAAGTGGTCGACGGTCTTGGTGCCGTGGATGTCCATCAGGCGCTGCTCGCGCTGGCGTACAGCCTGTTCGGCCTCGTCGAATTCGGGCGTGTCGGTGGGTATGTGTCCGACGGTGATCTGGTCGGAGAGGTAGTTCTGCAGCGTGTAGGGCAGGACGAAGTATCCGTCGGCCAGACCCTGCATCAGGGCGCTGGCACCGAGGCGGTTGGCACCGTGGTCGCTGAAGTTGGCTTCGCCGGCAGCGAAGAGGCCGGGGATGGTGGTCTGCAGCTCGTAGTCGACCCAGAGGCCACCCATCGTGTAGTGGACGGCGGGGTAGATCATCATCGGTGTCTCGTAGGGATTCTCGTCGGTGATTTTCTGGTACATCTGGAAGAGGTTGCCGTATTTCTGCTCGACGACCTCTTTGCCCAGTCGCTTGATGGCGTCGTTGAAGTCGAGGAAGACGGCCAGACCTGTCGAGCCGACACCGTAGCCGGCATCGCAGCGCTCTTTGGCGGCGCGGCTGGCGACGTCGCGAGGCACGAGGTTGCCGAAGGCGGGATAGCGGCGCTCAAGGTAGTAGTCGCGGTCCTCTTCGGCTATGTCGTTGGCTTTGAGCTTGCCGGCGCGCAGGGCTTCGGCGTCCTCTTTCTTTTTGGGCACCCAGATGCGGCC
>DFHL01000133.1:0-1261 GCA_002371315.1 Bacteroidales bacterium UBA3724 | reverse complement strand
CAGATGCGGCCGTCGTTGCGCAGGCTTTCGCTCATCAGGGTGAGCTTGGACTGGTAGTCGCCGTGGACGGGGATGCAGGTGGGGTGTATCTGCACGTAGCAGGGGTTGGCGAAGTAGGCGCCTTTGCGGTGGCAGATCCAGGCGGCACTGCCGTTGCTGTTCATTGCGTTGGTGGAGAGGAAGTAGACGTTGCCGTAGCCGCCGGTGGCGAGGACCACGGCGTGGGCGGCGTAGCGTTCCAGCTTGCCGCTGACGAGGTTGCGGACGATGATGCCGCGTGCGCGTTCGCGGCCGTCCTTGTCTTTCATCAGGACGAGTTCTTCCATCTCGCAGCGGTTGTGGAGACGGACGGTGCCGCGCTCGATTTCGCGGCTCAGAGCACCGTAGGCACCGAGCAGGAGCTGCTGGCCGGTCTGTCCGCGGGCGTAGAAGGTTCGGCTGACCTGCGCGCCGCCGAACGAGCGGTTGTCGAGCAGTCCGCCGTAGTCGCGTGCAAAAGGAACGCCCTGTGCGACGCACTGGTCGATGATGTCGCCGCTGACTTCGGCTAGGCGGTAGACATTGGCTTCGCGTGCGCGGTAGTCGCCACCCTTGATGGTGTCGCGGAAGAGGCGTTCGACGCTGTCGCCGTCGTTCTGGTAGTTCTTGGCTGCGTTGATGCCGCCCTGTGCGGCAATCGAGTGGGCGCGACGCGGCGAGTCCTGGATGCAGAATATGTCGACGTTGAAGCCGAGTGCGCCGAGCGAAGCGGCAGCCGAGGCCCCAGCCAGACCGGTGCCGACGACGATGATGTCGAGCTTGCGCTTGTTGGCGGGGTTGACGAGTTTCTGTGAGGTTTTATAGTTGGTCCATTTTTCGCTGAGAGGACCGGCAGGTATTTTGGAATCTAACATTGTGCTAAAATATTATTGCGTTAGTGCGTTATTGTGTTAATTTGAAATGGGAAGTTAAAGGGGAAATTAAGGGAAATTAAAGGAAGTTAAGGGAAGTTAAAGGACAATACGAATTATCTTTCCGTTTTCCGTTTTCCGTTTTCCGCTTTAGATTAGAGCCCGAAGAATACGCCCAGTGGCACAACGGCGAAGCCGAGGATGACGACCCAGGTGTAGACGACACCGAGGATTTCGATGAGGCGGCTGTACTTGTAGTGGTTCAGGCCGAAGGTCTGGAAGGCCGACTGGAATCCGTGGCGGATGTGGATGCCGACGATGGCGAAGAAGATGAGGTAGCCCAGCACGATGTGCCAGACGCTGAATTTCTG
>DFHL01000006.1:17711-18428 GCA_002371315.1 Bacteroidales bacterium UBA3724 | reverse complement strand
CCACTTGCCGAAGAGGTTCGGGAAACGGTAAATCAACATACGTGCTCCCGTCTCTTTGCCGTAATCCAAGAATAAGTCTTCGCCTGCTTTCTTGCTGCGTCCATACTCGCTGTTGCCGAAACGGCCAGTGAGACTGGCCTGTTGACTGCTTGAGAGCATCACCGAGCAGCGGTTTCTGTGCTTCTTCAGCGTATCGAGCAATGTGGAGGCAAAGCCAAAGTTGCCAGCCATAAACTCTTCCTGGTTCTGCGGACGGTTGACACCAGCAAGGTTGAAGACAAAGTCGCACTCCTTGCACCAAGCATCCAACTGCTCCGGCGTATTTTCCAAGTCATACTCATAGATAGCCTCTATGGTCAGGTCTGGGAACCGCCTGTCCTTGCCATCGCGTATATTTTTCAGCGTCCAGCAGAGGTTTTTTCCCACAAAGCCCTTCGCACCTGTAACAAGTATCTTCATTACTTCACAATATTGGGAATACCATTGAGCTCATTCTGGATATACTCCAGGCTGGCAATTTTCTCTTTCGTCTCTTCGAGGTTCAGACGACGGGTGTTATCGCTGTTGAACTCGTCAATGGTAGCACGCTTGGCGTCGCCTTCCTTGAAGTACTTGTCGTAGTTCAGGTCGCGGTTGTCGGCCGGCACGCGGTAGAAGTTGCCCATATCCACAGCCTTGGCCGCCTCCTCCTTAGTGAGCAGCGTCTCGTACATCTTC
>DFHL01000006.1:13504-17649 GCA_002371315.1 Bacteroidales bacterium UBA3724 | reverse complement strand
TACATCTTCTCGCCGTGGCGGATACCGATGACCTTGATGTCCTCTTTCTTACCACCAAAGAGCTCGCAGACCGCCTCGGCTTGGGTGCCGATGGTGCAGGCCGGGGCCTTCTGGACAAGGATGTCGCCGTTCTCGCCATTCTCGAAGGCGAAGAGTACAAGGTCCACAGCCTCTTCAAGGCTCATAATGAAACGGGTCATCTTCGGCTCGGTCAGCGTAATGGGGTTGCCCTTGCGGATCTGGTCGATCCAAAGCGGGATGACACTGCCGCGGCTGCACATCACATTGCCGTAGCGGGTACAGCAGATCTTCGTATCACCGCTGTAGCGACTCTTGGCGATGGCTACTTTCTCCTCGATGGCTTTGGTGATGCCCATCGCGTTGATGGGGTACGCAGCCTTGTCGGTCGAGAGGCAGATGACGCACTTCACGCCTGCATCGATGGCTGCATCCAGTGTGTTGTCCGTGCCGATGACATTGGTTTTCACAGCCTCCATCGGGAAGAACTCGCAGGACGGTACCTGCTTGAGGGCGGCGGCGTGGAACACGTAATCCACCCCCTGCATGGCATATTTGAGCGTGCTCTTGTTGCGCACATCGCCAATGTAAAACTTGATTTTCCCGGCCACCTCCGGCATACGCGCCTGGAAGTCGTGACGCATATCGTCCTGCTTTTTCTCGTCGCGGCTAAAAATGCGAATCTCGCCGATATCCGTTCTCAAAAAACGGTTCAGCACCGCATTGCCAAACGAACCGGTACCACCAGTTATCAATAATACTTTGTCTTTAAAAACACTCATTTGAAGACTGTTATTGTTTTATATTTGAATAATATTCTTTATACCACTTCGCGAATTTGCGCAAACCTTCCCTCAGCGTAATCTTCGGCGTAAAACCGAAGTCGCGTTCCAAGGCCGATGCATCGGCGTATGTGGTCGGCACATCGCCAGGCTGCATCGCAACAAGCTCTTTGTGTGCATCGAAGTCATAGTCCTGCGGCAGCACACCGGCAGCGACAAGCTCCTCTTGAAGTATCTGCACAAAGTCCAGCAGGTTCTCAGGCTGGCCGCCACCAATATTATAGACCTTGTAAGGCGGAATGGGCAGGCCGTCCTCGCCTGCGCGTCTGGCGGGAGCCTTGCCCATCACCCTTACTATTCCTTCAACAATATCATCAACATAGGTGAAGTCGCGACGGCAGTTGCCGTAGTTGTAAATCTGTATAGTCTTGCCTGCGAGCAGTTTGTTGGTGAAGCCGAAATAGGCCATATCCGGTCGGCCGGCAGGGCCGTAGACAGTGAAAAAGCGCAAGCCTGTGGTGGGGATGTCGTAGAGCTTACTGTAGCAGTGCGCAAAAAGCTCGTTGCTCTTCTTCGTTGCCGCATACAGGCTGACGGGGTTATCCACGCGGTCCTCGACAGCGAAAGGCACTTTCTTGTTGCCACCATAGACAGAGCTGGAACTGGCATAGACCAGATGCTCGACGGGGTTATGCCGACATGCTTCCAAGATGTTATAGAAACCAATGACGTTGCTCTGGATGTATGCGTCAGGGTTCTCGATGCTGTAGCGCACGCCGGCCTGGGCAGCAAGATTCACCACAATGTCGAAATGGTGCTCGGCAAAAAGGCTGTCGATGAGCGCTTTGTCGGCAAGATCGCCCTTTATAAAGTTGAAAGTCGAGAGTTGAGAGTTTAATGTACTTTCTTTGATTTGTTGCAGGCGATACTCCTTGAGGCTGACGTCATAATAGGCATTCAGGTTGTCGAGGCCTACTATACTGCACGGCTTGCCCTGAAAGCCGTCTTTCAAAAGACGCTGTACAAGGTTGGCTCCGATAAATCCGGCTGCGCCGGTGACGAGGATGTTCATATCAGTCGCGTTTGAAGATGTCGCGGGTGTAGACTTTATCCTGAACGTCGTCCAGACAGCTGTCGTAGCGGTTGGCGATGATGGCCTGCGAGCGTTTCTTGAACTCGTCCAAATCGTTGACTACCAGAGAACCGAAGAAAGTCGTGCCGTCGTCGAGCGTGGGCTCATAGATTATCACCTCGGCACCCTTGGCCTTGATGCGTTTCATCACGCCCTGGATGGCACTCTGACGGAAATTGTCGCTGTTTGACTTCATTGTCAGGCGGTAGACACCAATCACGCAGCGGTGCTCGCGGCTGGCGTCATAGCTGCCGCTGGCCTCGTAATAGCCTGCCTTGCGCAGCACGGCGTCGGCAATGTAGTCCTTGCGCGTGCGGTTGCTCTCCACGATGGCCGTCATCATTTGCTGCGGCACATCCTCATAGTTGGCCAGCAGCTGCTTTGTGTCTTTCGGCAGGCAGTAGCCGCCATAGCCGAACGATGGGTTGTTGTAATGCGTGCCAATGCGTGGGTCCAGGCCGATGCCGGTGATTATGGCCTGAGTGTCAAGACCCTTCATCTCGGCGTAGGTGTCCAGCTCGTTGAAATAGCTCACGCGAAGTGCCAGGTAGGTGTTGGCAAAAAGCTTCACAGCCTCGGCCTCTTTCATACCGATGAACAGCGTCGGCACATCTTCCTTGATGGCAGCCTCCTGCAGCAGGCCTGCAAAAACGTGGGCTTTCTCCGTCAGCCAGTCGATGTCGGTCAGGGCACGGATGGCCTCGTTCTCCTCCTGATACTCGGCACCCGCCATCATCTTGGGAACACCAACGATTATTCTCGACGGGTAAAGGTTGTCGTACAGCGCCTTGCTCTCGCGCAAAAACTCGGGACTGAACAGCAAATTGAACTTCTTAACGCCCTGTTTCTGATACTTAACGTAAAGACTGCGCGTGTAGCCCACCGGGATGGTGCTCTTTATCACCATCACGGCATCGGGGTTCACCTTCAGAACGGCATCGATAACGGACTCCACGGCACTGGTGTCGAAAAAGTTCTTCTGGCTGTCGTAGTTGGTCGGGGCCGCAATGACCACAAACTCGGCATCGCGATAGCCAGCCTCCTGATCCAGAGTGGCCTTGAGGCTCAACGGCTTGTGCACCAGATAGTCCTCGATATAGTCGTCCTGGATGGGCGACTTCCTGTTGTTGACCAGGTCAACACGCTCCTTGACAACGTCGACTGCCGTGACGTCGTTATGCTGTGCCAGCAATGTGGCAATCGAAAGGCCTACATAGCCAGTCCCTGCTACGGATATCTTCATTATGTTCAGTGATTTATGTTTCTTTATTACACCTACGCCCCGGCATCTTGTCCTCGGGCGCAAATAATGCAGCAGCACCCTCAGTCACAAGAATATCAAAGCCAAAAAAGGCCAGATATCGACCGAAGAGAGTGTAGTACTTTTGATTTGCAAAAGTAATAATAAAATTTATAGCGACAAAATAAAATTTTAAAAATTATTAAACAAACAACAGGAAATATAGAAATAACCAAACACTAAACACTATTTTTCAGTCATTTAAATAAATAAACATCAGAAAATAAACCCAACGAAGCAAAACTTTACTTTTGGATTATAATAATACACTTTTGTTGTGTAAATATAAAGAATTACAAATTTTGGAACAAATCAGGTATTCGCAACAGTAAAAAAAAGCTGCTGAAAAAAAAGTCAATCCACATAAACCCGAATGGCGGAATACGCGTCTACTCAAAACGATATTAGGGTTTGACAGGGATAATCCTTTAAACAAAAAAACTGGCCGTTGAGCCAGTTTCTACCTGAAAATCAGCGGAAAGAGAGGGATTCGAACCCCCGGACCCTCGCAGGTCAACGGTTTTCAAGACCGCCGCATTCGACCGCTCTGCCATCTTTCCATTTAAAATGCAAAATTACGAACATTTCGGAGACTGACAAAATTTTTATTGACCTACGACAAAGTACACACCGCATAACAACAGAAAGTCAAACGATTAAGAGATTCGTCAAAGAATATTGCAAAACTCTCCGTAAAGCCAAATCGTCACTGGAATACAAACGGAAAGTCCAGAAATCGACATCGATGCCGGCTTGCTAGCAATCCGAACTGGAGCCGATAGGCCTTTTCAACAATACATCAACCATCGTTCGCCGTTATTTCTTCGATACTTTATCGAAGAAATAACGGCGAAATAACGAAGATGTAACGAAGAAGTAACGGCGAAATGGCCTTGCGGATGGCTCGCAAAAC
>DFHL01000006.1:0-13365 GCA_002371315.1 Bacteroidales bacterium UBA3724 | reverse complement strand
TTTTTTGTTGTCAGCCACCCACGGTGTCAACTCTTTATTCAACGCAATGCAAAAAGTCACTGCGTTTTCAATCGAAAATAGAAGAAAAATGGATTCGGCAGCGACGGAAAAAGAGTATATCGGCAAGTCCAAAATAAAAATAATGTGTCGCCGACAGTTCGACAAATCAACATATTACACTCGACAGCAAATTATTTTGAAAAAAAATTTTGCCATATCGCAAAAAAGCAGTACTTTTGCAGCTGATTTCGTAAGACGAAAACATTCCTCAATAGCTCAGTTGGTTAGAGCACCTGACTGTTAATCAGGGGGTCGCAGGTTCAAGTCCTGCTTGGGGAGCGAAGAGGACAAAGAAAGTCCAAATCAAAAGGGACATTCCTCAATAGCTCAGTTGGTTAGAGCACCTGACTGTTAATCAGGGGGTCGCAGGTTCAAGTCCTGCTTGGGGAGCAAATTTAAATAGGGTTACGATACAATATTGTAACCCTATTTTAGTTATATAAACGGAATAAAATAAATAATGAATACACTGATTCTTGTTTTCATACTGACTCTAGGCATAGTCCTGCTATGCCTTGCCGGACTGAGCATCAAGACGTTGGTGCATCGCGGCGAACTGAAACGCCACTGTGCCGGTATGGACCCCTACAGCGGCAAGCGCACAGGTTGCGTCTGCGCCGAGCGCTTTGACGGGAACTGTTCCGACCGCAAACGCCACCCCTACCAGCCTCTGGATGTGAACGATAACCTGATGAAGGAGATAAGATAAAGAGGTTTCCAGTAATTATCTTTCAGTTTTTAACAGGAATTACCAGAAATTTGACAGGAATTAACCAGGAATCATTTTTTAACAGCAATTAAACAGCAATTAAACAGCAATTAACCAGATATTATTTTTATCTTTTAACAGCAATTATCAGCAATTAAACAGCAATTATCAGCAATTTCTTTTTTAGAACGTGAATGTCCGTAAATGTCCGTGAATTACCATAAATGTCAAATAAATTTGACTGATTACTTAACAGCAATTATCAGCAATTAAACAGCAATTATCAGCAATTTCTTTTTTAGAACGTGAATGTCCGTAAATGTCCGTGAATTACCATAAATGTCAAATAAATTTGACTGATTACAAACATACATTATAAACAAATTACTACCCACAAAAAAAATGACAACCATAGACCTTATCAACAGCCACCGCAGCATACGCAAATTCAAAAGCCGCCCGATAGAGAAGGAAAAAATGAACCGCATCCTGGAATGCGGATTGCGAGCCTCGAATACTGGGAATATGCAGATTTACAGCATAATTGTAACTCAGGACAGCGAGAACGTCGCATCCCTATCCAAGCTGCACTTCGGGCAAGGGGCCACTGCGCCGGCGTTCCTCACGATCTGCGTGGACGTGAACCGCTACCACCACTGGTGCCGTTTGAGCGGATGCGACGAGCCTTACGACAACTTCCTGTGGCTTATGGCCGGCACCGTCGACGCGTCGCTGGCGGCCCAAAACATCTGCATAGCCGCCGAAAGCGAAGGGCTTGGCTTCTGCTATCTGGGCACCGTGATGTACAACACCAAGGCAATAGCCGAGCTGCTTGAACTGCCCAAAGGGGTCGTGCCCGTCATAACGCTGTGTATGGGCTATCCCGACGAGGAGCCCGCCCTGAGCGAGCGCCTGCCGCTTGAAGGCATCGTGCATCAGGAGAAATACCACGACTACAGCGACGACGACATCAGACGCGTGCATCAGGTTCGCGAAGAGTTTCCCTTCAATCAGGAGATGGTGCGCAAGAACGGAACACGCAACCTGGCCGAAATATTCACCAAGATACGCTATCCGAAGAAAGACAACGTCGCCATCAGTAAGGCGCTTCTGGAATTCGTCGAGCAAGCCGGAATGATGAACCAGTAAAAAAAAGAAAAGCTGCCACATCAGATGTGACAGCTTTTCTTTTTTTGGATACGACCACTATTGCACGTCGCGAGGATCGAGGGGCTGGGCCAGAAGGCCGGTGAACTTGCCCGTATTGTCGAATTCCATACGTGTGTATTTCAGCTTGTGACCCGAGGCTTTCTGGCTGACAACCACGTAGGTATAGGGTTTGGGCTTTTTGCCGTCAGCGCCACGGTACTTGGCGTCAAACTCATAGACCACCATCTTTTCGACACGGTATTTCTCGCCTTTGTATTTCTCGTTGAGGTATTTAAGGATAGCGCTGGTGTAGCGATCCTTGGCAAGTACCTTGCCCGTCTTGATGAGCTTTTCCTCGCTCATACTATAGACAGCCTCGAACTTGTTCTTCTGATTGTTGGCATAGTAGGCCACACACTCGTCGCCCGAACGCTCGTACCAGTCTGGACCTGCGCTGAGACGCGTGGCAGGATAGCGTTTGGCAAAGTTGGCAGCGATGGCCTGCGAAGGCTCGAAGGCCTCGACTTCAGGAACATCCTCGACGGGTTTGGAACGTTTCTTGTTCGATTTCTTGGTCTTCGACGTTTCCTCGTCGCTGGTCACATCTTCGGGATTGGAATGGGTGTAATAGTCTTTCTTCACCACATCGGGGTCGGGAGCCGTAGAGCGCTGCAGCTTGCCACGAGTGTCGAAAATCATCTCGCAGTCGGCAGAGCCCAAGCCCTTCTTGACGATGACCATACGATAATAGTTATCGCCGCTCATTTCCTCGACATACTCGGTGCTTTTGATGCGATAGCCAGGGTAATT
The DNA here is from genome assembly GCA_002371315.1 of Bacteroidales bacterium UBA3724. Taxonomy (GTDB): domain Bacteria; phylum Bacteroidota; class Bacteroidia; order Bacteroidales; family P3; genus Colimorpha. Next base: position 10,637 of record DFHL01000006.1, on the reverse strand, counting down.
GTTGACGAAATAGGTGTTCATCATCGTGGGGCACTCCTCGAGAGCCACGGGGAACGAACTGTACTGCCAGTCACCGTTAGCGGTGAAATAGCAGCGGCCATTCTGCCCGTCGGTGACAAACTCGGCAATGTATTGTCCCGGAGCCTGGTACCAAGTCTTGACCTTATACGATTCGTATGTCTTTTCAAGAGCCAGAAGGACTGATTTGGGCACTTCGGTCTCTTTAACCTTTGTCTGCGCAGCTGCCAGCAGGGGCAGGCACATCAATGCTGCAAGAAAGAGTCGTTTCATTTGTGTCATTTATTTATTTAGTCAAACAACCGTTACGTTTATTGCATTTGCCGTTTGTTTTTTCGTTCCATAACGGCATAATGATAAATTTATTATACGCAGAACGGTCTTTTTTGTTTCGTTTATCAGGCTATTAGCTTCTGAAAAGCACGTCTTTGCGGTCGGGGCTTACGGATACGGCCATAATGCGCACACCCGTACGAAGCTCGATTGCAGAGAGATAAGCCAACAACTGTGGAGGCAGGCTGTCGTAGTTTTTGGCACTGCCAAGGCTGTGTTTCCATCCCTCGAAGGCGACGAGCTTCGGCCTGATTTCCACCTCGTTGAACTCGAACGGGATTTCTTCCGTCTCTTTATCGTTGATAACGTAGCTGACACACATCTTGACTTCATCAAAGTCGTTCATCACGTCGGGTTTTGTGACGATGAGGTCGGTGACACCATTGAGCATACAGGCGTAGCGCAGAGCGGGGATGTCGATCCAGCCGCAGCGACGGGCGCGTCCCGTGGTAGCACCAAATTCGTGGCCCAGCTCGCAAAGTGTATGTCCCGTAGCATCAAACAGTTCGGTAGGGAACGGACCTGCACCGACACGGGTGCAATAGGCTTTGGTGATGCCCATTACGCGTCCTATCGACGACGGGGCCACGCCAAGGCCGGAGCAAACGCCAGCCGTAATGGTCGACGACGACGTCACGAACGGATATGAGCCGAAATCGATGTCGAGCATCGAGCCCTGGGCACCTTCTGCAAGGACACGCTTGCCCTCTTTCAGGCAATTGTTGATGAAATACTCGCTATTGATGAGCTTGAATTTGCGCAGTGTTTCAAGCGATTCCATCCAGCGCACCTCGTACTCGTCAAGCGACAGTCCTCCGATGCGGAACGACTCGACATCGTACTTCAACATCTTGGCAATCTGCAGGTGCTGGAACTTGAGCAACTGGTATTTTTCACGGAAATCAAACTCCATAATGTCGCCCACGCGGATACCCGTGCGTGCAATCTTGTCGGTGTAGGCAGGTCCGATGCCTTTAAGGGTCGACCCGATCTTGGCGTTGCCTTTGGCCTGCTCGTTGGCGGCATCAAGCAAGCGATGCGACGGCAGGATAAGGTGAGCCTTCTTGGAAATATAAAGATTCTCCGTCGGTTCGACATTCTTTTGCCGCAACGCTTCGACCTCTTCATTGAATATGGCCGGTTCGATAAGGACACCGTTGCCTATGACATTCAGTTTCTCTTTGTGGAATATGCCTGAAGGAATGATATGGAGCACGTGCTTGATGCCGTTGAACTCGAGGGTATGGCCAGCATTCGGGCCACCCTGGAAACGGGCTATGACATCATAATCCGGTGTGAGGACATCGACAATCTTGCCTTTACCCTCGTCGCCCCACTGCAATCCTAACAAAACATCTACTTTACTCATTTCTGTATTTTTTTATATTTGTTTCTTTTTAAAAGATATACATCAACAAAATGTTCATTGCCGATGCTTCAAAAACGTCACGAAGATACGAATTTTTTTGAAAACAGCCACAATATGGAGTTTTTTTATGCTTCTAAAGCTCCCTATTCACGCAGTTCTGTTACTTGTCGCGCTGCCGCTTGAACCATTCGATGAATTCCGGCAAATCGTCAAGCGGACGGAAGCCAGCCTTGAAGGGCTCTTTGGGAATGGCACAAGTGTCGAGGTAGCCTATCAGCGTGGCACAGTCGAACTCGCCGATCATTGCCTCAATGGTGACATATACGCCCACCAGCTGGTCGTCATCGTCGGCAACAGGGTTTGGCAAAGCGACGCGGATGCCCAGTATGTCTGGCTCCTCCTCGCTTTCCAGTTGCATAAAATACAGCTGTTTGGTTTCGAAATGGTACTTGTCGAAAGTCACCTTCAGGTCTGTACCTTTGGGCTGTTTGAAAGCGACGAACTCCCACCAGTCCAAATCGGGGGCATTGTCGACCAATTCAACCACATAGCGGAACAGATCCGTATCGCCTTCTGCCGAAAAAGTAAGGGTCCGTCCCGACGGCGTAGGTTCGCCGATTTCGTAGGTCATACCCTCGCAATAGGCATCGAGCTGGCGCTGCAGTTCGTCCAATAGCGACTGCTGCTCCTTCTCTTCCAGATCGCCGAGCATCGTCAGACGCTCGTTATTGTCGGCAAACCACTGCCAGAATTTTTCGTAATCGTGCATTTATATATTTATGTTTTAATTCTTTAACAATCGAAATTAACTTCACACAAAAATAGCCTCGCATTCAAGGTGAACCCCAAAGCGGGCCTCAACATCGGCAACGACAGCATTGGCCAACCGGCACACATCGTCGCCGCTGCACCCGCCGCGGTTGACAAGGACAAGGGCCTGCTTTTCATACACCCCGGCACGGCCAAGCGAACGGCCTTTCCATCCACAGTGCTCTATCAGCCAACCGGCAGCAAGCTTGTAGTGGCCATCGTCGACAGGGAAAGCGACAATATCAGGATTTGCCGTCTTCAAGTCCTCATAAACGCTGTCGGTGACTATAGGGTTCTTGAAAAAGCTTCCCGCACTGCCAATTGTCGACGGGTTAGGCAGTTTCGAGTCGCGCAGCGCTGTTACGGTATCAGCCAGTTGGCGTGCCGTAGGATTGGCAATCCCCCGTTCGTCGAGGGCAACAGCCAAAGCCTTGTATGTAACATCAGGATGGAACTCGCTGCTCAACGAAAAAACGACACGGTCTATCAGATAGCGGTCTTTCCATTCGCCTTTGAAGCGCGACCAGCGGTAACCGGAACCACAGTCTGCCGCATCAATCCAGCATTCCGTTCCTTTCTCAATATCAAAGCAATGCACCCGGCGTACGACATCCTTAGCCTCTTTGCCATAGGCTCCCACATTCTGGACAGGAGCGGCACCGACACAGCCGGGGATTGCAGCCAGATTCTCGAGCCCATACCATCCCTGGGCGATGCTATAGTCGACAAAGTCGGCCCATTTCTCGCCAGCCTCCGCCTCGACAAGGCACCTTCCGTCGACGCATTCCAGCAGGCGGATGCCCTTGTTGGCAGGATGCACAATCACGCCGTCATATGTGTCGGGCAAAACCACATTGCTGCCGCCGCCAAGAATGAAAAAAGGACTTTCGCGCAAAAGGCCGGAACGCAACAAGTCGGCATAATCCTCGCCCGACCGCAGCGCGACAAACCTCGATGCTGTGCATTCTATGCCGAACGTGTTGTATTCACGCAGGGCAAAATCATTGTATATCACTAATCCTGCATTCATTTTCGGGCTATGTTGGAGTTATAGTATTCGGGATTGCCGGTCACATCTTCCAGCACCTTGATAAACGGCGGGAAGTCGACAGCCGAAGCGTCCTCGGCATCCTCTATCTCAAGCAGAAGATGGTCCAGTTTCGGCTCAATGAACTCGTCAAGCTCGAAATACTGGTCTTTCCACAGGAAGCAGCAGCGAAGCTTATGTATCGGCCGCTTTGCCGGGTTGGCCTCAAGCATCAGCTCGCGGTAGCGCTTCTCGTCAATCTGGCATTCGTGCTCGTATCGGCGGTCGGCCGAGAGGTGTATTTTCGTTGTGAGGAAATAGACATTGTGTCCGTTCTCGCCACGCATACGTATGCGGCGCTCCTGTCCGTTGACGGGGGTAAGATAGGTCTGCACAATCTCGCTCACATTTCCGTTCGGAATCTCCCCTACCCTGTCGACCAAGTACTTGCGCTCTATCTCGATGGGCTGTGGCACTCCCAGCACGTGGGCTATTTCCTTGAGCACACGGTTCATTTTTTCCTCAAAGTTGCAGTCGTTGCCCACCACGCGAAGATGCGGATGGCCAGTCCACACCGTCATCAGGCGGTCGTCGATAGCACGCGCCTGCTCTGGCGTTTCGCTGCGTGCCGCATTGTTGGCAAGCGTGTAGAACTTCTCGGCACCCTTGGCAGCGGTTGACAGATGTATCACCGCAGCATAGCGGGCATCGCGCAGTTCCACAACAGTCTGGCCTATCGTCTCCAGCAGGCTGTCCCACATCTCGCGACGCATATAGGCACGGATATCCATCGTGCCACGGTCGCATACTATCAGCGACGGCAGCTGGCTTTGCTGCGCAATACGCTCCAGGCGGTCTTCCATTTCAAGCTGGAATTCCATCAGTTGCCGTTCGCTCTCGACGAAAAGAGACTTGTTGGCAGTCAGGAAATCGACTCCCGACTGCGAGAAAAGCGTTGCCGCCTCCGGCACAGTCAGCACGAAATAGCCAAGGCCGGAAAAATATTCCACAATGCGTGCCAAAGCAGTGGTTTTGCCTGCACAAGGCCCGCCAGTCAGGACAATCTTGGTGACATCTTTTTTCATTTCGCGCCCTCCTTTCTTTCCGGCTGCGGCCCCAGTTCCTTGTGGGGCTTGCGTTGCGGCGGCACATAACCGATACGGAACACCTGACGGTGCGTCAGCAGCAGCACTGCCGACAGCGCAGCGCCGAGAAAGTCGCATATCATACACGACAGCCACACGCCCGTAACGCCGTCACCGCCATTGCGGGCAATGATGCCAGGCAGAATCAAAGTAATTGGTATCAGGAATATCACCTGACGCGACAGGCTCGTAACGATTGCTATCCACGGCTGGTCGATCGACTGGAACAGCTGCGAGTTGACAATGGTGAATGCTATCAGTGGCGCAAAAACCATCAGGTAGCGCAACGCCGGAACACCGACAGTAAGGATGTCGGGCTCGTTGTCGAAACAGGAGATAATGGCGCGCGGAAAGACCATCGACAGCGCAGTACCAAGTATTCCAAGGGCCACGCAGACCTTCATCGTCAGCAGATACACCTCGCGCAGACGGTCGTTGCGGTTGGCACCATAGTTGTAGCCTGCAATGGGTTGCATACCCTGGCACACACCAAGGAACATCATAAAAATCAAGCCCGCCGCCGAATTGACGACACCGTACACTGCCACAGCGTTATCGCCGCCAAAGGTGGCCAGCTGCCTGTTCAGCACAGCCACAACGGCAAAGGCAGCCACATTCATCGAGAACGGGCTGATGCCGATAGCCAGTATGTTGCGGAAAATGTACAGCTTCGGGGCCCAGGCGTGGGCACGGAAACGGATGAAACTGTGCGGCTGGACAAAATGGACGACCGACACCAAGGCTGTCATAGCCATCGAAATGGTGGTGCCCCACGCAGCACCTGCCACGCCGAGACCCATCACCCTGATAAACAGGAAATCAAGCACTATGTTCAGCAGAGCGCCGCTGATCATTATCCACATCGCCTTGGTGGGATAGCCCGAAGCGCGGATAAGGCCCGTAAGGTTGTAAGTCATCGTCACCAGGAACATTCCCGGCAGGACAATATCCATATACTGGCAGGCAAAATCCAGCGTCTGCGGCGATGCGCCGAAGAGGGTAAGGATGGGACGCATCCAGACATAGCCCGCCGTAACAAACAGAAAGCCGAAAAAGAAAGTCAGCAACATCGTGTTACCCAATATCTTCTCGGCCCAGCGCACATCCTTGCGGCCCAGCACGATGCTCATTCGCGACGACGCACCGGCACCGACCAGCGAGCCAAAGGCGTGGATGATGTTCATCACAGGGAATGTTATGGCCAGTGCGGCCAGATAGAGCGTGCCGTTGTCGTCGGGACTGTGGCCCAGAAAGACGCGGTCCACGATGTTGTAGACCGACGTGACAATCTGGCTCACAACGGCAGGCAAGGCATACTCCCACAGCAATGCGCCTATCTTTTTCGTCTCCAGTTCCTTGGTTTTGTCTATTGTTGCCATTCCTATTGTTTTATTCTGTTGTTCAGGGCCATCATAGCGTTATAGGCCACCAGGCCGTTGGCCAGTTCAATCGAGCGCTCGTCGACAATCAGGTTGGGGCGGTGCAGGTTGCTGAACGGCGTGCCCGGCGTATGGATGCCGATGCGGAAATAGCAAGCCGGAATCTTCTGCGCAAAGAAGGCGAAATCCTCGGCCGTCATACGCATATCAAGCCACTCCACCTTGTCCTTGCCGAGGAATGCACAGGCGTTGTCGTACACCTGCTGCGTGCACTCGTCGTCGTTGAAGACATACGGATAGCCATAGTCGATAAAGAGGTCGCACTCGCCGCCCATACTCTCGGCTATGCCCTCCGAAATGCGGCGTATCTTCTCGTGGGCCTCAAGGCGCCATTTCTCGTCAAAAGTGCGGATGATGCCCTCCATCTTCACCTCGTCGGGGATGATGTTGGTGCGTCCGCTGCCGATGAACTTGCCGAAGCTGAGCGTCGTTGGCATCACCGGCGACGCATTGCGGCTCACCACCTGCTGAAGCGCCACGACTATATGGCTGGCAATCAGTATGGGGTCCACACTGAGGTGCGGCGTGGCACCGTGTCCGCCGCGACCTTTCACCGTCCAGTACAGCTCGTCGGTCGAGGCCATATATTTGCCCTTGCGCATACCCACGCGACCGTAGTCCATCTCGGGCAGACAGTGGAACGAATATATCTCGTTGGGCATCAGCTCGTCGAACAGGCCGTCGTCCATCATCATCCGCGCACCGCCGGGATATTTCTCCTCCGAGGGCTCGAAGATGAACATCAGCGTGCCGCGCAGTTCCTCGCGCAGTTCGCAAAGAATCTTGACGGCACCCAGCAGCGAGCTGGTGTGCATATCGTGGCCGCAGGCGTGCATCACGCCGGGGTTTTCCGAAGCAAAAGGCAGGCCCGTAGCCTCCTGCAGCGGCAGGGCGTCATAGTCGCTGCGCAAGGCCACGCAGTAGCTGTCGGGCTCGATGCCGCCGCGCAGCAGGGCCATACAGCCCGTCTTGCCGATGCCCGTCTTGGGCTCCAGCCCCATCTCGCGCAGACGGTCGGCGACGAAAGCCATCGTGCCGAACTCCTCCTGCGACAGTTCAGGATGCCTGTGCAGCCACCGGCGCCATTCAATCACTTCAGGATTAATTCTATGTGCTATTTCTTTTATTTTCTCTATCATTCTGTTTTAACTTTAACCTTAACCTTAACCTTAACTTCAAATACGAATACTATTGCCCATTAACTCCCTTCAATTCCCCAATTTCAACTTTCAACTCTCATCTCTCAACTTTCAACTTATTAAACACCGGATTGGCATAAATGGTCAGCAGGATATCCATCACCTGTTCGCGAGCTGCCATCGAAGGGCCTTTCAGTGAGGAATGCTCCGCATATTCGATGAAACTCTCCATCTGCCCCGTAGTGTAGAAATCCTCATATTCAGCCTCTCCCTTCAGCAGGTCAGCGGCGATATAGTTGGTTTTGTGCAGCTTGTAGCCATTATGGATGCGGCGGTCTATCAGTTCGGCGAGGGCCGTAAAGCGCTCATTCTTGACAAGCCCGGCGCATTGCGCCACCTCGTCCTCGCCAAGGGGCTTGCAGAACTGCAGGTGCACATCGCCCTTCTGCTGCGAGATGCCAAACATCATACTCAGAACATCCTCGTGTGGCGTTTTTTCATAAATACCTGTCTGCGAAGTATATTCGGCCACACTTTTCATTATGTCGCAAGGCTCGTACTCGTAGCTGACGGCCACGGGCACGATATGCAGCCGGTTGAAATCGGCCTCGAAATCGCCCGTACCCGCCATCGAGAACATCTTCAGCAGTCCCTGGTCGGTGCGGTCGTCGCCGTTCTTGGTGCGGCCGTTGCGCTGGGCAATCCACACCGAGTTCTGCTTGTCGAAAAGCACGTGGTGGATATAGTTCGACAGGAAGACCGAGTTGTTGTAGAATTCGCGCCGCGACCCGTCGCGGATGATGGTGAACATCTTGTTGAGGCGGAACAAGTCGGTAATGAACTCATTCTTCATCAAGTTGTTGCCAAAACCGATTTCGGGAGTCTTGATCTGGTTCGACAGCAAGACAACATCCAGCAAACTGGCGTCGAGCGTGATGTCGCGATGGTTCGAGACGAAGAGGTAGGGCTGGTCCTTCTCTATATATTCCAATCCGTCGAAAGTGAACGACGTCATACTGCGCTGCACAATCTGGTAGACCAGTGGCCGCATAACCATATACTGCAGCTCGTCGCAGGTGGTGATGCACTCCATCATCGCCGCAAAGCTTTCCACGTCGGTCTTGGGGTTCATCGTCTTCACCAGGCGAGCAAACGCCGGGCTGTGCGCCAATCGCGATATGGCTTTTGGCACCTCGTCGGCACCGTAGGGCTCTATGCTTGAAAAATCGAATTCTGCCATCTTGTTTGATTTTTACCAGTGAATAGTGATTAGTGACCTGTGATCTGTGACCTGTGATCTGTGACCTGTGAAACGAACACGCTCGTGTCACTGGTCACTGGTCACTGGTCACTTACCACTATCTCATATTCCTTTTCCTTCAGCATTCCGTTATAGAACGACAATGTGTTTATTTTCATTCCTTTGTCAACCTCGAACGGAGCCTCGTAGCGCGTCCAGCGCCCGTCGCCGGTGTGGTAGTACACCGTCGTGCCTTCCACCTCCCAGTGCAGCGTGGCCAGCATACGGCCGCCGGTGCCCTTCTCGAAAGTGGCCCAAGGCTGGAACGAGCCGCTGCCCACGCGATAGTCGTTGGATTCGAGGCGTATGCGTCCGCGGGCTATGCGCGCCCGGAAGTCCTCCCACTGCATCCGCTCGCGCGGCGACCACAGCACCTCGGCCATAGCGCACAGACGCGGCAGGAGCATATATTCGGCCATCTCGGGCGTGTTGATGTATTCGGTCCACAGATTGCACTGTGCGCCAAGGATATGCTTGCGCTGCGACGCCGTGCGGATGCCCGCCAGGGGGTCGAAACTGTAGACCTTGTGCAGCGTCACCAGCGAATTGGGCATCGCCGGAGGCTGGAAGTCGGCATTGGCCTGATAGAAGTTGAAATAGCAGTAGTCCAGCGGCGTCATAATCACGTCGTTGCCGTGGCGAGAGGCCTTGATGCCCCCTTCGCTGCCGCGCCACGACATCACCGTGGCGTCGGCCGACACGCCGCCGTCCAGAATCTCGTCCCACCCTATTATGCTCTTGCCCTGGCGCTTCAGGTAGTTCTCCATCTCGACCACCATCCAGCCCTGCAGCTGCTCGTAGTCCTTCAGGTTCAGCTCCTTCATACGGGCCGTGCAGCGCGGGCAGCGCTTCCAGTTGTCCTTCACGGCCTCGTCGCCGCCGATGTGGATATAGTTGCAGGGAAACAGCGGAATGATCTCATCCATAATGTCTTTCAGGAACATCATCACGCTGTCGTTGCCGGCGCAGAGGATGGCGCGCGGCGGCCAGTAGGGGCCGAACTGCACCGTGTAGGTGGTGTCGTCGCCAGCGCAGGCCAGGTCGGGATAGGCCTCGAGGATGGCGCAGCAATGGCCCGGGAAATCGATTTCGGGGACGACATCTATGTATCTTTCAGCGGCATAGGCCACAATTTCCTCAATCTCGGCCTTGGTGTAGTAGCCGCCGTTGGTGCGCTCCTCGCCCTCGCGTGCCGGGTCGGCCTCGCCCCAGGGCTGGTCGTCGCGGTCCACGCGCCACGACCCTATGTCGTTGAGCAGCGGATACTTGGCTATCTCGATGCGCCAGCCGTGGTCGTCGGTCAGGTGCCAGTGGAACTTGTTCATCTTGTACATCGCCATCAGGTCGAGGTGCTTCTTCACCTGGCTCACGCCGAAGAAATGGCGCGACACGTCGAGATGGCTGCCACGCCAGGCAAACTGGGGCCAGTCGCGCACGTGGCAGTAGGGAAGGCTGATGCGGCTGTAGCGCTCCTCGGCGATATCCTCGGGAAGCATCTGCACAAAGGTCTGGAAACCATAGAAAAGGCCCCGCTCGCTGTTGGCGGCGATGACGATGCCGCTGCCCGTGATGTCGATGGTGTAGCCCTCGTCGCCAAGCTGGGCATCATAGTCCTCGTTGACAAGCAGTTGGAGGCAGTCGCCATCGGGAGTGCCCACAAGGACGGGATTGAAATGCCAGCCGCGAAGGCGCGCAAAGATGTACTTGACCGACAGGTCGTTCTGGCCCACGCCGCCCGTGTAGCAGCGCGGCGATGCCGATAGCACGTAGGAACCTTTGTCGACCTGCATCTCGACAGGCTGCGGGATGATTGCGTAGCTGTCGACCGATACGGGACGGCCGCACGAAACCAGCGCAAACAGCACAACTATCACAGAACAAACCAAATATATTGTTTTTCGCATAATTAGTGTCATTATTATAAAAGTGCAAAATTAAAAAAAAAATTCGACATACAGGCCATCGGGCACCGTTTTTATTTTTCAACCGTCCGAACGGCCCAAAAAACGCCCTTGCAACTTACTGATTTTCACCACCCGCTCTGCCCGTTGTACAGT
>DFHL01000070.1:19272-19408 GCA_002371315.1 Bacteroidales bacterium UBA3724 | reverse complement strand
GCAGATGGAAATGCAGTTCTTTGTCCGTCCCGGCAGCGAGCTCGAGTGGTTCAAATATTGGAAAGAGGAGCGCCTGAAATGGCACTTGGCACTGGGCATCCCGGCCGAGAAATACCGCTACCACGACCACGAGAAG
>DFHL01000070.1:2300-19187 GCA_002371315.1 Bacteroidales bacterium UBA3724 | reverse complement strand
AACGCCGCCACCGACATCGAGTTTCAGTTCCCCTTCGGATTCAAGGAACTTGAGGGTATCCACAGCCGCACCGACTTCGACCTTTCGCGCCACAGCGAGTTTAGCGGCAAGAAGTTGCAGTATTTCGACAGCGAGCTCAACGAGAGCTACACGCCCTACGTCATCGAGACCTCGATCGGCGTCGACCGCACCTTCCTGGCCATCTTCAGCCACGCCCTCAAAGAAGAGACCCTTGAGGACGGCTCGACCCGTACGCTGCTCAGCCTGCCCCCGGTCCTGGCGCCCTACAAGGCTGCCATCCTGCCACTCGTCAAGAAGGACGGCCTGCCCGAGAAGGCCCGCGAAATTATGGATCTGCTCAAATACGACTTTATGGTCCAGTACGACGAGAAGGACGCCATCGGCCGCCGCTACCGCCGTCAGGATGCCATCGGCACGCCGTTCTGCATCACTGTCGACAACGACACGCTTGGCGACAACAGCGTCACCGTGCGCGAACGCGACACGATGCAGCAGGAGCGCATCGCCATCGACCAGCTGCCTGCCTATCTGCATCAGCGCATCCGCCCCATCAAAGTCGACTGATCCTGTTCGACCCAGAAAATAAGCCGCGCCATTTTGGCGCGGCTTTTTTGTCCCCAGTCGATAATCCGACCTCGGCAACCGATGCTGTTACCCTTTCGAAATGTTAAAATTCTGCTTTTTTTAACATTTTTATTTAACATTTATATCTTGCTGATTATCAGTAATTGAATTTGGCAGTCAACAAGAGAACCACATTGTTTTGCCCGAATTTGACCTTTGTAAAATTTTGACCTGCTGCCTATTAAAGCCCACTGGCGTAGGCTTTGGTAAGGCTTTGATTGGGCTTTGGGTGAACTTTGGTAGGTATTTGGTACCTGGAAAACAGCCCGTTGGCGCAGCGGAAAAAATGAAAAAATGGGGCTGGAAATGTTAAATTTTAACATTTGTAGCCCCGAACGGATAACCGAAAAGTCGCAGATGGATAACAGAAAAATCGCGAACGAATAACCGAAAAGTCGCGGATGGATAACCGAAAAGTCGCGGATGGAATGAGGGGAAAAGTGTGCGCGAATTTTTGACGGGAGCGTCAAGCCGCTGGTGGCTTCTTTTCAGTGTGAAAATGGGGCAGCAACTTGTAGGTTGTGCAGGGATTATGGCATCTGTTTGGCGGTGGCCAATTGAAATCGGACGGGTTCGGTATTGTCAAGTCCTCTGAAGACTGTATGGGCATAAAAAAAGCAGAACGCTTTTGCGTCCTGCTTTTGATTTAACTTGCTGTTCTGGAATTAGAAGCAGTAGCGGACACCGAGGGCGATGTCACCCCAGTGGAAATCAACTTCGGGGAGGAAGTAGACGCGCGGACGGATGTCGAGGGTCAGCTGGATGGGGATGTTGAATTTCAGCTCCAAACCAGCCTGGCCGGCGAGGGCGAGAGCGATGTCGCTGTCGTTGGTGACATCATAGTTCCAGTAGCCGAGGTGGGCACCAAAACCGGCAAACCAGCCGAAGGTACCGAAGCCGAGGTCTGCGAAATCGCCAGTCCACTGATAGATACCAGTGAGGTCGAAAGCGGTGAGGTTGTCGCCTGCGTGGTAGCCGAGGTCGAATTCGAGGCGGTTGCCGCCGAGGCCGTGCTGCCAGGAGAGTTCAGCGTTGTAACCTTGACCGCCGCCGAAGCGGATACCGAGGTTGTTCTGTGCGTTGGCAGTCATCGAAAGGACAAAGACTGCGGCGATAGCTAAGAATAATTTCTTCATAATAATGTGTTTTAAATTAATAGATTATTTGATTTAACTGTTAGATTTTAAATTGCTTACTCGTTTTTTTGTATTTTTTTGCCGTTTGGTTCAATGTGCAAAGATATGATTTTTTTTGAAACTGACAGTTTTTAGAAACATTTTTGGCTGAGTATTTTGTATCAGGGCACTGCCATTATGAGTTTTATTTTGTCGGGTTCTTTGATTTTTTTGAGACGGTTGTTGTAGTCCTCTTTTTCGAGCGATGCGGCGAGGTCGGCGAAGCGTTGCTGCATTTCAAGCACTTTCTGCTGGTGGGCGAGGTAGCTGTTAAGGTCGGCTTCGCTGATGATGTTGAGCTCTGTGTCGTAGGTTTTTAGCAGCCGTTCGTAGGCTTTGCTGATGTTGGAATATTCCTTGAAGGCGGTGCGGAACTGCTTAGAGTTGGCTTCGATGGTGTTGTTGTTGCCTACGATGTTGGTGAATTTCTTTTGTATGTCGATGAAGTGGTAGAGCATTTTGATGAAGTCGTCGGCTCCCTGCTCGGTGGAGAAATGCGGCGTGACGTCGGTGTATTTGGCCATCTGCTTGTATCCGGGGATAAGGCCTCGCGGTGCGTTTTTGCTGCCAGTGACGGCGAGGGTGCCTGTTTCGATGGTGTTGCGGATGCCGACGATGGCTATGTATTTTTGCTGCAGGATTTCAAACTCGTCGAGGGTTTTGTTGAAATGGTCGGCGCTGGCCTGGTTGATGAATTGTGGCGTGAAGTTCCAGTTGCCGGCCAGCAGGCGGTAGGCTGTTGCGAGGTCGTCGATGGCTTTGTGGCACAGCGCGACGATGGAGTCGCCCCGGGCCTCGATGATGTCTATGCGGTTGATGGCAAGGCTGAAGTTACGCTGCAGGTTGACGAAGTCGCGCATCGTGGCAATGAATTTGTTGCTTTCGTCGCGCGAGGTGTAGGTCGGAACCTGGTTGAGGTCGGCAAGGATTTCTTTGTATGAGTTGATGATGTCCTTGTGCTTTTTGAGGCATTGCTGCTGCAGGCGTGCCGTTCCGGTGGCTATCGAGTCGCGCAGTTCGATGACGGTGAGGTAGCTTTGCTGCACGTCGATGATTTCGCGCAGCTGGTCGGTGTAGTCGTGGTATTCGGCTATGGTCTTGAAACTGATGGGAATCTGAACCTTCTTGAAAACGCGCTGGTAGGACTTGGCGACGTCGTTGTGGTCTTTGCCAGCGCGCTGGTGCAGCACGTTGCTGAAGGATTTGATGCGCGAGTTGTAGGAGTTGCTGCCCAGGACGCTGTCTGTCAGGCTTTGCTGGAACTGCTGCAGCTGGTTGAGCTGGTTCAGGTGGTTGTCCGACGTGTTGTCGTCGGTGAGGTCGTAGCGGTTGTAGACGGCCAGGTAGGCGTAGTAGGTGTCTTTGAGCTCTTTGAGCCGTGTCTTGTCGCTGATGCCTTTGGCGTCGCAAATGGTGGTGATGGTCTTGTGCAGTGTGCGTATGGTGTCCTTGAGGTTAGCAAGCTGCAGGTCTTTTTCGCGTTGTATGCGCATTGCTTCGGCACGGGCGCGCTCTTCGGCGGCACGCCGTTCTTCTTCCAGGCGTTGCTGTTCGAGCAGGTTGTAGTTGTCGGCTTCGTTTTGCAGCGTTGTGGCCGTTTGGCGCAGCTTGTCGCCGTATTGGGCGGCGTCGGTGATGCAGTGCAACGAGTCGAGCCAGATGAATTCGCCGTCGCGCTGATAGTCGTTCTCGAGGCTTCGCAGCATTCGGTTGATGCGCAGTTGCTGCTGGTGGCACCATTGTGCGACGATGGGGTAGGCGTTGGGCTGGACGCGCAGCAGGCTGTCGATGACGCTCTGCAGGGCTTGCCGGTTGTCGACGATGCGGGCGTCGACCTGATAGTTGGAGCAGAGATGGCGGGTGCTGAGGAGTACGAGCGACGTGTCGCCCGCAGCCTCGCCGCTTTGTGCCGGCTGGGCGCAGACAGTTGCGGCGAGGAGCAGAAGAAGGAGATATGTGATTGTTTTGTGGGGCATCTTTTGTCAGATGTTCATCGAAAGTTGGTTGATGTCGGGGCTGCCGATGTCGTAGCTTGACCCGTCAAAACAGTGGGTGCATACTTGGCTCTTGGGCAGTCCGATGGCATTGCATACGGCGCTCAGGTCGTTGAATTTGAGAGTGTCGACACCCACGTGCTGGCGTATCTTTTCGACCATTGCGGCATACTGCTGGGTCGTGCTGTCGCGGTAGGCTTCGAGGTTGCGTATCTGGCCGCCTTCGAGTTCCTCGATGCAGCGTCGGGCTATGAGTTCCATATCGTTCTTGGAGGCGGAGAAGTTGAGGAAGGTGCATCCGTGGACAAGCGGTGGGCAGCTGATGCGGATGTGGATGTGCTTTACGCCAGACTCGTAGAGCATTTTGACCTGATCGCGCAGCTGGGTGCCGCGGACGATGGAGTCGTCGCAGAAGACCACATCTTTGCCTTCGAGCACTTTGCGGCTGGGAATCAGTTTCATCTTGGCGACGAGGTTGCGCGATTCCTGGTTGACGGGCATAAAGCTGCGCGACCAGGTGGGAGTGTATTTCAGTATGCCGCGCTTGTAGGGTATGCCTTTGCCGGCCGAATAGCCCAGGGCCATACCTATGCCCGAGTCGGGGATGGCCGATACAAAGTCGGCCTCGATGTCGTCGTTGTGGCCCATCGCAAGACCGAGTTGGTAGCGCACCTCTTCGGCGTTGATGTCCTCGTATTGTGCCACCGGGTAGCCGTAGTAGATCCACAGGAAGGAGCATATCTGCATCTTGTCGTTGGGGGCGATGAGCTGGCTGAGGCCGTCGTGGGTCACCATCACAGCTTCGCCGGGGCCTACGTAGCGGACGGTCTGGAATCCGATGTTGATGTATGAGTGGCTTTCGGAAGCGATGGCGTAGTCGGTGCCTCGGCGGCCGATGACGAGGGGCGTGCGGCCCAGATAGTCGCGTGCGGCGATGATGCCTTTCTCGGTGAGGATGAGCATCGAAACGCTTCCTTTGACGTGGCGGTAGACATTCTTGATGCCGTCGGCAAAATCCTTGCCCTGGGTGATGAGCAGAGCCACGAGCTCGGTGGGGTTGGTGCCGCCCATACTGAGTTCGGTGAACTGCTGGTGCTGCTCAAGGCAGAGCTTCTCGAGCTCGTCCATATTGTTGATTTTGCTTACGGTGCAGACAGCGAAACGACCCAGGTGCGAATTGACGACGATAGGCTGCGGGTCGGTGTCGCTGATGACGCCGATGCCCATATCTCCGGCCATCTCGTGCAAGTCGTCTGAGAACTTGGTACGGAAGTACGAATTCTGGATGTTGTGAATGTTGAGATGCATCACGCCGTTGTCGATGGTGCTGATGCCGGCACGGCGTGTGCCGAGGTGTGAATGGTAGTCGGTACCGTAAAAAAGGTCGGTAACGCAGGGGTTTTTGGTTACAACGCCAAATAGTCCGCTCATAATTTATTGTTTTTTAAAATGATAATTGATATATATTGAATTTTTTTAAAGTGCAAAATTACGAATTTCTTTATTTGTGTCGCTGATAGGGCGTATATTTTTTTAACAATTTTCAAACACTTCGTCGTCTTCGGCCAGTTTTTCGAGGCTGAAAGGCGTGATGGTGTTGACCAGCGATGTGTCGGCCTGGCGGCGCACACGTATGTAGTTGTCGGTAAAACCATACATTTTCCCCTCCTTGACGTCGCTTTCCCACAGTACAGGCCGCGTGGTTCCTTGCTGTTCGCGGTAGAACTGGCTTTTCTTGCGGTCGGAGAGGGCCTGCATCTGTCGGCTATGCTCGCGTCGATGGTGGACGGGGATGCGTTCGCCGAGCCGCAGGGCGGCGGTGTTGGGCCGCTCGCTGAAGGTGAAGACGTGCAGGTAGGAAATGGGCAGGCTGTCAACATATTGGAGCACACGCTCGAACTCGTCGTCGGTCTCGCCGTTGAAGCCGACCATAATGTCGGCGGCGATGCAGGCGTCGGGCATCAGTGCCTTGATGCGGCCCAGCAGGTCGGCATAGAAGGCGGTGTCGTAGCGGCGGTGCATCAGGCGCAGCACCTTGTCGCTCCCGGCCTGGAGCGGTATGTGGAAGTGCGGCAGAAAGGCGCGCGACGAGGCCACGAAACGCAGTATGTCGTCGGTCAGCAGGTTGGGCTCGATGCTCGAAATGCGGTAGCGCTCAATGCCTTCGACAGTGTCGAGGGCTTTAATGAGGTCGAGGAATGTCTCGCCGTTGTTTTGTCCAAATGTGCCGGTGTTTACTCCGGTCAGGACCACCTCTTTGGCGCCGCTTGTGGCAATCTGGCGGGCCACCTCGATAGTCTCGGCCACTGTGGCGCTGCGCGAGCGTCCGCGGGCGAACGGAATGGCGCAGTAGGTGCAGAAATAGTCGCATCCGTCCTGCACCTTGAAGAATGTGCGGGTGCGGTCGGCGTGCGAGTAGGCTATGTGGAACGAGCGGGCTTCGTTGTGCTCGATGGCGGTCGGACGCTGGCTTTTGGGCTCTGTCCTTTCCTCGAGCAGCTTGTTGACATAATGCAGCAGGTCGTGCTTGCGGTCGTTGCCGAGGATGATGTCGACCCCTTCGATGCCGGCAATCTCGTCGGCAGCGTTCTGCGCAAAGCAGCCTATCACGGCGATTATGGCGTCAGGATTGTTGGAGATGGCCTGGCGTATGGCGTTGCGGCATTTCTTTTCGGCTATGGATGTGACGGTGCAGGTGTTGATGACATAGAGGTCGGCGTGGCTCTCGAACTCGGTCTGTTTCCAGCCGGCAAGGGTGAACTTCCTGACAAGGTCGGATGTTTCGGCAAAGTTTAGTTTACACCCCAAGGTGTGGGAGGCTATGGTCATATTATTGTAGCTTTTCCTGTGTCTGGTTTTGCGTTTTTTTGATGTGAGTTTTCTTAAAAAAAGCCTTTTTTTATTCTCGTAAATGACGATTTTGCTGTATGTTTGGCAAAAAATCAAAAAAAATGTCGGACATTATTTTTCTGATATAGTTTTCTTTAAGGAATGCTTTGCGCTTTTTTTGTTTTTTTTCTTTGTCGGTTTTCAGAATGTTCGTATTTTTGCAACTGAATTCAGCGAAAGAGTTCACCAATAGAATAGGCTTTCGTAATAATTTGGATTTTGTAATAGTGTTTAATGTGAATCAGGACGTTGTGGTAACGTCCTGGTTTTTTTTATTGCTCGTCGAGCTCATCTACGCGCTGCAGCGAGCGTACCATCTTGATGCACTCCTCGTCGGGGAAGATGGTGAACGGCGGCCGTGGCTGCAGGTCGAGGGTCTCGCGTCCGTCGGCGTCCTTGGTGATGCCGGCAATGCTGCCGGTGTTGGCCATTACGCGTGCCTTGCGGTCGATGATCACGAAGTTTTCGTGGCCCACACGCTCGCTGATGCTTTCAAAGGCATCGCTGCTGGCCAGCTTGGCGCCGTCGTCGTTCAGGTATATCGTCGTGCCGTTCTGCCCCTTGGGCATAAAGTAGGCGATGCCGAAAATGGACTGCCACACTGTGCCGTTGGCGGTGTGGATCAGTATCTTGCGTTCGGCCAGCGTGCCTTCTTGCCACATTTCGTCGACGGTGCAGGTGCCGTTTTCGTAGTGGCGATAGGCGCCGTGTTTTGCGCCGTCCTTGTAGTTGCCTTCGCGCACCAGGCGGCCTTCGCCGTCATATTCGGCCAGCCGGCCTTGCATCAGGCCCTTCTCGTAGCGGCCTGAAATGTGGCCCTTTTCGCCTATGCGTTTCCACCAGCGGCCGTGGCGGCGGTTGTCTTGCCAGTAGGCCACCTCTACCGTGTCGCCGTTCCTGTCGTAGATGATGTGGGCACCGTCCTTGACGCCCATTTTGTACGAGGCCGATTTGATGAGTTTGCCCTCGGCGTTATAGAATTTCCATTCCCCGTCGCGGTTCTTCTGGTTGTAGAAGCCCGACGCCAGCAGGTGCCCCTTCTGGTCGTAGGCCTCGTGGGTGCAGTAGCGGCCGGGGACGGTGAAGGTGTTGCGGATCTTCAGCGTCCCGTCGGGGTAGTAGTAGTTGAAGGTGCCGGTCTCCTTGCCGTCGACAAAGTCGCCCTCAAAGATGCGGCTGCCGTCCTTGTCGGTCTTGATCCAGTGCCCTTGGCGGCGTCCCTGGTTGTCGATGCGGTTCTGTGCGTTTGCGGCAAATGCCATACACAGCATTGCCAGTGCGATAATCTTCAGTTTCATATTGCTTGTGATGTTCGTTTTCCTGTTTCGTTTCTTTTGTGGCGTTGCCGGGACCTATTCTTCCAGCGTCTGCGTCCTCAGGTGGTTCAGTATGCGCTGTGTCGCCGTGTCCCCGGCCTGGGCGCGGCGCAGCGTGGTTTTTGCCTTTTCCGGCGCGGCGGTGCTCTGCTCGGCGCTGCCGCCGTTGTCCTGCGGAACCCACAGGTTATTGTCCTCCGCCTGGCGTCGCGACGGTGCCGCCGCCGGCTTCAGGTACACCCGCTCGCGCACGGCGTTGAACTGCACCGTGTATTCGCTGTGCTTGGCATCGGGCTTGATGGTGCGTGTCACGGCCACCTCAAAGGGGTCGTCGATGACTATGCGGAAGTGGTACTCCTTCTCCTCCAGCCCGTTGACGGTCACCATCCCCGACGAGCGCTCGTTCTGCAGGGTGCCGTTGAGGTAGACGAAAAATTTTGCGTCGGTCACCGACGTGAATGTGAGCGACAGGCCCTGCGCACTTGCGCCCAAGCCTGCGGCACTCAGCAGTATGACGAGAAGCCATTGTTTCATATACGGTTCATTTTTTGCCACAATAACGCACAATGTTTTAAAATTATTGTATTCCTAACAATAAAGATTTGCCTTTGCCGTTAATCGGTGGATGAAAAACGGTCCTGACCTTATCAAACGAATGCTTGTGACGGCGCTTCTGCTGCTGCCTTTTGCCCTTGGTGCGCAACAGGCGGCGACGCTGCGCGGCCGCGTCAGCGACGCCTCGGGCAATGCGCTCCACTATGCCACCGTCGCTGCCGTCAGCCTCGACCCGGTGCGCGGCGCCGTGACCGACGAGAAGGGCCGCTACACGCTTTCGCTCCCAGCCGACAGCGCGGTGCGCCTCAGCGTCCGCTACTCGGGCTTTGCCACCATCGACACGCTGATCACCGTCACGGCCGGCACGCGCCAGCTTGATTTCGTCCTCTCGCGCCAGGCCACACAGCTCGGCCCCGTCACCGTCAGCGACGAGCGTTCGCGCAGCAACACGTTCACAACCATACGTATGGAGCAGGTCGAAAACAACGTCGGGCCCCAAGCTGGCGTCGAGTCGCTCCTCAAGACGCTGCCCGACGTCAGCTCCAACAACGAGATGTCGTCGCAGTATTCGGTGCGCGGCGGCTCGTTCGACGAGAACCTCATCTATATCAACAATGTAGAGGTCTATCGCCCGATGCTTGTGCGCAACGGGCAGCAGGAGGGAACCTCGATCATCAACCCCGATATGGTCGACAACATTATGTTCTCGCCCGGCGGATTCGACGCCACCTACGGCGACCGTATGGCCTCGGTGCTCGACATCAGCTACGGCCTGCCATACAACAGCGCCGACTCGGCGCAGCGCCTCTTCCACGACCTGCAGGGCCACGCCTCGGCCTCGTTCCTCGGCGCATCGCTCTCGCTCAAAGGGGGGCTGGGCAGCCGGATGGCCTACTCGCTGGGACTGCGCCAGCACTCCAACCGCTACATCTTCAATTCGCTCGACACCAAGGGCAACTACACCACCTCCTACACCGACCTGCAGGCCGTGATGTCCTATCGCGCCAGCGACAAGCTTGACCTGCAGTTCTTTGCCATTGCCTCGCAAAACATCTATGGCCTCATCCCCGACAGCCAGACCACCACCTTCGGCGGATGGCAGGAGGTGATGCAGTTCGAGGTATACTACGAAGGCCAGGAGCGCGACAGCTACCGCACCGGCCTGGCCGCGCTGACCGCCGACTGGCATCCCAGCGACGACCTGCGCCTGCGCTGGACCACCTCCTTCCAGTCCAACCGCGAAACCGAACAGTACGACATCCTCAGCCAGTTTATGCTCTACGAGCTCAACGTCGGCAACATCGGCGACGACGGCCAGCCCGAACGCTTCGACCGCGGCATAGGCTCATTCCACGAGCACGCGCGCAATAGCTTGGCGACCAATATCTTCTCGTCCGAGCTGCGGGGGCGCCACTATGCGCGGCTCGGCAACTGGGACTGGGGCCTCAAGGTGCAGTACGAGCAGGTGCGCGACCGTATGCGCGAATGGAAGTGGGTCGACTCGGCGGGCTACGCAATGCCGACGGTCATCCCGCAGCCCGGCGACACGGCCAACCGTCCCCTTACGCCTGTGCTTCAGCAGTTTTGCCGCGCCAACCACTGGGTGTCGACGCTGCGCCTTTCGGCCTTCGTTCAGCGCAACGTCGACCTCTATACCGACCGCGGCGACCTCTTCTCGCTGGTTGGCGGCCTCCGCCTGACGGGCTACGACATCGACTTCACTGGCGACAATCTGGCCGGCAACGCCTCCAACTATGGCGTCGCCACGGCCTTCGACGTCTCGTCGCCGCACAACCGCGATATTTTCCTTTCACCGCGCATCAGCCTGAACTACAGGCCCAAATGGGAACACGACATCCTTTTCCGCCTCGCCGCAGGCATCTACAGCCAGGCCCCGTTCTACCGCGAATACCGCTTCGACGACGGCACCCTCAACCACGCTGTCCCCACCCAGCACTCCTATCAGGCTATGGGCACCGCCGACTGGAACCTGCGCATCAACGACCGGCCCTTCAAGTTCACCGCCGATCTTTATTATAAATATGTAACCAATTTAATCACCTACCGCATCGACAACCTGCGCGTGCGCTACGATGCTGTGGGCGACGCCGTGGGCCGCGCCGCAGGCCTCTCGCTACGCCTCAGCGGCGAGTTTGTCGAAGGCCTCGAGTCGTGGGCATCGCTGTCGCTGATGACGGCGCAGCGGGACATACTGGGCGACGACCGCGGATGGAGCGCGCGCCCCACCGACCAGCTGCTCAGCTTCAAAATCTTCCTGCAGGACTATGTGCCCAACATCCCCTTCTGGCGTATGTCGCTCAATTTCATCGCCGCCAGCGGACTGCCCTATGCCTTCCCGGGCCAGCGTTACTTTGCCGCTGGCGACACCTATCCGACCTATCTGCGCGTCGATTGGGGCAACACCATACAGCTGTCGCGCTTCGAAAGGCTGAAAAACAGCCGCCTGATGCGCTGGATTGACGACATCCTCGTCTCGGTCGAGGTCTTCAATCTCTTCGACTACAACAACGTGGTGTCCTACACCTGGGTGGCCGACTACAACAACCAGTACTATCCTGTCCCCAACTTCCTCACGGCCCGCCAGTTGAACCTCAAGCTTACGGTCCTCTTCTGACCCCTGCGGCTGCACAGGCTTCCGCTTCGTCGCGGCCGGCCCTCGGCGGCTGGCAGCGGCGGTGTCATATTTTCTGCCATTTTTCTGCCATCGGGCGGCCCTATCAAAAACCGTGCCAAAATTTTTCCATTTTCCGGAAAATGCCATTTTCGCCTGTTGATAACTCCAAAAATCGGGCAAAAATCGGCAAAACTTAACCCGTTGATTTCGAAGCACCAAATACCTACCAAAGTTCACCCAAAGTTTTACCAAAGTTTTATCAAAACTTACTGTTGAAAACTTTTAGTGGGGTTTGATAGGACTGTGGTCGGACTGTGGTATGGCCGGGGTGGCGACCAAAGGGGCGGGGTGGGGGTGGACGGCAGGTCGGACCGGGGTGGCCGGCCGCTGACGATGCTTGTGCGGACGATGGACAATAAATGTGTGGCGGCGACGTTATGGGGTGTGGATGATCTGCAAATACGTCCGAAAGAATTAGAAACCAACAGTATGATATCGACCCAAAACCCCGTGAAGGGAAGCATACGCCCGTGCGACATCGACCGCCGCCCGCTTCTGCCACAGCGCTTCGCTATGCGCAATGGCAAGATTGTCAATTATTTCGCCGACAACAGTGTGGGCCTCGTCAAGATGGATTTCATCTTCGAGGCCGGCACGTCGCTGCAGGACAGGCCGCTGCAGGCGGCCGCTGCCATCAACCTGGTCACCGAGGGGACGCGCAGCCGCTCGGCACGCGAGATTGCCGAGTTTTTCGATTTTCGCGGCATCATCGTCGAAAAGAGCAACGACGAGGTGTCGTCGACGCTGACGGTCTACGCCGCGCCGCGCTATATGGACGAGCTGGTGCCGCTGCTGTACGAGCTGCTGCACGAGCCGGCCTACGACGAGGCTGAACTGGAGGTCTTTGTGGCACGGCAGCGGCAGAAGCTGATGGTCAACCTGCAGCGCACGTCGTATGTGGCACGCAAGCGTTGGTGCGAGTGTGTCTACGGCAGCACGCATCCGCTGGGGCGCTTTGCGGTGCCGTCCGACTTCGACGGGCTTTCGGCAGCCGAGGTGCGCGACTACCATCGCCGCTGGCTGACGCCCTCAAGGATGGATATCGTTCTTGGCGGTGCCGTTTCGGAAGCTGTTCTTGCGGCTCTCGACCGCTCGTTTGGCGGCGATGCCGTCGAGGCGGTGGAGCGTACCGTCCTGCCGCAGGTCGAGCCTCAGGCTCCTGGTCTTCAGAGGGTTGTGGTGGCCGATGCTGTGCAGGCTTCGCTGCGCGTGGGACGCTTGTTGCCGCTGCGGTGGGACGACCGCAGATATGCCGAATTTATGGTCCTTTCGGTGGCGCTGGGTGGATATTTCGGTTCGCGCCTGATGTCGAACATCCGCGAGGACAAGGGCTACACCTACGGCATCAACGCGATGACGCATATCGATCGCGGCAGTCTCGACTTTTTTGTCGTCACGGATGTGGCTGCCGACAAGGCCGACGCGGCTTTGGAGGAAATCTGGAACGAGATGCAGCGGCTTCGTAATGAGCCGATTATGGCCGACGAGCTGGAACTGGTGCGCACTTGTATGCTGGGCGATTTTATGCGCAGCGTCGACGGGGTGTTCGAACGCAGCGAGCGGTTCTGCCAGCAGATGACGAGCGGCGTCGACGAGCGGTTTACAGACAACTATATGTCTGTCCTTGAGCCTGGTGCCGTCAGTGGCAGCAGGTTGCAGCAGCTGGCTTTCGACCTGCTCGATCCTTCGGCTATGGTTGCCGTGAATTGCGGGGCCGAAATGACGTGTGAGGAACGTGGTTTTCTGATGCCTTCGCGATGGGATGTCGCGCTCAGTTTTCGGCGTTGAGCTTCATATAATCTTCGGGAATGCCGATGTCGATGAAGTATGCTCCCGAGGTGTAGGCATAGAAGGCTTCGTCGGCAAAGCGGCTTTGAAGTATCTCTTTTTCAAACGAAAAGGCCTGTCCCAGGGGTCGCTCTTCGAGCAGGCTGCGGTGCAGCATATAGATGCCGCCGTTGATTGTGCCGGGGCCGTGGGCGGCGGCTTTCTCGGTGAAGTGCGAGATGCGGTCGCAGCAGTCGGTCGTCACCGACCCGTAGCGCGACGTGTCGGCCACCTGGCGCAGCACGACGGCCAGGCGCGTAGGGCGCGAGTGGAAGAAGCGGGCCAGGTCGTCATAGTCGATTTTGAACAGCGTGTCGCCGTTGAGGACGACGATTTCGTCGCCATCGCACCGCTCGACGGCGTTGCGCATTCCGCCACCCGTGCCGAGAGGCTCGTTTTCAACGGCATAGGATATTTTTACGCCTCGGTATTCGCTGCCGAAATGCGACTCGATTTTTTCGTGCATATAGCCCGTCGAAAGGACTATGTGGTCGAAACCGTAGGGCATAAGGTGGTCGAGCAGCAGCTCGAGGAACGGGCGACCGCCGACAGGGGCCATAGGCTTGGGGACGTCGCTGACGACGCTGCGCAGACGTGTGCCGAATCCGCCGGCAAGAATAATTGCTTCCATAGATGTGAGAATGGCTGTTGCGTTAGGGGGAGTTAAAGAAAGTTAATGGGAGTTAATGGGAGTTAAAGGTACAATGGTATTTGTATCTGAAGTTAAGGTTAAGGTTAAAGTTAACGTCAAGGTTAAGGTTAACGAGGAAATATTGCCGATTCGACCAGCTCGCAGATGATGTGGCCGATAAGGATGTGGCTTTCCTGGATGCGCGGCGTGTCGGTCGATGGCACGTTGAGGAGCAGGTCGGACAGCTCTTTCATCTTCCCGCCCGTTTCGCCGGTCATCGATATGATGTTGATGCCCATATCTTTGCATACGCCGTAAGCCTCGAGTATGTTTCTTGAGTTGCCCGAAGTGCTGATGCCTATCAGCACATCGCCTTTCTTGGCGGTTCCGCGCAGCAGGCGGGCGAAGATGTGCTCGTAGCCGTAGTCGTTGCCCACGGCGGTGAGGTAGGACGTGTTGCAGTGCAGCGCTTCGGCGTTGAGCGGCGGACGGTCGTAGTAGAAGCGTCCGCTCAGTTCGGCGGCCAGGTGCTGGGCGTCGGCAGCGCTGCCTCCGTTGCCGCAGAAGTGGATCTTGCCGCCGCCTTGCAGCGAGGCGATGATGATGTCGGCAGCCTTCTGTATGCGAGCCAGGAATTCGCCGTCGGCAAGGATAGCCTGCTTGGCGGCGATGCTCTGTTCAATTGATTCTTGTATGCGTCTGTTCATAATCGTTTTTCTTTGCTAACGCAGAATGGATTTATTTATTGTTGCAATTGTTACGGGACTCTTTCTGATTTTCGAATCTGTTTTGTGGCTTGCTTCTTATGCCATCGTCCAGGTTTTGAGGCCTTCGGTGGTGAACTCGTACCTGTGGACTGAGCCTCCGAATTGGGCCAGGGCGTCGGCCACGTTGTGGCGTGTGAGTCCGGGACAGTAGAAGAACATAAATCCGCCACCGCCGGCGCCGCTGATTTTGCCTCCCGTGGCTCCGGCTTGGCGTGCGGCGTTGTAGATGGCGTCGATACGTGGATTGGTGATGCTTTTGGCCATTTGCTTCTTGTGCTGCCAGCCAAAATCGAGAATGTCGCCGATGCGGTCTATCTCGCCTTTCAGCAGCACTTCCTTCATCTGTACGGCCTGTTCCTTGAGTTTGTGCATCGATTCGATGCTGTCGTTTTTCTTGGCTTTGACGTTCTGCTGCTGTTCCTTGATGATGTCGGCGCTGACGTGGCTGGTGTCGGTGTAGTAGAGCAACAGGTTGTGGCACAGCTCGTCCTGATAGCGGGGGCGTACACGCAGGGGGTTGACGATGACGTTGTCGTTGTTGAATTCCATAAAGTTGAATCCGCCGAAGGTGGCGGCATACTGGTCCTGCTTGCCGCCTGCCAGCCCAAGGTCGATGCGCTCTATTTCGTAGGCCAGGCGGGCAATGTCGTATTCGCCCAAAGGCAGTTTCAGCCACTCGACGTAGGCCCCCAGTATGCTGACAACCAGCGTGGACGAAGTTCCCATTCCGCTGCCTGCGGGCACATCGACAAACGAGGCGATGCGCAGCGACAAGGGCTTGTGTGTGAACTGGCGCACGATGCGGTTGTATACACCTTTGTGCAGGATGAAATAGCCGTCGGTGTCTACCTCGGTGGCGTTGCTGTATTCCTCAACGAGGTGCTTGTCTGGGGCGACAAAGACGACTTTGCCGTCGTCGGTGGGTTCTATGGTGGTGTAGGCGAACATATCTACGGTGGCATTGAGGATGGCTCCGCCAAAAATGTCGGAGTAGGGCGAAACGTCGGTGCCGCCGCCGGCCAGGCCAAGTCGTAAGGGTGCTTTGCTTCGGATTATCATTGGGGGGGGAGAGGTTTAAAGGTTTGAGGGTTTGAGGGTTTAAGGGTTTGAGGGTTTGAGGGTTTGAGGGTTGAAGGGTTTGAGGGTTTAAGGGGTTAGGAGTCGATGGCTTCGACCATTTTGTCCCAGCCGTATTTTTTCTTTTCTTCGCGCACGGCTGCGGTAAATGCCTCTTCGCGCTGCTCGTCATAGTAGCGCACCAGGGCGTCGGCAATCTGCTTGGCGTCGGGTTCGACGACATAGCCGATTTTGCCGTCGGGAACTATTTCGGCAAGGCCGCCGACATTGGTGACGAGCATTGGCTTCTCGAAATGGAAAGCAATCTGCGTCACGCCGCTTTGCGTGGCCGACTTGTAGGGCTGGGCCACGATGTCGCAGGCCCGGAAGTAGCGGTTCACCTGGCTGTCGGGGATAAAGTCGGTGCACAGGACGGTGCGGTCGGCGATGCCCAGCCGCGCAATCTGATCCATATAGGGCTTGGAGTCGCCATAGAACTCGCCGGCGACGATGAGCTTCACGCCGCGCTGCTCAAGGCGCGTGTCGGCCATAGCATCCAGCAGCAGGTCGAGACCTTTGTAGCTGCGTATGAAGCCGAAAAAGAGGACATAGCGCCCGTCGGGATCCAGCCCCAGCAGCCGTCGGGCCTCCTGCTTATCCAAAAGGCCGCCATAGTGGTCGTAGAGAGGGTGGGGGCAGAAACGGCGCGGTTTCTTGGTGTCGAAAAGTCCCAGGTCGTCGAGAACCGAGCGCGACATCGCCACAAAGCGGTCGGTCGAGCGGACAAAATAGCGCGAAAAGATGCGGTCGCCGATGCGGTGCTCGTGGGGGATGACGTTGTCGAGAATCGAAACGATGCGCGTGTGCCCGTTGCGCCTGACGCGCCGCTCGATGGTGCCCAGGCAGGGAGCCATAAAGGGCAGCCAGTACTTGGTTATCAGCAGGTCGGGCCGCTTGCGTGCTATTTCGCGTCCGACGCTCAGCCAGTTCAGCGGGTTGACGGAATTGACGCGGCGGTGTATGGTGAGGCCTGCCGGTGCCGGCTCGTCGCTGTACTGGGTCTTGCCTGGAAACAGAAACGAGGGGTATTGCAGCGTGAAGGTGTATATCTCCACCTCGTCGCCGCGGTGCAGGTATTCGTATGCAAGCCTTTCGTTGAAGGCACTCAAGCCCCCACGATACGGATATGCGGTACCTACAATGATGATTTTCATAAACTAACGGGTTTTCGTCTCTTCTTTGTTCAGTTTGCAAATTTACAAATATTTTTTGAAACAATATAATAAATTGTCCTTTTTGTTGTTAATTGCTATTGAATTGTGAATAGTGACCAGTGA
>DFHL01000070.1:0-2256 GCA_002371315.1 Bacteroidales bacterium UBA3724 | reverse complement strand
AATAGTGACCAGTGAATAGTGAATAGTGACCTGTGACCAGTGATACGAGCGCGTTCGTGTCACAGGTCACTAATCACAGGTCACTAATCACAGGTCACTAATCACAATTCACTAAAAAAAACATAGATATGAGAAAGACAATCCTGTTTGCTGCCATTGCAGCCTTTGCTATGTTCCCCGGTGCCTGCACGGCCCAGAACGGGAACGAAACGTCCCAATCCGCCCAAACCACGTCGGCCGTAAGCCAGCAGCCCCTGCCGGGCCTGCTCACCCAGACCGACTTCACCGAGGTCGCCGCGCGCACCATCGACGCCGTGGTCCACATCAAGACCGAAATGACCAAGTTGACGCCCCTCTACCAGTCCTTCTTCGGAATGATAATCGACCGCGGCGTACAGCGCCAGACCTACAACGCCTTCGGCTCGGGTGTCATCATCTCGTCCGACGGCTACATCGTCACCAACAACCACGTCGTGCAGGATGCCGAACGCCTCACCGTGACCCTCAACGACCGCCGCGAACTGCCGGCACGCATCGTCGGCATCGACCCCGCCACCGACCTGGCGGTGATCAAAATCGAAGCCACCGGCCTTCGTTCCATCCCCTTCGGCAACAGCGACTCGGCCCGCATCGGCGAGCCCGTGCTGGCCATCGGCAACCCCTTCAACCTGACGTCGACCGTGACAGCCGGCATCATCTCGGCCAAGGCGCGCTATATGGACATCATCAACAACCCCGGCGTCGAAAGCACCATTGAGTCGTTCATCCAGACTGACGCCGCCGTCAACAGCGGCAACTCGGGCGGCGCGCTGGTCAACGGGCGTGCCGAGCTGATAGGCATCAACACGGCCATAGCCAGCGGCAACGGCTACTATACGGGCTATTCGTTCGCCATCCCGTCCAACATAGCCCGCAAGGTCACCAGCGACCTGCGCCAGTACGGTGCCGTCCAGAGGGGCTATCTGGGTGTCAATGTGGCCGAAGTGACCGGCGAGCTTGCCGCCAAGCTGCACCTCGACCAGCCGCGTGGCATCTACGTGGCGCGTGTCATCCCCAAATGCGCCGCCGACAAGGCCGGCATCCGCGAGGGCGACGTGCTGCTCAAGGTCAACAATATGGAGGTCAACACTTATGCCTCGATGATGGAAGAGGTGGGTCTCTTCAATCCGGGCGACAATGTGGACGTCGTCTTCCTGCGCGACGGCAAGGAGCACACGGTAACTCTCACCCTGCTGAACTCGCAGGGCAACACGCAGATAGTGAGAAAGTGAATGGTGAATAGTGACCTGTGAATTGTGAATAGTGAATAGTGACCTGTGACCAGTGACACGAACGCGTCAGCCACTAACGCACTAACGCACTAACGCACTAACGCAATAACTAATCTCAACTCCCTTGCCTTCACTTGATGCCAAATATGAGGAAATGACGCGCACGCCGGTGCCTCGGCTGGTGCTGCGCCTGGCGGTGCCGTCGATGGTCAGTATGGTGGTCACGGCCCTCTACAACGTCGTCGACGCTGCCTTCATCGGCCATCTCTCCACCGAGGCCACCGCCGGCATCGGCATCTCGTTTGCCTATATGACTTTCATCCAGGCCGTAGGCTTCTTCTTCGGCCACGGCTCGGGCAACCACATTTCGCGCAGCCTCGGTGCCCGTCGACGCGACGACGCGGCGCAGATGGCCGCCGTGGGCTTCTTCACGCCGTTGCTGCTCGGCATCGTCGCCGCCCTTGTGGGTCTGCCGCTGCTGCCGCAGCTTGTGGTGCTGCTCGGCGCAACGCCCGACGTGGTGCCATACGCCTGCAACTACCTGCGCTACATTCTGTTGGCTTCGCCTTTTATGATGTCGGCCCTGACGCTCAACAACCAGCTGCGCCTCGAGGGCAACGCCCGCTTCGGAATGGTGGGCATCGTCAGCGGCGCCCTGCTCAACATAGCCCTCGACCCGCTGCTCATCTACACCTTCGGTCTCGGCGTCAGCGGCGCGTCGCTGGCCACGGCCATCAGCCAGTTTTTTGCCTGGTGCCTGCTGCTGATGGGCACGCGCCGCGGCGACTCGGTGCACATAGCCTTGCGCAACTTCCGTCCTTCGCTGGCCGCCTATCGCGAAATCGTCGCCGGCGGCCTGCCGTCGCTGTTCCGCCAGGCGTTCAACTGCATTTCGGCCATAATGCTCAACCACGCCGCTGCCGCCTATGCCCCTGTGGGCCAGGCCGCCTCGTCGGTGGCCGCCTTTGCCGTCGTGTCGCGCACC
>DFHL01000061.1:211-7143 GCA_002371315.1 Bacteroidales bacterium UBA3724 | reverse complement strand
TACAACGGGCGGAGAAGGTGGCTTTATGGGCTGGTTTTTAGTGAGTTGTGGCGTCGGTTGTTCCACTGTGTGTCACTGTGTGCCATTCGGGGCCAATCGAAGGGCCCTTTTCGGGGTGGGCGGAAGCCGCCACCGAAGAAAATCGAAAAAAATCATCGAAAATTTTCCAATCGTAACACTTTGTCTTTTAGTATTATACTAAAAATTAACTTAATTTTTTTTAGTTTTTTAACTTAAAAGCACAATAAAATATACATTTTGATGTTATTGAAGCAGAATCAGTCGGGCAGTGGGCCAATGGCCCCGCCGACGAAAACAAAATAGAAGATTATGAACTTAGGAATTAAATTGTTAGTGGCCGAGGACGATCCCAATATGGGCACCATCCTGAAAGCCTATCTCACTCAGAAGGGCTACACCGTGTTTGTGGCTTCCGACGGCCAGCAGGCCCTGGATGTCTACAAGGAAGGCAACATCGACGCCTGCATCCTGGACGTTATGATGCCCGTCAAGGACGGCTTTACCGTCGCCAAGGAGCTGCGCCGCATCGACAAGCATATCCCGATTCTTTTCCTCACAGCCAAATCGCTCGAGGCCGACAAGCTGAAAGGCTTTGAAGTCGGTGCCGACGACTACATCACCAAACCCTTCAGTATGGAAGAGCTCCTGGCCCGCATCAATGCAACCATCAGGCGCTCGTTCGACGAAAACAAGCCTGAAAACAACCAGTTCTCCATCGGCAAGTTCAAGTTCGACTACAACTACCAGACGCTCACTTTCGAAAACAAAGAGCCTGTGCGTCTCACGTCGAAGGAGTGCGAACTGCTCAAACTCTTCTGCATCAACTTCAACCAGCTCGTCGACCGCTCCAGCACCCTGCAGAAAATCTGGAAGGACGACTCCTACTTCGCCGCCCGCAGTATGGACGTCTATATCACCAAGCTGCGCAAATACCTGAAGGCCGACCCCTCGGTACAGATCGTCAACGTGCACGGCGTGGGCTTCAAACTGACGCAGAAGCAAGACTGAACCGCACCTTCCGCTCACTTGCCAGGCGCGGCAAGCGGCAGCGGACTGCTTTCAAGTAACGATTAAAAAATAAAGTGTAACGATAATCGAAATTTAAAATGGAGTTAAAGAGAATGTGAAAAAAGGGAGTTAAAGGGGACAATGCATCTTGCGAAAACATTGCAGACAAGCGTATTGTCCGTTTTAACTTCCACTTTGACCTCCATTTTTGCTTCTCATTGTTATAGGTTTATTTTTTGCTATTACTAAACTTTTCTCATTGTAATGCTCATCACTTTTTTGGGTACAGGAACATCGCAGGGTGTCCCCGTCATCGCTTGCACTTGCGATGTCTGCCTCTCGCACGACAAGCACGACAAGCGACTGCGCTCGGCTGCCCTCATCACCGACAGCGGCGGCAACAACATCCTCATCGACATCGGTCCCGACTTCAGGGCGCAGATGCTCGCCAACAATGTGCGCCACCTTGAGGGTATCCTTGTCACTCACGCCCACCGCGACCACGTGGGCGGACTCGACGACATCCGGCCCTTCAACTGGGTGCAGCAGCGCAATATGGACATCTACGCCAACAGCGAAGCTCTGGCAACAATTCGCCACGACTACCATTATATCTTTGACTATCACCAATATCCCGGCCTGCCCGAAGCTACACTCAACGATGTCAGCGACTGCCGCCCCTTCCGCATCGGCAATGTCGAGGTCGTGCCCGTGAGGGGTATGCACAAGGACCTGCCTGTGCTCGGCTTCCGCCTGACCGACGACGACGGCAGCCGGATGGCCTACATCACCGATATGAACCATATCGACAAGGCGGAACAGGACAAACTGCTCGGCCTCGATGTGCTGGTTATCAATGCCCTGCGGAAGCAGAAGCACTTCTCGCACTTCTGCCTGGACGAGGCTTTGGAGGTGATTGCCCATTGCCGTCCGCATCGCGCCTTCCTGACGCATCAAAGCCACGAGATGGGCAAGTACGCCGACGTTGAACCTACCTTGCCCGACGGGGTCCATCTGGCATTCGACGGGCTGAAAATCAATATTTGACAACGAGGACGACGGGATGCAAAAGAAACTTCACATAGTATCGTTCAACGTTCCGTACCCTGCCGACTATGGCGGCGTCATTGATGTCTTCAACCGGATTCTGACCCTGCATCGGCTCGGGGTCGAGGTGCATCTCCACACTTTCACCTACGGGCGCCCCCCCGCCGCCGAGCTGGAACGCCTCTGCGCTTCGGTGACCTACTACCGTCGCCGCACGGGCCTGCGCAGCGTCACGGGACGAAGGCCCTACATCGTCGAGTCGCGCGACAGCAAGGAACTGATTGCCAACCTGCAGCGCGACGATGCCCCGATTCTGCTCGAGGGGCTGCACTGCTGTTCGGTGCTCGAGGCGCTGGAGGGCCGCCGCATACTGGTGCGCGCGCACAATGTTGAACACGAGTACTATGCGCATCTGGCCGCCGCCGAGCATTCGCTGTTCCGCAGGGTCTACCTGCGCTGCGAGTCGCGCTGGCTGCGTCGCTACGAGCCGGTGCTGCTCAAGGCCGACGCGGTGCTGGCCGTCACCGAGGCCGATGCGGCCCATTTCCGCTCTATCGGATGCCGCCGCGTGCTGCTGATGCCGTCGTCGCACAACGACGACGAGGTGGTGTCGCTCGCCGCCGATGCGCCAGGCGAGGGCAGGGGATATGTGCTCTATCACGCCGACCTCTCGGTGCCCGAAAACGTCGACGCTGTCGACTATCTGAAAGACAATCTCTTCTGCCGCTCGGGCATCCGCTTTGTCGTCGCCGGACGCAACCCCTCCAAGCAGATGGCGGCAACCCTGGCGGCGCTGCCCAACGTTGAGCTGGTGGCCAATCCCGACGACGACGCTATGCACAGCCTGATAGCTAACGCGCAGGTGCTGATGCTTTTCACCAATGCGCCTACGGGACTGAAACTGAAGCTGCTGAACTCGCTTTACGCCGGACGCCACTGTCTGGTCAATTCCGCTATGGTGGCCGGTACCGATCTGGGCAGGCTCTGCACCGTCGCCGACACGGCCGCCGAACAGCTCGAAGCCCTCGACAGGCTGATGCACACCCCCTTCACCCTCGCGGACATCGAGCAGCGCCGACATCTGCTGGGCGCACTCTACAGCAACGAGGCATCAGCCAAAATCCTTCTTTCAGAGATCAGTGATTAGTGAATAGTGAATAGTGAATTGTGAAACGAACGCGCTCGTGTCACAGGTCACAATTCACTATTCACTATTCACAATTCACTATTCACAGGTCACTATTCACAATTTCACAATTTATATTTGCATAATCAAAAAAAACAGATTATCTTTGCAAATTCATTCCTCTAAACAGACAATCTATTAAATAATTATAAATTAAATCTTTATTTTAAATTATGACAAAGTACGTTTACACTTTTGGGGGCAAAACCGCCGAAGGCAAGGCCGATATGAAGAACCTGCTCGGTGGTAAAGGCGCCAACCTCGCTGAAATGTGTCTGCTCGGTCTGCCCGTTCCCGCAGGCTTGACAATCACCACGGAATGCTGCACAGCTTACTACGCCAACAACTGCCAGTTGCCCACCGGACTTATGGACGATGTGTGGAAAGCAATGAAGAACGTCGAAGAAATTATGGGTATGCGCTATGACGACGCCGAAAACCCGCTGCTCGTCAGCTGCCGCTCCGGCGCTCGCAGCTCGATGCCGGGTATGATGGACACCGTCCTCAACATCGGCCTCAGCAGCAAGACCATCCCCGGTATGCTGAAAAAAACAGGCAACCCCCGCTTCGTGTACGACTCGTACCGCCGTCTGATTATGATGTACGCCGACGTCGTTATGGAAAAGTCGGAAGGCATCGAGCCCGCCGATGGCAAGGGTATCCGCAAGCAACTCGACGATATGCTCGACGAATACAAGGCCAAGAAGGGCTACAAGAGTGACACCGAACTCAAGGCCGAAGAACTCCAGTTCCTCGCCGAAGAATTCAAGAAGAAGGTCAAGGAAGTGCTCGGCACCGAATTTCCCGACGATGCTAAAGCCCAGATGGAAGGCGGCATCAAGGCTGTCTTCAAGAGCTGGAACGGCAAGAAGGCTGTCAGCTACCGCAAGATTGAAGGTATCCCCGACGACTGGGGCACCGCCGTCAACGTGCAGGCTATGGTCTTCGGCAATATGGGCGACAACAGCGCCACCGGCGTAGCTTTCACCCGCAACCCCGCCACCGGCGACAACCAGTTCTACGGCGAATGGCTCATCAACGCTCAGGGCGAGGACGTCGTTGCCGGTATCCGCACTCCCAACCCGCTCAACGATGACACCAAGAACGAGCAGAACAAGCACCTCCACTCGATGCAGGAGCTTATGCCCGAGACCTATAAGGAACTCTGCGACATCCGCCACACCCTCGAGCAGAACTACCACGATATGCTTGACATCGAGTTCACCATCCAGGAAGGCGTGCTCTATATGCTCCAGTGCCGTGTCGGAAAACGCACCGGCGTGGCCGCTCTCAATATGGCTTTCGATATGCTCAACGAGAAACTTATCGACGAGCAGGAAGTCGTTATGCGCATAAGCCCCTCGCAGCTCGACGAACTGCTGCATCCCATCCTCGACGCTGAGGACGAGAAGAAATACGACGTTATCGCCAAAGGTCTGCCCGCAGGTCCCGGTGGTGCTGTAGGTATCATCGCCCTCACCAGCGAGAAGGCTAAACTCTATGCCGAACAGGGCATCAAGAACATCCTTGTGCGCGAAGAAACCAACCCCGAAGACGTTGAAGGTATGCGCGCCGCCGACGGTATCCTTACCGCTCGTGGCGGTATGACCAGCCACGCCGCACTTGTGGCTCGCGGTTGGGGCAAGTGCTGCATCGTCGGATGCGACGCCGTCAAGATCGACTTCCAGAAGGGCTTTGTCTACATCAACGGCAAGGTCTTCAAGGAAGGCGACCTGCTGGCCCTCAACGGCACCAAGGGTTATGTCTACGACAAGGAAATCAAGATGATCAACGCCACCGAGAACCCGCTGTTCCAGAAGTTTATGGTGCTGGTCGACAAGTTCCGCACTATGGGTGTCCGCACCAATGCCGACAACCCCGACGACGCTCTGCGCGCTGTCAGCTTCGGCGCCGAAGGTATCGGCCTGTTCCGCATCGAGCATATGTTCTATGGCAAGAACAGCGAGAAGCCTCTCGAGAAACTGCGCAATATGATCCTCAGCGACACGACCGCCGAACGTATCGCCGCTCTCGACGAGCTCGAGCCCGACATCCGCGAGTATGCTAAAGCAACACTTAAAGTGCTCGACGGCAAACCGCTGACTTTCCGTCTTATGGACCCCCCGCTGCACGAGTTCGCTCCGCAGGGTGAAGAGAAGATGAAAGAGGTTGCCAAACGTCTGAACATTTCCTACGAAGAGGTCAAGAAGCGCGTCGACGCTCTCCACGAGGTCAACCCGATGATGGGTCTCCGCGGTGTGCGTCTGGGTATCATCTATCCCGAAATCACTCGCATCCAGTTCCGCGCTCTCTTCAGCGCCACTGCCGAACTGATGAAGGAAGGCCACAACCCCAAACTCGAGATTATGGTTCCTCTGACAATCAACGTTAAAGAGCTTGAGCACCAGAAGAATATCGCCAACGAAATCAAAGCCGAAGTCGAAGCCAAGTATGGTGTCGCTATCAGCTATATGTTCGGTACGATGATCGAGATTCCGCGTGCCACCCTCGTTGCCGACAAGATTGCACAGGTCGCCGAGTTCTTCAGCTTCGGTACCAACGACCTCACGCAGATGACCTTTGGCTTCAGCCGCGACGACGTCAACGCTATCGTCAAAGACTATGTGGACCAGAAGATTATCCCTGCCGACCCGTTCAACACCCTCGACCAGGAAGGCGTCGGACAGCTCGTTCAGCTCGGTGTCAACCGCGGTCGCAGCACGCGTCCCACTCTCAAGTGTGGCGTTTGCGGTGAGCACGGTGGCGATCCCGACTCGGTCGAGTTCTTCTATCACGCCGGCCTCAACTATGTCAGCTGCAGCCCGTTCCGCGTTCCCGTGGCTCGTCTCGCCGCTGCTCAGGCCGCCATCAAGGATAGCCGCAAGAAATAAATAAGTGACCTGTGAATAGTGAATAGAACGCGCTCAATTCACTATTCACAATTCACAATTCACCAATCACCAAAACAAATTGCTATGATTGACAAGATCAAAAAAGAGCTTGAAGCCATTGGTATCAAAGGCGTTAAAAGCATCTGCTACAATCCTTCGTACGAGGATTTGTTCAAGATGGAGATGGACCCCAGCCTGACGGGCTACGACAAAGGCCAGCTTACCGAACTCGATGCCGTCAACGTGATGACGGGCATCTACACCGGCCGCTCGCCCAAGGACAAATATATTGTTATGGACGAAAACTCCAAGAACACCGTCTGGTGGACCAGCGAGGAGTATCCCAACGACAACCATCCTATGAACGGGGATGTGTGGAAGACCGTCAAAGGCTTGGCCACCGACGAGCTGTGCAACAAGGACCTCTTTGTCGTCGACGCTTTCTGCGGTGCCAACAAGGATACCCGCATTGCCGTCCGCTTCATTATGGAGGTTGCCTGGCAGGCCCATTTCGTCACCAATATGTTCATCAAACCCAGTGCCGACGAACTCAAGGATTTCAAACCCGGTTTCACGGTCTATGCCGCCAGCAAGGCCAAAGTGGAGAACTACAAAGAGTTGGGTCTGCACAGCGACACCTGCGTGGCTTTCAATGTCAGCAGCCGCGAGCAGGTGATCCTCAACACCTGGTACGGTGGCGAGATGAAGAAGGGTATGTTCTCGATGATGAACTACTACCTGCCGCTTCAGGGCATTGCCTCGATGCACTGCTCGGCCAA
>DFHL01000061.1:0-159 GCA_002371315.1 Bacteroidales bacterium UBA3724 | reverse complement strand
CACTGCTCGGCCAACACCGATATGAAGGGCGAACACACCGCCATCTTCTTCGGCCTCAGCGGCACGGGCAAGACCACCCTCAGCACCGATCCCAAACGCCTGCTGATCGGCGACGACGAGCACGGCTGGGACGATGAGGGCGTCTTCAACTTCGAAGGC
>DFHL01000088.1 GCA_002371315.1 Bacteroidales bacterium UBA3724 | reverse complement strand
TGTTAAAATTTAACATTTCCGACCACTTTTTTGCCCATTTTTCCGATACCTCAACCCGCTGTTTTCCAGGTACCAAATACCTACCAAAGTTCACCCAAAGCCCAATCAAAGCCTTACCAAAGCCTTCGCCAGTGGGCTTTAATAGGCCTTATGTCAGGGTTTTACAAAGGCCAAAATCGGGCACAGTAGGGTGCATTCCCAACTGATGGCAAAAATTAACCCTTGATAATCAGTGAGATATAAATGTTAAAAGGAAATGTTAAAATCGTGTATGATTTTAACATTTGGAAAGGGTTTTGGAGCGGTTTAATCCGTTGACAGCCTGTAGTAGCGCTTGCGGATGGCGATGAGGCGGACGAGCCAGATGGCGAAAAAGGCGTCGGAGACAATCTTGTAGGCGGGCGGAAATGTGACGAACAGGGAAACGAGCCAGGCAAGGAGGTCGAGGTCGAAAAGGATGTTCCACAGCCGGTCGCGGTCGCGGAAGGTGACGGTTGTGGCGCTGTGGCCTATGTGGAGCGGGGTGGTGCTGCTTACGCTGAGGTCGATGGTGCGTTGGGTGCGGGTGAGTCGGCTCATCAGGCGCAACGGCAGGCGCCCGCCGCATTGGATGCGCAGGGAGTAGTGGCCGGGCGGCACAGGCAGGTCGATTCGATCGCCCTGCATCGTGGCGGCGTAGTGGCCGTCGATGAAGATGAGGTGGGGCAGTCGCGGCTCGAGGCGATGGCGTTGGTGGCGCAGGGTGAGCATCGTGGACTAATGCTTGACGATTTTGCTGACTGTGGTTCCCTGGTCGGAATTGATTTTCAGGATGTAAATCCCTTTCGGAAGCCCGTCGAGACTGATGGTTGCATTTGTGGCGTCGAGGGTTTGGCTGCGGACTATGCTTCCCGTGGCGTCGGTAAGGACGAGGCTGTGCAGCGTGGCGCTCTTTGCGTCGATGCAGACGTGGCTGTAGGCCGGGTTGGGGTAGACGGCGGTTGCGGCGTCGGCGGTGGCTATCGAGACGGGCGTTTCGTCGATGGTTACGCTTTCTTGCCAGGAGCTTTCGATGCAGTGGCGCCGCGCCGTCAGGGTGATGACGTATGTGCCTGCGGTGGCGTAGTGGTGCGTGCAGGAGAGCTGGCATTGGTTGGTCGGGACGGTTTGGACGGTGCCGTCGCCGAAGTCCCAGCGGATGGTGTCGGCATCGGTGACGATGGGGTTGAGGATGACATCGTTGCCGATGACGGCCTCGATGTCGAAGCGGGCCTTGGGCGGCCGCCG
The DNA here is from genome assembly GCA_002371315.1 of Bacteroidales bacterium UBA3724. Taxonomy (GTDB): domain Bacteria; phylum Bacteroidota; class Bacteroidia; order Bacteroidales; family P3; genus Colimorpha. The sequence continues at coordinate 11,189 of DFHL01000088.1, read as the reverse complement.
TTTCCATTGGTCGAGCTGCGTGAAGACTATATCGTGTGCGGCCTGGCGGATTGTCTGTGCGTCGTTGAGCGTCAGACCGTTGGGAATGAAGCCGATAGAGTCGGGGTCGCGCAGGAAGAACATAGTGTAGAAGGCGCAGGCTGCGGCGTAGGTTCCGGCCAGCGAGGGGTGGCTGCCGTCAGCCTGGTAGAGCTCGATGCCGGTGGTGTTGCGCAGGCGGTTCCATACGCGTCCGACGGGGCAGAGCGAGGCGTCGTAGGCATCGGCCATATAGGTGTAGCGCAGACAGAGCATACTGTCCATACCTTCGTAGGTGCCGAGGATGGGGAAATATTGTGCGTTTTGCTGGTCGCCGTTCTTGCGCCCCCAGGTCATATAGAACATCGGCTCGGCGCAGGGGCTGGTGTGGTAGACGGCCTCAACGAGCTGCTGCGCGTAGGGAAACACTTCGTTTTCGACCTGCTGCTGTGGGAACGATGGATACTGGCTTTGTTCCTGCAGAACGACGATGTCCCAGCCGCCTTGGCTGATGAGCTGCATCGACTGGTTCTGGCAGTGCTGCTGGAAGGTGCATCCGCCCGGGGTGTTGCTGCGATAGGTGAGTTGGTCGCCCATACTTTCGGCGATGTCGGCCACCATCTGCGGCAGGTTGTTGACCTCGGTGTAGCTGTTGCCGATGAAGAGCGCGCTGCGCTGCTGCTGGGCGTTGGAATTTTGTACGAAAACGAAAACAAATAGCAGTAGTGTGCAAAAACGGGGTTTTGCACGAAAACGAAAATAGGGCGGTAGCCGTTTGGGGGTTGGGTTTATAGGATAGGTTTTCATTCTTGATCTTGGTTTGAAATTATCTTTTCGTTTTAGTTTTGGTTTTAGTTTTGGTTTTGGTTTTCGTCTTCGTTTTGGTTTTCGTACGAAGTTTTACACCATCTGTTCGATGTTCCAGACGAAGGCGCGGATACCCACCTCTTCGTTGCGCTTGTCGAGCTTGCGCACGGCGGTGAGGATGTCGTCGACCTTGTCGTCGTCGACGATGGTGAGGATGGCGTTGTTGAGCTCGGGCCAGGCGTGGGTGCCACGGTGCGGCTCGCCGTTCTCGTGGCCGCGTCCCTGGACGTTCTCCCACTGGGTGAAGCCACGCACGCCGAGCGTGTCGAGCAGATACTCGACGCGCTCGTTGTTGGCTTGGTTATATACAATCAATATGCTTTTCATTTAAAATCGGGAATTGAGAATTTAATTCGGTTGTGATCTGTGACCTGTAATACGAGTTCGTGTCACAGGTCACTTGTCACTATTCACTAATTTTCATTAAGATCGATGTTCATAAAGACGAATTTCTTGCGTATCTTGGCTTGGCGTTCCTGCTCGCCCTTGCGGTTGAAGATGCCGTAGAGGATGGGGACGACAATAAGCGTCACGAACGTCGAAACGGTAAGGCCGCCGATGACGACGATGCCAAGGGTGGTCCAGAGCTCGCTGCCTTCGCTGGTGGAGGTGGCCATAGGTATCATACCGAGGATGGTGGTGAAGGCGGTCATAAGGACGGGACGCAGACGGCTCTTGCCGCTGAGGGCGATGGCTTCGTAGAGCTCGGTGCCGCGCTCGCGCAGCAGGTTGATGTAGTCGACAAGCACGATACCGTTCTTGACAACGATACCGATGAGGAGCACAATGCCGAGCATACCGACCATATCGAGGTTCTCGCCGGTGATGAGCAGTGCCAGCACCACGCCGCTGAGGGCGAAGGGGATGGCGAACATAATGATGAAGGGTTTGCTGAACGACTCGAACTGCGATGCCATAACGATATAGACGAGCATCATAATGAGCAGGGCCAGGGTGACCATATCCTTCGAGGTCTTCTGCTGGTCTTCGTAGTTGCCGGCCAGGGCCACGTGGACGCCGTTGGGGACGTTCATCTGGTTCAGCTCGTTCTGCACGCCTTCGGCCAGTTGGCCCAGCGATGTCTGGTAGGGCATCACGGTGAGGGTGAGGTAGCGCTGGCGGTTTTTGCGCTCGATGGTGGGCGGGCACCAGTATTCGCTGATGGTGGCCAGCTCTTTGAGCTTGACCATACGTCCTGTCGAGGTGGGTATCGACAGCTCTTCGATGTCGGTAATCGACGAGCGGTATTCCTCTTTGAGTCGGACAACGATGTCGTATTCCTCGCCGTCCTCTTTGAGGAAGCCGGCGGTCATACCGTTGACGCGGTTGCGGACATAGAGAGCCACGGTGGAGCCGTTGAGGCCGTGGAAGGCCAGTTTCTGCTTGTCGAACTCAATCTTGAGCTCGGCGCGGTCTTCGTCGCGGCTGATCTTGGTGTCGCGAGCGCCCTTGACGTTCTCCATCACGCGGCGTCGCAGGTCTTGCGTGAAGGCTGTGGTCTGGTCGAAGTCGTAGCCGTAGATTTCGACTTGCAGCGAGTTGTTGCTGCCGCCGCCCATACCGCCTTGCGACACCTGGAAGTTGACCAGCTCGGGGTACTCGTTGAAGCATTTGCGCAGGTCTTCCTGCATATCGAAGATGGAGCGGTCGCGGTCGTACTTCTTGGTGCATCGCACCGACATACTGATCTTGTTGTTGGTGGTGCTGTTGAAGAGGGCGGCCATACCGGCATCGTCGTTGGAACCGGCCGAGGTGGAGATGACGATGACGTCGTCGCCAAGGATTTCCTTGATGTCGGCCTCCATACGGCGTGCGGTCTTGAGGGTTTCCTCGATGCGTGTGCCGCGCTGCAGCTCGGCGCTGATGCTGATGCTGCCGTTGTCCTGTTCCTTCATAAAGTCCATACCTATCTTGCCGGTGGCGAAGGGTATCATCGTGACGACGAAGAAGGCGAATGCGATGAGCAGCGTGATGCGCTTGTGGCGCAGGCACCAGCGGAGGATGTTGCTGTACCAGTTGTCGACGGCATCGAAGGCGCGGCCGATGGTTTTCTCGTAGGTGAACCGCTTCTTGGCGGCTTTCTGCTCGGCCTCTTCGCGTGCCTGCTTGGTGAGGAAGAAGGGTTTCTCTTTGAGCATCAGGCTCGAGAGCATCGGAATCAGGGTGATGGCTGCCGTGGTGGAGACGCAGACGACGATGGTGATGATCCAGCCAAGCTCCTTGAACATAATGCCGGCCATACCGTTGAGCATCGTCAGCGGCACAAAGACGGCCACAAGGACAAGTGTTGTTGCAATGACGGATGTCCACACCTCGTTGGTGGCGCAGATGGCTGCTTCGCGCGGGTTCTCGCCGCGTTCGATGTGCTTGGTGATGTTTTCGAGCACCACGATGGCGTCGTCAACCACCATACCGATGGCCACAGTAAGCGAGGCCAGCGAGATGATGTTCAGCGAGCTGTCGCTGATGAGCAGGTAGATGAAGGATGTGACCAGCGAGATGGGGATGGTCAGTGCGATGATGACGGTGCTGCGCCAGTTGCCGAGGAAGACGAGCACCACGAGGACGACGAAGAGCAATGCGTAGAAGATACTCTCGGCCAAGCCGTTGATGGCGTTGACAATCTCTTCTGAGCCGTCGCGTATAATCGTGCACTCGAAGTCGGGCGGCAGGGTTTTCATTATCTTCGTCATCTCCTTCTTCACCGAGTTGGCGATGGCCACGGTGTTGGCGCCGGTTTGCTTGGTGATGATGAGGCGGCCGCCGTCGCGGCTGTTGATTTTCTCGTCGAGGGAGAGGTCCTTGATAGTGTCGCGCACCGTTGCCAGGTCGCGCACGAAAATCTGGCGGCCTGTGGGCATTGTGGCGACGACTATGTCGGCGATTTCGGAGCTTTCTACGTATTCGCCCTTGACGCGCATCTGGTACTGCTCCTTGCCCATCTTGACGGTACCCGAGGCCAGGTCGAGATTGTTGGTGCTGATGGCGTTGCCCACCACTTCGAGGCTCAGGCCGTAGGCATCAAGCTGCTTGGGGTCGAGGTCGATATAGATGTAGCGCTCGGGGGCACCGCTGACGGTGATGTTGCCGATGCCGTCGATGCGGTTTAGCACGTTGACGACATTGTCCTCAAGGATGCGGTCCATACCCGAATAGCTTTCGCCGGCGGTGAAACCATAGACCATAATGGGCATTGCCGACGAGTTGAGCTTCAGTATCATAGGACGCGACACGCCGTCGGGCAGGTTGTCGTAGAGCAGGTCGACATACGAGCGGATGTCGTTGAGCGACTCGTCGATATCTTCACCCCATTCGAATTCGAGGGTTACGACGCTGAGGTTGTCGCGCGAGTTGGAGGTGATGTTCTTCAATCCGTCGACCGAGTTCAGTGAGTTCTCAATCAGTTTGGTGATATTGGTCTCTATTTCGCTGGCATTGGCACCGGGATAGGTGGTCATCACCGTTACGTATGGCGGATCCATCTCGGGCATCTGGTCGATAGGCAGACGGGTCAGCGAGAAAAGACCCAATATGATGACTGCCACGAAGATAAGACCTGTTGTAATGGGTTTGTTGATAGCGGTTTTATAGATAGCCATAATTCAATTTTGGATGTCAGTAAAGCAATCGTTTCGTAGGTTTCTACTTTCTTCTTTAATCCTCAACTATTTCAAGTGTCGAGCCGTCGACAAGGCGTGCCTGGCCGGTGGTGACAAGCTGGTCGCCTTCCTTGATGTCGCCGGGGGTGACGGGGATGATTTCAATCTGGTCGTCAAAGCGTTGGCCGAGGGTCACGGCCACGCGGCGTGCGCTGTTGCCGTCGGCAACGAAGACGTAGCGGTCGTTGCTGCCCGTCAGTTTCAGCACACTCTGGTAGGGCACCACGAGGGCGTCGACCTCGCCAACGGCCAGCGTTGTGCGGACATACATACCGGGGCGGATTTTCTCGCCGGGGTTGGGAATGTTCAGCTTGGCCTGGAAGGTGTGGGTCGAGGGGTCGACAGTGGGATAGACAATCTCGATGGTGGCGGGGAACACCTTGTCGGGATAGATGTCGCTAAAGACGTTGACTTTCATACCCTGCTTGACCAGCGGGAAATAGCTTTCGGGAATGTTGATGATAGCCTTGAGGCGGCTGATCTGGCAAAGCTGCAGGATGGGGGCTCCGGTGTACATCTCGCCGTCTTCATAGTTCTTGGCGCTGATGACGCCGCTGAACTTGGCTTTCACGAAGGTGTTCTCTTCCTGAAAGCGCTCGGTCTCGACCAGTTGGTCGTATCCGGCCTTGGTCTGGTCGTAGACCTGCTCGCTGATGCTGCCGCTGGCCTTGAGGGCCGTCACGCGGTCCAGCTCGGTTTTGGTGCTGGCCAGGTTGATGCGCGTGGTGTTGAGCTGCGTCTGGTCCATACGCACCAGCATAGTGCCCTTGCTGACGCGGCTGCCCACCTCGACATAGATATGCTCGATGTGGCCCGTGATGCTGGGCGAAATGTTCATCGTCTCATAGCCTTCGAGGGTCGACGACAGCTCGAGCTCCTTGGCGATGCGCTGGGTCTTCAGCTCTTGGACTTTTACTTTCTCTACTTCTTTTTGAGTTGTTGTGGCCGTTTTGGCCTCTTTCTTGCCGCCGCCGCACGCCGCCACGGTGGTGGCAGCGAGGACGAAAACTGCTATCTTAAATATCTTGTTCATATAATAATATGTTTTATTCAATAATAAAAGACGTTGTTTCTTCAAAATGCAATCGCAGAATAAGTATTATTTGCCCAGCAGGTCCTCGAGGGCCACTTCGGCCGAAACGACGCTCATAACGGCTTGGATGTAGTTGCTCTGGGCGGTGATGATGTCGGTGCTGGCGTTGGTCACTTCCAGGTTGCTGGCGTGGCCGTATTTGAATTTCTCGGTGGTGTTGTCGAAGACGCGCTTGGTGACGTCAAGGTTGTCCTTCTGTATCTGGTAGGTCTCGATGGCGTTGACCAGGTCGTAGCACAGCTGGTTGTACTGCACGCGCAGCCCGTCCTCGGCCTGCTGCTTGCTGTTCAGGGCCTCGGTGTACTCCAGCTGGGCGGCTTTGATTTTGGCATAGCGCTGGCCGCTGCTGAAGAGGGGCAGCGTGACGCTGGCACCGATCATATTGGGCGGTGTCATATTGAAGCCCTGGTCCTTGCCGAAATAGGTCTTGGCACTGTACTGGTAGTAGGCCGACAGGGTGGGGGTGAAGTCCATCCAGGCCATAGTGACGTTCTTTTTCGAAAGCTGCTCGTTCTGCTGCAGCAGCTGGTAGTTGTAGTTCTTCTCGATGTCGAAACCGCCCAGCGACAGCTGTGCCAGGTAGTTGATGTCGAGCACATCGTCCAGCGGCGTGGTCAGCACCAGCTTGCTGTCGACGGCAGCGCCGAGCTGCAGAATCATCGAGTTGTAGAGCATCGTCAGCGAGCGGCGATTGGCGTTGATGCTGTTGCGCAGCGAGGCCACCTGCACGTGCAGCTTGTCGGCCTGTATCTGTTCGGCGGCACCGGCGCGCACGCTCTCGATGGTGGTCTGCTCAAGGCGTTCCATATTGGCCAGACTTGAGTCGAGCAGGCCCACGATGTCCTCCATCACCAGGATCGAGACGTAGACGCTCCTCACCTGCGAGCGGGTGCTCTGCTCGGTCTGCTTGTAGCTGATGTCGACCATCTTCTGCGCTATGTTGTTCAAAACGATACCCATTATCTGTGCTCCCGTCAGGGCCACCGAGGCGGTTATGCTGAATGTACCGCTGGGGTTCATCGGAATGACTGTGCCGCCGCTGTTCTCGCTTTCGCCGCTGCCGGGGATGGAGATGGGCACCGTCATCCCGCCAATGGTGATGCTGTCGGGAATCATCGAGCTCAGGCCGCCGCCACCGCCCATAACCATTTCATAGCCGCACATATTCTGGTAGTCGAAGCCGGCCCTTACCTGGGGCAGCATCGATGCTATGGTCTGCCAGCGTGTGTATTCGGCTTTCTTCACTTCGAGCGACGAGTTCTGCAGTGTGTAGTTGTGCTCGACGGCGTAGTCCTGCGCCTGCTTCAGGCTCAGGCTCAGCGTTGTGGGCTCCTGCGCTTTGAGCGGTTGCACCGCCGCGACGATGGCCGCCAGCAGTGCAAGGATTCTTTTTCTTTTCAGTATCATAAAGTATATATTAGTATTCAATATAGTATAAAATGTAATCGTACTTTTCGGTTTCATTCGCCAAGCAATTCCCTGAACTTGCTGGTGTTTTTGTCGGCGCGTTCAATGGCTTTGGCCGAAAGCAGGCCGCGCAGGTAGGTGTAGCTGGCCTCGCGCACGCGCAGGCTGAAGGTGGTCGGGTCCACCTGCTCGCCGCACTCCGATTGTGGATAGGTGCGCACAGAATGCAATATCACTTCGATAGCGGCATCGATATCAATGTTTTTGCGCAGGTCGCCATTATTATAGGCTTCGTTGATGATGTCTCGCAGCGATTCCTTGAACTTAATCCCATACGATTTGATGAGCAGGGCGTTCATTTCGGGATAGAAGCGATCTGCCTCGCCGAAGATGCGCAAGTATTTGTGCCACTTGTTGGCCGTGAGGTGCATTATGTACAGCGTCGCCAGCATCGGCTCGTCGGTCTTGTTTATGGCCTCCATACGCAGCTCTGCCATCTCGCGGTGTATTTGCGTAAGGCATTCGCGCACAAGGTCGTTCTTCGAAGCGAAGATTTCGTACATAGTCCGTTTCGAGATGTGCAGGTTGGTTGCAATATCGTCCATCGTTACGCCTTTGAATCCGTTCTCGTTGAACAGTTCAATAGCCGTTTCGACGATTTTTGTTTTGGTTTTTTCTGAAGCCATTCTTTTGTAGATTAATGTTTTGTGACAATGTGTCGTGTCGGTTGTGCATTTGATTTGACCTGCAAAAATACGCAAAACCAAGAAAACGGACACGGTTTTCGGAACCGTCATCTTGTTAAAAATAATTAAACGCTGTCTGAACCGTCAAAAACGGCATCGGAAACAGCAGTCGCGGTGCCCCAACGGCCGCAGGTGCCGATGGATTTTGGGGCTACTGTCTTGCGTGTCAGGCTTTCTTTGTCCCGTCGGGGATGGGGCTCAGCGTCGACAGCTGCACCTTGATGTGGGTGTCCTTGGCCACCTCGATCTGGGCGTAGGGGCCGCTGACGCTGACCACCGTGGCGTGGATGCCGCCGGCCGTCATCACGCGGTCGCCTTTCTGCAGCCCGTTGCGGTATTGCTCCTCAGCCTTGGCCTTCTGGCTCTGCGGGCGTATCAGGAAAAAGTAGAACACGGCAATCATCGCCGTAATCATTATGCCGGTCTTCCAACCGTTGGAAATATCCATCAAGATGAGATCTATCATTATAGTTATGCTTTAAATTTAGTTTGTCTATATCGTTTGATTGTTTGTCTTTTGAAGTGACTCGAACAGTGACGGGCGCTCATTGGCAAGCAGTACGAGCCCGCTCGTTTCACAGGTCACAGGTCACTTTTCACTTTCTTGGGTATCGCCAGCGAAAGCAAGATGCTGCACACCAGTATGCCGAGTATCACTCCCAGCGACACGCCCGTGCTGACGTGGAAGCCGAAAAACTCGCCGCAGATCATCTTCAGGCCGATGAAGCACAGCAGCACGCCCAGTCCGTAGCGCAGCAGCCAGAACTTGTCCGAAATGTCGCTCAGCAGGAAGAAGAGCGAGCGCAAACCCATAATGGCGAAGATGTTGGAGAAATAAACGATGTACGGGTCGGTCGTTACGGAGAATACGGCGGGAATCGAGTCGACGGCAAAGATGACATCGCTGAACTCGATGACCAGCAGCACCAGGAACAGCGGCGTCATATAGTTCTTGCCGTTTATCTTGGTGAAGAAGTTGTGCCCGTCGGGCTGCGACGTGACGCGGAAGTGCTTCGACGCAAAGCGCACCACGGGATGGTCCTCGGTCTTGATTTTTTCGTCGCCCTTGTCGCGGAACATCTTGATGCCGCTGAAAATCAGGATGACGCCGAAAATGGCCAGCACCCAGCTCAAGCGCGTCACCACGGCGCCAAGGGCGAAGATGAAGATGAACCGCATCACGATGGCTCCCAGCACGCCCCAGAACAGCACACGGTGATAGTACTGCTTGTCGATGCCGAAGCTGACGAAAATCATTATCATCACGAAGATGTTGTCGATCGACAGCGACTCTTCGAGGAAGTAGCCTGCCAGGTACTGCTCTGTCACCTCGTGGCGGTAGATGCTCAGCGCAGCCTCGTAGCTGTCAGCACCTTGCAGCGCCGCCAGCAGCTGCGGCTGCCCCTTGGCATAGGCCAGCAGGTCCTCCATACTGCCGATGCCGTGTATCCACTCGGCGTGGAAGAAGAGCAGCACGCCCATCCCCATTGCCAGCAGTACCCAGATGCCGGTCCATTTGGCCGCCTCGCGGATGCCCACCACGTGGTCCTTTTTGTGGAAAACGCCGAGGTCCAACGCCAGCATTATTATGATAAAAATCAGAAAGACAATAAAAAACAAGTATCTTGTAATCATATTCGCTTAATTTTGGCGTCGCGAAATTACGCATTTCCCACGATACTGGCAAATTTTTTTTCTTGCGTCGCCCTCGCTCTCCTTTCCCGATGCCTCAAAAAGGGGGCTTGCCGCACCCCGGTCCAAAAAAGTTATTAACAAAATTAGGCCAAAGCCCACTGGGCTGAATTTTGGTAAAAATTTGGTAAAAGTTTGGGTGAACTTTGGTAGGTATTTCATCCTTGGAAATCAGTTGGTTAAGAAATCGCATTTTTTGCCCCTTTTTTGGTCTTTTCGAGGCGAAGTTATTAACAATTTCGAGGCCCCTTTTTTGCCCCGTCGGCACTTTGGCACGCCAGTGCAAAAAACGCCCTCTCGCCGCCCGAATGCCGAAATTTATCGGCCTTGTGCAATTTTATGCCCGATGCTGCGTTTGAATAATCAATGTTTATGGTCGAATCTTTGTCAATTTGAACGATATGCTTTGGAAACTTTTTGTAAGTTTTTGGAAAATAGGTGCTTTCACCATCGGCGGCGGCTATGTGATGATTCCGCTGATGGAGCAGGAAATCGTCGACCGCCGCAAGTGGCTGACGCGCGAGGAGTTTCTCGACTATCTGTCGCTCTCGCAGGCTATGCCGGGCATCTTTGCCGTCAATATGGCCACCTGCATCGGGCGGCGCCTTGACGGCGTTCGCGGCATCATCGCCGCCATTGCTGGCAACATACTGATGCCCATTGCGATAATATTGGTTATTGCCATCTCTTTCCGCTATGTCCGTGACAATGTTTTTGTCGAGCGCATCTTTATGGGGCTGCGCCCTGCCGTGGTGGCGCTTATCGCCGCGCCGGTGTTCCGTATGGCCAAGACGGCCAAGGTGTCGTGGCGCAACTGCTGGATTCCCGTCCTGGCGGCGATGCTCATCTGGCTGTGCGGCGTCTCGCCGGTGTGGGTCATACTGGTCGCCATAGCTGGCGGGGCGGTTTACGGCAAGCTGCGGCCCGAAAACTGACCCGATGCGCGGTGCTCAATCTGTTATCTAATCTGTTGGTTTACAAATAAACATCATTATTGGAAATGTTACTGAAGCTTTTTTGGACTTTTTTGAAGATCGGTATTTTCACCTTTGGCGGCGGCTATTCGATGGTGGCGCTGATACAGAACGAGGTGGTCGAGAAAAACGGCTGGATGACGGCGCGCGAGTTTACCGACATACTGGCAATCAGCCAGATGACGCCCGGCCCCGTGGGCATCAACACGGCCACCTATGCCGGCTATACGGCCGTTGTGGGCAGTGGCCTTCCGGTGTGGCAGGGCATTGTCGGGTCGCTGCTGGCCTCGTTTGCGGTAATCCTGCTGCCGGTCGTTGCTATGCTGCTGGTGCACACCTATTTGTCGCGCCATCGCGACAATCCGGTCGTCGACACGGTGTTCCGCGTCCTGCGCATCACCGTTGTCGGCCTCATCGCTGCTGCCGCCTTGCTGCTGCTCACCAGCGACAGCTTCGGCATCCCCGGCCTCAACCGCCAGTTTGTGGTCAGCATACTGCTGTTTGTCGGGGTCTTCTATTTCTCCTATTTCAAACGCTCCAACCCCATCTATCTCATCCTCGCCTCGGGCCTTGTCGGCCTGGTGGTCTACTCGGTGTGAGCGGAAAAATGGCAATTGGCAACTGATATGTTTACAAATAATTATTGTATCATCTAAAAATTCGTTTAATTCGCGTTTTGCTTGCAAAACAAATTCCTTAATGGCAAAATATTAATTCGCTAAATTCGTTTAAT
>DFHL01000086.1 GCA_002371315.1 Bacteroidales bacterium UBA3724 | reverse complement strand
ACGCTTCGGAAGCGTACACATACTGTACATATACTGTACATATACTGTACAACTGCCAGTGCGGGTGGAACAAAAAAGAGGGGGCGGTGTGACTTTTTTCTTTTTTTTGCGTTTAATAAAGACAAGAAAACCGATGTTACGGATACTAATTTCGAAAACATAAAAATTCAAAAAAAGCAACAAAAAAAACCGCATAAAGCTACAGCAACAAAAAAAAATCGTAACTTTGCACATTGAAAATCGACTAAAAAACATTAAAAAATTTACCTATTATGAAGAAATTCTTTTTGTTAAGTCTTTTTGTCAGTATGGCTTTCGCCACCATTAACGCCCAAGAGGCAACACCCAAAGACCAGCCCGCCGACGGCCCCAAAATCACCTTCGCCGAGCAGGAGCACAACTACGGCACCCTCAAGAAGGGCGGCGACGGCAACTGCGAGTTCACCTTCACCAACGAAGGCAACGAGCCCCTGATCCTGAGCAACGTCAAGGCCAGCTGCGGCTGCACCGTCCCCACCTGGACCAAGGAGCCCATTATGCCAGGCCAGACCGGCTCGATCAAGGTGCGCTACAACACCAACAACGTGGGCAGCTTCACCAAGACCATCACCGTAACCTGCAACGCCATCAACGCGCCGCGCAGCACCCTCAAAATCAAGGGTAAAGTAGAATAACACACAACATTACAAACAACAAAACTATGCCACAAATTTCAAACAAAGGCCTCGAGCTGCCTCAGTCGGCCATACGCAAACTCGTCCCCTTTTCTGATGCCGCCAAGGAACGCGGCGTCCACGTCTACCACCTCAACATCGGCCAGCCCGACATCGAGACCCCCAAGGGGGCCCTGGCCGTACTGGCCGACAAGGCCCGCGAGCTGCCCGAATGGAAAGGCGTGCTCGAATACAGCCACTCGGCCGGCATACCCAGCTATCGCCGCGCCCTGTGCAACTACTACCACCGCCACGGCATCGACGTGACCCCCAACCAGGTCATCGTCACCACCGGCGGCAGCGAGGCTCTGCAGATGGCCTTCACCGTCTGCCTCAACCCAGGCGACGAAATCATCATCCCCGAGCCTTACTATACCAATTACAACACCTTCGCCAAGCTCTGCGACGCCAAGATCGTCACCATCCCCAGCGACATCAAGACCGGCTTCGCACTGCCCCCGATCGAGGACTTCGAGAAGGTCATCACGCCCCACACCAAGGCCATTATGATCTGCAACCCCAACAACCCCACGGGCTATCTCTACACCCACGAGGAGCTGCTCAAGGTTGCCGGCCTGGTCAAGAAGTACGACCTCTTCCTCTTCGCCGACGAGGTGTACCGCGAATTCTGCTACGACGGCCATAAGCACTTCAGCGTTATGCAGCTTGAAGGCCTGGAACGCAACACGATACTGTTCGACTCGGTCTCGAAGCGCTACAGCGCCTGCGGAGCCCGCGTGGGCTGTATGGTGACCCGCAACAGCGAGGTCTACGCCATCGCTATGCGCCTGGCACAGGCCCGCCTGTCGCCCCCGTCGTTCGGCCAGATCTTCGCCGAGGCCGCTGTCGACACGCCGCAGGAGTATTTCGACAAGGTGCAGGCCGAATATGTGGCCCGCCGCAACGTCATCGTCGAAGGCATCAACAAGATACCGGGCTGCTTCTGCCCGATGCCCAAGGGTGCCTTCTACACGGTCATCGACCTGCCTATCGACGACAGCGACAAGTTCTGCCAGTGGCTGCTGACCGACTTCAGCTACAAGGGTGCCACCGTGATGCTGGCACCGGCCACGGGTTTCTATGTCGACCCCGAGCGCGGACGCCATCAGGCTCGTATCACCTACTGCCTCTGCAAGGAGGACCTGCAGGCCGCAGTCAAATGCCTTGACGAAGCCCTGAAGGTCTATCCCGGACGCAGATAACAGCCTGCCGATATGGACAAAATAGCCATCCTCATTCCCTGCAAGGACGAGGCCACAGCTATAAAGAACGTAGTGAACAGCTTCCGGCAAGTGCTGCCGGAAGCTGTTGTCTATGTCTACGACAACAACTCGGTCGACGACACCGCCCGCCTGGCCGCCGAGGCTGGCGCCATAGTGCGCCACGAACGGCAGCAGGGCAAGGGGAACGTGGTGCGGCGTATGTTCCGCGAGGTCGACGCCGAGTGCTACCTCATCGTGGACGGCGACGGCACCTACCCCGCCGAGGCGGCCCCGAAGCTGGTGGAGGCCGTGACGCGGCGCGGAGTGGATATGGCTGTGGGCGACCGCCTTTCGACCACCTACTTCGGTGAGAACAAGCGCCCTATGCACGGCTTCGGCAACCGCATCGTCCGCAACCTGGTGCGACACATCTACCACAGCGACATTCGCGACATTATGACCGGCTACCGTGCCTTCAGCCGCCGCTTCGTGAAGCTGTTCCCGGTGATGAGCCCCCATTTCGAAATCGAAACCGAGATGACGCTGCACGCCCTCGACAAGCGGTTTGTGGTCGAGGAAATCCCTATCGAATACCGCGACCGCGAGGCTGGCGGCAGCGCCTCGAAGCTCCGCACCCTGCACGACGGACGCAAAGTGCTGAACACCATCCTTCTGCTTTTCCGCGAATACAAGCCGATGCGCTTCTTCGGCCTGCTGGCCGCCCTGCTGGCGCTGCTGGCAGTGGCTTTTTTCCTGCCGGTCTTTGTCGAATACCTGCACACGGGACTGGTGCCGCGATTCCCGACGCTTTTCCTGTCGCTGTTTATCGGTATGGCGGCGCTGATGTCGCTTTTCACAGGGCTCATCCTTGACGTTATCGTGCAGAAAGACAGAAAAATGTACGAACTGAAGATTATCGAATTCGAAACATCGGCACAATGAAAACGCAAAAGCCCCTACTGAAAGCCGCAGCCCTGTTTCTGCTGCTCATCGCCGCCTATCTGCTGATTGGCGGCGTTGCCTACCTTATGCCCGACGGCAAGGTGCGCCAGCACGTCGAATGGAGCCTGGACAAGGGCGACCTGGGCGAGGACTATCCCAAGGCCATCATCCCCCTTGACGGCTACAAGCTCGACAACTTCACCGACGCGCTGATAATCAACGAGGCGCTGAACCTGCGCAAGGAAGGGCCCAAGGGCATCCTGCTCAATCCGCGGCACACCTTCTGGGACCTCACCTCGTGCGACAACCTGCGCGGGGCCGTCTACGGCTCGGAGAAGGGCGAACACATCATCCACTATGCCCGCTATTGGCACGGCAGTTCTTTCCTGACGCGCATTGCGCTCGTTTTTTCTGCTATGCCGACGATACGGTTCATCCTGTATATCATCACTTCCCTTGCTATGCTGTGGTGTTTTACGGCCTTGTGGCGACGCGTGGGCAAGGGCATCGCCCTGGCTGTCGCCGTCGGCCTGATGGCGGTCAACGTCTTCGTTATGCAGTTCTCGCTGCAGTTTGCGCCGGTGCTGCTGATTGCTTTGGCGGGAATGCTCTGGACGGCCTATAACGGCCAGAAAGCCAGATGGAGCGTAATGATGTGCTTCCTTGTGCTGGGCTCGCTCACTGCCTATCTCGACCTTCTTACCGTGCCGACCATCACGCTGGGGCTGCCCCTGCTGACCCTCATCGCGGCACGGCGCGACACTGAGCTGAAAAGCGCCTTTGCAACGATTGTCGGCGCCGGTGCCACCTGGTCGCTGAGCTACGCGCTGACCTGGGGCTCGAAATGGGTCGTCGCCACCCTGCTGACCGGCGAGAACGTCTTCAAAAACGCCAACGACGAAGCCCGCCACTGGACCGACAACGGCTCGACCTACATTGGCGACGCGCTGGCATCCAATCTGGCGCACGTCCATTGGGGCTTCATTCTGGTCCCCGCCGCAGCAATGATAATACTCGCCCTGATTTGCCACCGCAAAGGCGGATGGAAACTGGCCCTGCAATGCGTTGCCGTCGGCCTGATTCCGTTTGCATACCTGATGGTTATGCCGCACCATTCGTTCCATCACGAATGGTTCACCTATCGCACCCTCGCCACCGCCACCGTGGCAATTCTGGCAGCAGCCCTCTCGATGGTGGACTGGAGCCGCTGCCTGGCGAAAGCCAAAGAACTTCGTTCAAAACGCAAAGCCTCATAAACCTATGACACGCGAAGAAAAACGCATACGTGTAATTCAGGCCCTGACGGCCCACCAGCAGCACATCGCCGCCGTTGCCAAGCAGGAGATGGACTCGGCACAGCAGCAGAGCAACGACTACGGTGCCAACGTGGACCGCTACGACAGCTACCGCACCAAGATGATGCGGGCGCGCGATATGTACGCCAAGCAGCTCAGCAACGCCAATGCCAGCCTGCGCTACCTGCAGGAGGCGATGCGTATGCCGCCCTTCGACCGGGCCGAGCACGGCGCCATCGTCGTCACCGACAAGCAGCGATTCTTCCTCAGCATCGGCGCCGGCAAGTTTGTCGTCAACGACACCGAGTCGCCCACAGGGATGCAGTATTATTTCGCCATCAGCGCCCAGACGCCAATCTATCTGGCCCTGAAAGGCAAAGCCGTCGGCGACAGCTTCATCGTCAACGGTATCCCGCAGACAATCAAAGAAATATTCTAACCACTAAAAAGAATATCATTATGAAACGGGCTATCGCATTGACAATGCTTGCCATTCTCGTTGCCTGTTGCCGAAAGACGGCAGGCGAGGCCACACAACAGCACTGGCAAGCGCCAACCGAAGACACTACAGCGAGCTTCGAAGTCTGCCTGTTCCGCCCCGGCGACTATGGCAGCGCCAATTGGCGCATCCCGGCAGTGCTGTGCCTCGACGACGGCACGCTGCTTATGACCTGCGACCGCCGCAAATACAACGAAGCCGACCTGCCCGAGGATATCGACATCGTGTCGCGCCGCAGCACCGACGGCGGCCACACGTGGAGCGAGCCCGTGACCATAGCCGCAGGGACCGGACGCAAACAAGGCTTTGGCGACGCCGCCTTGGTGCAGTGCACCAACGGCGATGTGGTTTGCGTCTTTGTTGGCGGCAATGGCCTGTGGTCTTCGACCGAGGACGACCCGCAACGCAGCTATGTGTGCCGCAGCAGCGACGGCGGCCAAACCTGGAGCGAGCCCGAGGAAATCACCGCCCAGCTGTGGGGCAGCCGTGCCACCAACGCCACCTGCCGCAACTACAAGGGCTCCTTTTTCGGTTCAGGCAACGGTCTGCGTCTGACGCGCGGCAACAAGGCCGGCCGCATTATGTTTGCCGCCGCTATGGTGCGACGTACAGGCAACAATATCCTCGACAACTTTGTGGTCTATAGCGACGACAACGGTCATACTTGGAGTGTCTCCGGCCGCGCCTACAGCGGCGGCGACGAAGCCAAGCTGATGGAACTTGTCGACGGCACCATCATCATCAGCGTGCGCCAGAGCGGTGCCCGCGGCTACAACCGCAGCAGCGACTGCGGACAGACGTGGGGCACACAAGGCCGCTGGAACGACCTGACCGCCAATGCCTGCAACGGCGACATACTGCGTGTGACAGCCATCGACTGCGGCGACAGCAGCAACCTGCTGCTGCACAGCCTTCCCCACTCTATGAATCGCGAAAATGTGAGCCTTTTCGCCAGTCACGACGAGGGGCAAAGCTGGCAGCACACAATGACGCTTTTCGAAGGCCCCTCGGTCTACTCGTCGCTCACACGCCTGCCCAAAGGAGGCATCGGCGTGATGCTCGAGCAGAACCCTGACGGAGCCTGCGAGATATGGTACAAGTACATAGCCCCGCACGATTTGCCACGATAGGCGGCTCCTGCTTCGACCGACAGCAAACCGCCTTTTCACAAAAAAAAAACATCGGGGCGTTTCCATTCCGGAAGTGCCCCGACGCTTTCATTACACTCTGTTGTCGCTATTTCAGGACTACCGTAGCGCGGCGGTTCTTGGCGCGGTTCTCATCGCTGTCGTTGGGGGCGATGGGCTCCTCCTCGCCGCGGCTCTTGATTTCGATGTTGGCAGCTGGGGCACCCAGGCTGACCATATACTTCTTCAGGGCCTCGGCGCGCTTGGTTCCGTACTTCATATTCACGGCCGGCGTGCCGGTGTTGTCGGTGTGGCCGGTGATTTCGGCCTTCAGCTTGCTGTCCACCATCATCGAGGCGCAGAGCGTATGGATGATGGCATCCGTCTTGGCATCGAACTTTGGCGTGGTGCCCTTGGTTTCGAAGTAAACCGTAGCGTTGATGTCGTCAAGCTGCTTCTGCATTTCGACGCGCGTCACCGGCTTGGCAGGCATATTGGCCTGGAGAGCAGCAATGCTGTCCAGCAGAGCCTGTTCGCGGGCGCGAGCCTCGGCTTCAGCCTTGGCGCGGGCGGCACGTTCGGCGGCGGCACGGGCCTCAGCCTCGGCCTTTTCGCGAGCCAAACGATCGGCTTCGGCCTTCTCGCGTGCCAGCTTCTCGGCAGCGGCACGGGCCTCGGCCTCAGCCTTTTCGCGAGCCAGACGCTCAGCCTCGGCCTTCTCGCGGGCAGCCTGTTCGGCGGCCAGCATCTCAGCCTTGCGCTTGCCACCCAGCCAGCCCAGGTCGATGCCCAGCTTTACGCCGGCGCGGAGCAGATGCAGGCCGCTGATTTGGTTGGAGGCAAAGGTGCCGTTGTAGGTATGCGTGGCGTCGTCGGCAATATTGACCAGCGGATTCTCGCTCTCGTCGGCCATACTGTTGACGCAATAGCCGCCATAGACACCGAAATAAAGTCCCCAGTTGTTCTTCAGGCTCAGGCGGTAGCCGAAGTCGGCCATAACGCTTACGCCAAGTTTCAGGCCATTGATATCGTGCTCGACATCAGCATTGTACGTACCGAAACCGTGCGAAGGCAGGTCGTAAACCGTATATCCCAGCGCGGGGAAATAGCCCGAAGTGGTATAGGTTCCCTCTTCGGCCGTGTACTTGCCCGACAGAGGCAGGTCGAACGCCACGCCCAGGCCGGCCAGAACCGTCCAGCGCTTGTTGATGACATTGCGCCAGAAAAGCTCGACAGGAACGCTCAACACATTGACAGTCTGGCGTTCAGTCCAGTTGTCGTACTGCGTGTTCAGGTCGTAGACGACATTAGGGTTGTCCGTATGCGTGAGCCCCGGGGTCACCTCGGTGATATTGTAGTTGGTAGCCGAGCGCACACGGTCGTAGTGCACACCCAGCCCAAAGCCGAAATGCTCGCCAAAGAAATGATTGTAGTGCAGCCCCGCGCCCAGTCCAAGCTTCAGGTAGTGCGTGCCGTCGGTGGGCTGGCACAGCATAGTGTTCAATCCGAAAGGACTGACAGTAAGCCCGATATAATTGTTAATCTCACCCTTCTGTGCCACGGCCGAAAACGCCAGGGTCACAGCAGCAATCAACGTCATAATTCGTTTCATAGCTATGATACTTTTTTTTGTGATTCAACATTAATTAGTTACGGACAACCTTCACAGCGGTTCCGTCGACGCTGACAACATAGCGGCCCCTGTTGAAACGGGACATATCCACCGTCGTCTTGTCGCCTTCGAACTCGATGGTTTCAATCACCACGCCGGCCTCGTTGACGATACTCAACCTGTGGGTCGACGACTGCGCATTGGCGATGCTGACCGTGACGATGCCGGCAGCGGGGTTGGGATAGACCTTGACGCTGACAGGCTCGTCGCTGATCAGCGTGTTCATATCCTGCTGCGGGCAGGTGAAGGTGGCCACGCCGTTCATCTTGCAGCTGACGAAATACTCGCCCGTCAGGCCGCCTTCCTGCTGATAATAGTAGTCGGTGGCGCCGTCGATGAGGGTCCACTGCGTCTCGCCGGCCTCGCGGTGATACCACTGTATGTCACTGAGGCACTGGCAAGTGTCGACAACGGCAATGACATCGCTGAACAGCGGCTGGATATACGTTTCGGGCAGGTTGACGTGGAAGCGCACGCGGATTGCCGGGCTGATGAGGGTCGGATAGTTATGGTCGCGGAAGGTCAGCGTGGCGGTATAGTAGCCCGTGGCCAGACCCGCAGGGATATTGATGTTGATGGTGCCCGTCTGGCCGGGGGTGCTGAGGTTTGTCCAGTTGACGTTGCTGAAAGCCGCGTCGTCGAACACCAGACGATACTGGTCGGGATTGCCCGACAGCAGATGGTACACAATCGAGCCGCCGCCGGCGCAATAGCCATAGGCCTCAACCTCAAGGCCTTGATTGAACAGATTGCCGCCATAGGCCGGGTCGGGGCGCATATCCTCGATGATGGCGCCGTGGTGCAGCACCTTGGTCGTCGAAGGCAGCTGATAGTTGGCCAGCGAGGCGCCAGCCAGCGTGTAGGTGATGGTGATGTCCTTGTCCGACCCGATGCTGGCGTCGTCGAAATGAGCCTCGACGCTGTGCGTCAGCACGTCGTTGCCCAGAAGGCCAGTCAGCGTGCCGTTGTCGGTCACTTCGGCCACATCGTTGCCGTCATAGAACTTGGTGATAACCACCGCACAGTTCTCGACCGTGACCCTTGCCGGAAGGATGGTGAGCGTCACCGTGGCCGTGCCCTGGTCGAGCGAGTCGCCAGCCACAACGGGGGTGGCGGTGACGGTGTAGGTGCCGGCATTCGTGGGGCCGTTGGGCGACACGAAGGTCTCGGTGCCGTTGCTGAACGTCAGCGTGGTGCTCCTCACCGTGTTCGAACCGTCGACATAGGTAGCCGTCAAACCGGTGTAAGGCGTTGCCGTATAGGTCGTTGTACGATCGCCCGACCACACGACGCTGAAGACCGTGACGCCGTCGCCCGACTTGACGGGCGCAGCAGCATTGACGGGAGCGGCATAGGCCGACAGGGCCACCGACAAAGCCGTCAACAAAAACAGAAAAGAGAATAGTCGTTTCATCATAAACTAACTTTTAATTATTAAATGTTTGATATTAAGCCTTCAAGAGTAGAAAAAAGCGCGCTTGCGGCGCAATTGCCGCGATGAGTTTACAGGGTGCAAAGTTACACATTTTTTTTAAAATGCAAACATTTTTCTAAAAAAATATTAAAAACAGCCACCCACGGGGCCGAACCGCCGCCGCAAACCGACAACAGAAAAACGCCGAAAAACGCCGACCAGTCAGCCCAATCCAGCCGCAGGATGCAAAAGTGACAACCTAAACCGGCGAACCACAGGCGTTCTGCGTCGGACCCGCTCTGCCATTTCGACCACCGTTCGACCATCGTTCAACCATTGTTCTACCATTTAAAATGGTTAAACGATGGTTGAACGATGGTTGAACAACGGTCGAACGATGGTCGAACGAGCGGAGCAGGTGCGGATTGTCAACAAGTTATTGCGCGGCCATAATTAATTTCGCGGCGGCACAATTATTTCATCCATTGCGCGTTAATAGATAAAACAAAAAGACTAAAAACGTATGAAACAATACCTTGACCTTTTGCAGCACGTGCTCGACAACGGCATTCAGAAGGACGACCGCACGGGTACGGGGACGCGCAGCGTGTTTGGCTACCAGATGCGCTTCCACCTCGACGACGGCTTTCCGCTGCTGACTACCAAGAAGTTGCACCTGCGCTCCATCATATACGAGCTGCTGTGGTTTCTGCGCGGCGACACCAACATCGGCTACCTGCACGACCACAAGGTGACGATTTGGGACGAATGGGCCGACCGAAACGGCGACCTGGGCCCAATCTACGGCCACCAGTGGCGCTCGTGGGGCTGCGCCGACGGCAGTCACATTGACCAGATTGCCAACCTGATAGAGCAAATCAAGACCAATCCCGACTCGCGGCGCCTGCTGGTGTCGGCGTGGAACGTGGGCGAGATAGACCGTATGGCCCTGCCGCCGTGCCACATACTGTTCCAGTTCTACGTGGCCGACGGGCGCCTGTCGTGCCAGCTCTACCAGCGGTCGGCCGACATATTCCTCGGCGTGCCGTTCAACATCGCCTCCTACGCCCTCTTCACAATGATGATAGCCCAGGCCACGGGGCTGAAATACGGCGATTTTGTGCACACCTTCGGCGACGCGCACATCTACAACAACCACATCGAGCAGTGCCGCCTGCAGCTGACCCGCGAGCCGCGCCCGCTGCCCACAATGCGGCTCAACCCCGACAAGAAGGACATCTTCAGCTTTGACTATGAAGATTTTACCCTCGAAAACTACAATCCGCATCCCCACATCAAAGGCGAAGTAAGCGTATGACAAAGCATCTGAATCCCAACAATTTCTGCATAATAATGGCTGGCGGCTTCGGCAGCCGCTTCTGGCCGCTGTGCTCGGTGACCAAGCCCAAGCAGTTCATCGACCTTGTGGGCACAGGCGAATCGATGATACAGAACACGTTCCGCCGCTTCGAGAACATCTGTCCGCGCGAGAACATAATCATCGTCACCACCAAGGCCCACGAGGCACAGGTGCGCCGCCAGATCCCCGACCTGCTTGATTACCAGATACTCTGCGAGCCTTTCCGCCGCAATACGGCGCCCTGCATCGCCTATGCCGCCTCGGTGATCAACACCATCAACCCCAACGCCAACATCGTCGTCACGCCGTCGGACCACGCCGTGTTCGGCGCCGGCGAGTTCGAGCGCAACATCAACGACGCCATACAGATGGTCGACTCGCACGACTGGATTGTCACCCTCGGCGCGCGGCCTGTCAACCCCAACATCAAGTACGGCTACATCCAGTTCCGCGAGGCGGGCATCCGCGGCACCTCGTCGAAGATACACAAGGTGGTGACCTTCGTCGAGAAGCCGCCCTTCGAGATGGCCTGCCAGTTCATCTCGTCGGGCGAATTCCTGTGGAACGCAGGTATCTTCATCTGGCGCCTGCCGGTGCTGATGGAGGCCTATCGCCGCCATCTGCCGCAGATAGCCGAGCGGTTTTTCACGCTCAACCTGGACACGCCCGCCAAACAGCTTCGCGAGACCTACACCCAGGCGCAGAACATTTCGGTCGACTACGGCATCATCGAGAAGGCCGACAATGTCTATGTCCTTGAGTCCGAGTTCGGATGGTCGGATGTCGAGACCTGGGAGTCGCTCTATATGGCCAAGCCCAAGGACGACAGCGGCAACGTCATAGCCTCGGGGCACGTGCTGACCTACGACACGCACAACTGCATCGTACACCTCAACCCCGAGAAATACGCTGTCATCCAAGGCCTTGACGGCTACATTGTGGCTGGTGGAGCCGACACGCTGCTCATCTGCCGCCGCGACCAGGAGGAGCAGCTGATGAAGTTCAACTCGGACGTTGAGCTGATGAAGGCGAAAAAGAACAAGTGAATTGTCAAATTTCATTTGCAATGAAAAAAGAAACCTGCACAATAAAACCGCAATCCGCGCGTTAAAGACTAACACAACAACCGCAAACCACACCCCCTATGAGCGAAGATATGATACAGACAATACGCGACTACCTGGCCACGCAACCAGTGCTAAAGGCCTGGATTTTCGGCTCGTATGCGCGTGGCGAAGAACGCGACGACAGCGATGTGGACTTGCTTGTTGAATTCGACCACGACAACGCGACGATAGGGCTGATGCAATACTGCCACATTATGAACGAATTGTCCGACCATATCGGGAAGAAAATAGACCTTGTGGAAAACGGTACATTGCTGCCTTTTGCCGAACAAACAGCCAACCAAGATAAAAGATTGATTTATGAGAGAATCCGTTAGAGACAAAGGCCGTCTGGAACACATCCTGACAGCCATCGGCAATGTCGACAGCTTCTTGGAGGGGAAAAACCTTGACGATATGCAAACCAACAAGATGATGTTCTTTGCCGTTGTCAAAAACATTGAAATAATTGGAGAAGCTGCCAATAATCTAACGAAAGAGATTCGCGAGAAACATCCCGAAGTAAGCTGGAAGGACGTAATAAGTATGCGCCACGTTTTGGTTCACGATTACTATAACATCGATGCCAAAACAGCCTGGCAAACAGCAAAAGATAATCTTCCGGAACTGCGCAGACAGATTTGCGCAATTCTTGAACAAATGAAATAAAAAAACAACACAATATTATGCAATACTATAAAATAAAATACCTACTCAAAGAGGATGTGTCTGCGCTGATCGACACAACGATAAACGTCAAAGGATGGGTGCGCACCAAGCGCGGCAACAAGAACGTGGCCTTCATAGCCCTCAACGACGGCTCGATAATCACCAACCTGCAGATTGTGGTCGACCTGGCCAAGTTCGACGACGACCTGATGCGCCGCATCACCACGGGTGCCTGCATCGGCGTGGACGGCAAGCTGGTGAAGAGCCAGGGCGCCGGCCAGTCGGTCGAGGTGCAGGCAGAGAGCATCGTTGTCTACGGCGAGGCCGACCCCGACACGTATCCCCTGCAGAAGAAGGGCCACTCGATGGAGTTCCTGCGCGAAATCGGCCACCTGCGTCCGCGCACCAACACCTTCGGCGCCGTGATGCGTATGCGCCACGAGATGGCCTACGCCATCCACACCTTCTTCCACCAGAAGGGTTTCTACTATTTCCACACGCCGCTCATCACCGCCAGCGACTGCGAGGGCGCCGGCGAGATGTTCCAGGTTACGACGTTGGACCTCAACAACATACCGCGCACAGCCGAGGGCGCCGTCGACTACAGCCAGGACTTCTTTGGCAAGCAGACTGCCCTGACCGTCAGCGGCCAGCTTGAAGGCGAGCTGGGTGCCACCGCACTGGGTGCCATCTACACCTTCGGCCCCACCTTCCGCGCCGAGAACAGCAACACGCC
>DFHL01000102.1:24427-24958 GCA_002371315.1 Bacteroidales bacterium UBA3724 | reverse complement strand
CATCGCCGAAGTGGAGCTCTTCAGTCTCGACGGCCGCAGCCTGCAGCGCCGTGCTGTCGACGCCACCGGCACGACGCTCGACATCTCGCAGCTGCCCTCGGGCACCTACATCGTCCGCATCGCCACCACAAGCGGCACCGCCTACAAGAAGCTGGTGGTGAAGTGAGAGCGGAGAACTTCGTACGAAAACGAAAATGGAGAGCGGGGAGTGGCTGACGCGGAAGCTGCTTCCCGCTTTCCGTTTTCCGTTCTTCTTTGTTCTCCTGCTCGCGTTGCTCGCGAAATCTTGTAAATCTTGTAAATTAGTTCCGACTGCGTCGGAAATGCTGCCGCGTTAGCAGTTCTCCGTTCTTCGTTGTTCTCCTGCTCGCGTTGCTCGCGAAATCTTGTAAATCTTGTAAATTAGTTCCGACTGCGTCGGAAATGCTGCCGCGTTAGCAGTTCTCCATTCTTAGTTCTCCGTTCTCAGTTTTCCGTTTTCCGTTCTTCGTTAATGAGCTGATTCATAGCGGCAGGTATGCCCGTTGTACA
>DFHL01000102.1:12538-24310 GCA_002371315.1 Bacteroidales bacterium UBA3724 | reverse complement strand
ATATGACGGAGAAGGTGGCTTGAATGGCTGGTTTTCAGTTGGTTGTGAGGTTTGCTGTTTCGTTGCGTTTCGCTGTGTGCCGCAGTGTGTCAGGAAAACGGAACGAGCGGAAAGCGGAAAGCGGCTTGCGCGGCAGCTTTTCCGACGAAGTCGGAATTAAGTAAATGGTCAAAAATAGCTTTCATTTTTTTAACAGGAATTACCATAAATTGGCCAGGAATTAACCAGAAATTTTTTTTAGTGAATTGTGATTAGTGAATTGTGAATTGAGCGCGTTCGTTTCACTGGTCACTATTCACTTGTCACTGGTTTTGAACAGCAATTATCAGCAATTTATCAGCAATTATTTTGAATGTGTGTGACCTGTGATAAGTGACAAGTGACACGAACGCGCTCGTTTCACAGGTCACTTGTCACAGGTCACTTATTACTGAATTGCCATAAATGTCAAATAAATTTGACCAATTACTTAATTTACAAGATTTACAAGATTTCGCGAGCGACGCGAGCAGGAGAACCGTGGAAGCGGAAAACGGAAAGCTTTTCCGACGAAGTCGGAATTAATTTACAAGATTTACAAGATTTCGCGAGCGACGCGAGCAGGAGAAAAACGGGAAGCGCTTCGTCAGCGGCAAACAGCCAGGGTCAGGGCCGAGGCTGCCAGGCCGTAGTACATCGCGTCGGGCGGCAGGTGCAGTACGCCAGCGGCCAGCATCGCCACCGAGCCGATGATCATCGACAGCATTACGGCCTTGGCTCGGAAGCGGCCCGGAAGCCACAGGGCGAAGCTGAGCGGCAGCAACAGCACCACGGCGCGCAGGCCCAACGAAAGGAATCCCAAATCGTTGATGAACGAGCCGCGGACGAACAGCGCCGCCGCAACGCCCAGCAGCAGGATGGCGACTATGGCCAGGCGTGTCTGCGCCAGCGGTTCGAGGCGCGCCTTGCGATGGAAGAGCGTCAGGACGTTGCCCAACAGGTCGCGCGATGCGATGGTCGCCGCACCCAGCACCAGGCCGCTGCCGCAACCCAGGATGTTGACCAGCAGCGCGCCCAGGGCGATGCCGCCCAGCCAGGACGGCAGATGGGCAAGGATGAAAGCAGGAAATGCCTGCAGCGAATTCTCCAATATGCCGATGCCTTCGGGCAGCGTGCCTCCGGCGGCGGCAAGGGCTTCCATCTCGGCGGCGGTTACGTAGTGGCCACGCATATAGATGCCCACCAGCGTGCAGGCAGCGCCAATCACGGGTATCAGTGCGGCACAGAGCACGGCTCCGCGCCGCGCCTTGCGTGTGGTGGCCGCCGACCAGATGGCCTGCGCGTAGGTCTGTGTGCAGACGACGCCGAGCGTCAGCGACAGGCATCCGCCAAGGTCCTTCAGCGGTCCGCGGGCCAGGAGCGACCCGTAGCGGCGATGCACATCCTCGGCACTGCCGATGCCGTTGATTGCCGCCAGCTGCTGATTGGCGAACAGCTCTTCCAGTCCCGACCTGATGCCGCCAAGGCCTCCGGCCAGTCGCCACACCGCGATGCCGGCCGCCAGCGAGCTGATGTAGAGCAGCACCAGCTTGACGATGCCGCCGGCGCCGGCACTGCGTATGCCGCCAAACAGCACCAGCAGCGCTATCAGCACTGCGCCGACCAGCAGCGCCGTCGCCGTGGGCAGCCCGAAGAGGCTGGTGATCATTGCCGACGACGACAGCAGCTGCGACATAATGCTGATGAAGATGCCGACGAGGAACAGCACGGACCCCACCGTCTCGGCGCGGCGGCCGTACTGCTGGCGCACGACCTCCATCACCGTCGTGCAGCCGCTGCTGCGCAGCGGCTTGGCATAGACCAGGCCCAGCACCAGCGAGCCCAGGGCGGCGCCGATGGTGAACCACCACGCCGAGAGGCCGTAGGTGAAGGCCAGCTGCGCCGTGCCGATGGTGCTTTGGCCGCCGACGAGGGTGCCCAGTATGGCACCGCACACCATCCAGCTGCCGGCCTTGCCGCCGGTGGTGAACCCTGCTGCATCCTTCACCTTGCGCCCCGAAAGGACGCTCACCGCCACCAGGATGCCCACGGTGGCGAGGATGCCGATAATATGTATTGCGTTCAGCATAGCATCTCAAATTCTGATAACGGCACTTAAACGCGGCGGCAATGCAAATATTGCATTTGCGGCAAGAAAAAGGGACGAAGCCTTCACGGCTCCGTCCCTTTTGTTTTTGGGGCGTGTACCCTTTGTTTGGCGTCGCTTTATTTGGCGTCGCGGCCGGCGCGGATGGCCTTGATGTTGGTCTCCACCACGGCGTCGCCCTTGCGGCCGAAGATGGCCTTGATGGCCTTCTCGAGCTCGTCGAAAGCGATTTCAAGATAGGGGGCGGCAGCACCGAGCAGCACCATATTGCCGCGGGCGTTGAGCTCCTTGGCGATGGCGTTGGCGTTGAAGCACACCAGCTTGGGCAGCTTCTTCAGCTCGGCATAGACCTTCTCGATGTCGGGGTAGTTGCTGATGTTGACGAAGGGGTCGCTGTTGGTGATGACAACGCCGTCGGGGGCCAGGAAGTTGATGTAGCGCAGGGCCTCCATAGGCTCCGAGCTGAGGATGATGTCGGCCTTGCCTTCGGGGATGACATCGGCGAAGATGGGGTCGCTGCTGACGCGGAGGTGGCTGAACACCGAGCCGCCGCGCTGCGACATACCGTGGATTTCACTTTGCTTGACGTTGAGGCCCAGGTTGAGGGCGGCGTCGCTTATTATCTTGGCTACGGAGACGATGCCGTCGCCGCCTACGCCACAGAGGATTATGTCTTTTTTCATTGTTCTGTTCTTTGATTTTTGTGATTGGTGAATAGTGGTTTGTGAATGGTGGATAGTGAATTGTGATTCGGGATTCGGCGTGTCTTGCGCCACCTCTCTCAATTCACTGTTCACTTGTCGCTATTCACATTGTTATTTCTTTGCTGCGATGCGTTTTTTGTTCTCGACGATGCAGACGCGCTGCGGGATGATGACGCTGACGCCGTTGTAGGCGATTTCCTCTTCGAGGATCTTGACAAACTCGTCGTGGTTCTTCTTCAGCGGCACGATGGTGCGGATGTGGTCGGGGTCGACGCCGAGGCCCTTGCAGATGTTGAAGAGCTTCATATTGGCGCTCGAGGGCTGGCCGCCGGTCATAGCCGTGATGTCGTTGTCGAGAATCATAATGATGACATTAGCCTTCTCGTTGACGCAGTCAAGCAGGCCGGTCATACCGCTGTGGCCGAACGTGCCGTCGCCGATGACGCCGATGGCGGGGAAGATGCCCATTTCCGAAGCCCCCTTGGCCATAGTGACCGAAGCACCCATACAGACGGTGGTGTCGATGGCACCCATATTGAAGCCCAGCGTGTAGCATCCGATGTCGCCGAACACGCGGCCCTTGGGATACTTCTTCATCACGTCGATGACGGCCTCGTAGCTGTCGATGTGGGGGCAACCCACGCAGAGGGCCGGCGGGCGGTTGGTGACCACCTCGGGCACGGCGGGGCCGTTGACGACCTTCAATCCCAGAGCCTTGGCAACCTTCTCGGCGTTCAGCTCGCCATCGCGGCGGATGGTCTCGTCCAAGCGGCCGTGGACCGGCTTGCCTTTGCCCAGGAAGCCCTTGATGTGCTCCTCGACGAAGGGCTGGCCGTCCTCGAGAACGAGGATCTCGTCGACCTCGTCATACAGCTTGTTGAGCATATTGAACGGCAGCGGATACTGGGTGATCTTGACCACCGGGTAGGGGCACTTGCCGCCGGGGAAATTCTCTTGCAGATAGTTGAAGGCGATGCCGGTGGTGATGATACCGCGGCTCTTGTCGGTGCCTTCGAAATACTTGTTGTATCCGCTCTCTTCGCTCGATTTGGTGAAGGCGGGCTGCTTGTCGATCAGGTCGCGATACAGGCGCTTGGCGTTGACGGGCAGCAGCACGAAGCTCTTCGGGTCGCTGGGGCTGGTCAGTGGGTTCTGCGGCAGCACGGGCTTGCGCTCCACGCCGGCGCGGCTGTGGGCCAGACGGGTGGGGATGCGGTACAGGACGGGGGTGCCCAGCTTTTCGCTCAGCTCATAGCCGAAGAAGACCATATCGTAGGCCTCCTGCTGGTTCGACGGCTCCAGCATCGGAATCATAGCCCAGTGGCCATAGTAGCGGCTGTCCTGCTCGTCCTGGCTCGAGAACATCGACGGGTCGTCGGCAACGACGATGATGACGCCCTTGGTGCCGATGATGGCGGCATTCATAAAGGGGTCGCCGCAGACGTTCAGGCCCACGTGCTTCATACAGGTCATTGCGCGCTTGCCGGCGTAGGCCACGCCGATCGAAGCCTCGAGGGCCGTCTTCTCGTTGGCGCACCAGTTGGCGACAACGCCCTGCTCCTTGGCCTGTTTTGATTTCATCACATACTCAGTAATCTGAGTCGAGGGGGTTCCGGGGTAGCTGTTGATGGCACTACCGCCAGCGTCTATAAAAGCCTGAGCGATAGCCTCATCGCCCAGCAAAAGCATTTTTGACATTTCTTTTGTATTTAGTTATTAATTATATGAATTCAATTTTGCAAAGATACGAACATTTTGCGACGTGGACAAAAAATATTTTTATCTTGTTCGTTAACCGCTGTTTGCGCAGGGTTTTCGAATCTCTTTTGCGGCCCAAAAAGAATCGTCGCAGGGCAGCGGCAGGTGGATAAATAACAAAAATAGAGGCAAAAAAACTGTTAAACCGTCAGCCGCCTTCAACCGCCCCTCGCAGAACCTCACACACTCGCCTTCGGATATAAAGCAAAAAGTTGCAATTTTACCCCTAAAAATGCTGCAAAAAGTTGCAATATTACTCCAAAAAAGGTTGCAAAAAGTTGTAATTTTACCCCTAAAAAGGCTGCAAAAAGTTGCGAGAATAGAAAAATTAGTGTATCTTTGCATTATAAAAACAAAGAATAGAAAATGTTTCAAAGAAAAGTAATACAACAACTTATGTTGTGGAAAGATAGTCCTTCGAGAAAGGCGTTGCTGCTGAACGGCGCGCGTCAGGTCGGAAAAACGACTTCGGTGAGGATGTTTGCTAAGGAAAATTACGCCCATTTTGTTGAGGTTAATTTTTTAAAATATCCCGATGCAAAAGCCGCTTTTGATGGCTCTTTGGACACACGGACCATTATCCTGAACCTTTCCGCTATTGGTTTTGGGCCATTCGAGGAAGGGCGCACGCTGGTTTTTTTCGACGAAATACAGGAATGTCCCAAAGCCAGAACGGCGATAAAGTTCCTGGTCGAGGAAGCGAAATATGACTATATTGAGTCGGGTTCGCTGCTGGGAATCAACTATAAAGATATTCCCTCGTATCCTGTCGGCTTCGAAGAGGAGATAATGGTCTATCCTTTGGATTTCGAAGAGTTTCTTTGGGCCAAGGGTATAAGTGGCGATGTTATAAGCCTTCTGAAGGAATGCTATGCGAAAACGGTCCCCGTACCGTTGCCAATACACGAACAGATTAGCCGTTATTGGCGTGAGTATCTGGTTGTTGGCGGAATGCCTGACGTCGTGCGGGCCTTTGTTGAGCAAAACGACTTCCGGCAGGTCGTGAAGGCCCAGCGTTCGATAATGACCACCTACAAGGCCGACATATCCAAATACGCAGGCAATTACAGGTCGGCAGCGCAGCAGGTGTTCAATGCAATACCGTCGGAACTGGGGAAACAGGACAAGCGATTTGTGTTGGCAAACCTGGAGCAAGGGGCTTCACGCCGCAAATACGACAATCCTACCCAGTGGATTGTTGATGCTGGACTTGCGTATTATTCTTTCAACACCAAGGCGTTAGAGCTTCCGTTCGAAGCCACCGAAAACCGCAGCCTCTACAAGCTGTATCTGGTCGACACCGGCCTGATGAGCAGTATGTTGCTGCACAACCTGCAACTGCGGGTGATGAATGGCGACATCGGCATAAACGAAGGGGCTTTGGCCGAGAACCAGATTGCCTGTGCCTTGGCCGCCAAAGGGATTCCACTGCACTATTACGACCACAAGAGCCGCCAGGAGCTTGACTTTGTGCTGCCCAACAACGGCAAGATTGACATCGTCGAAGTAAAATCAGGCAGCAACTACCGCAAACACGCCTCGCTGGATGCCGCCATAGAAAGATACGCCGACAAAATAGGCCGCAGCATAGTGTTCGGCCCCTGCAACGTTGAACAGGGCGAAAATGCCACCTATCTGCCTCTGTATATGTCGGTTTTCTTCTGATGTCGTGACAATGCGTCAAATGCCGGCTCGGTAATCACCCTTTTATTTGCACGGCGAAGCCTTCGTCGATGAGGGGCTTGAGGAGGGTGTGCATCTCGTCGGGGGTGACCTTCTGCAGGTTCTGGGCGGGGGTGGGGCGGTCGATGGTATAGGCCATCACCTCGCGCGGATGCAGCGTGCGGATGATGTCGAGCATCGGAAGCACCACCTCGTCGCGCGTCGAGTCGAAGTCGGGGCTGCGCAGCAGACACCACTGCAGGATGAAATCGCCGCCGAACTGCTTCAGGGCCTCGACGACGCGCTGCACGTCGTAGCCCGGCGCGGGGTTGTTGATCTTGGCAATCAGCTCGTTGGTGGGCGCGTCGATTTTCATTATCGGGTTGTCGACGCGGCGCAGGGCGGCGAACACCTCGGGGATGTGGACGCGCGTGGCATTGCTCAGCACCGACACCTTGGCCTGGGGCGCAAACTGGTCGCGCAGGCGCAGCGTGTCGTCGATAATCTGCGCAAAATCAGGGTTCAGCGTCGACTCGCCGTCGCCGCTGAAGGTGATGGAGTCGACCTTGACGTTGTCGGCATAGAGGTCCTGCAGCTTGTTCGACAGGTCGTGGCGCACCTTCTCGGCGCTGGGCAGCACGGTGTCGCCGCGCCCGTCGCGGTTCCAGCCGCATTCGCAGTAGATGCAGTCGAAGTTGCAGAATTTGCCTTTCTCGGGCAGCAGGTTGATACCCAGCGATGTGCCGAGGCGGCGGCTATGTATGGGTCCGAAGACCGTCTCTTCTCTCAACATATTGTGTGTGTTTTTTGAAATAATTTGCAAAGATACGATTTATTTCTGACATCGCCGAAAAAATTATTTTCGCCTGCCCTTCGAAGCCAAAACGGAATGTTAAAATTTAAGTTAAAATGTTAATGGATTTAACTTAAAAACTGTTAAAATCTGGCAAATTTTCGCTTTTGCTTATTTCGTTGAAAACGAGCCAAATGAAGGGGACCAAAGTTCACCCAAACTCCTACCAAAGTCCAATCAAAGATTTGTTAAATTTTTCGCCAGTGGGCTTTGGTAATTTTAAGTTAAAATGACGGTCGGTTTCATCTCCTGACGAGAAGGGGTGTTATCGGCTGAATTTCAGGCCGAAAGGGGTGTGCGGGCGGCGATGGGCTGATGATTTTGGCCCTGATGGCGGGCGGGGATGTTGCGCGGTTTGCCGGAAATGAGTATTTTTGCAGCGGCAAAACGGAGTGGGGGAGTGGTTCAAGTATTTGAACTACAGTGTGCTGACGGCGTTTGCCGAATTTTCGTGATGCAGAAATACAGAAGTTACATATTGCCTGCGGCCATCGTTCTGGGCCTGTTGCTGCACCGCTGGTGCGCGATGTTCAGCTTTTTGGTGCCGTACCTCATCTTCACCATCCTGCTGCTCACCTTCTCGGCGGTGGACATCCGCCGGTTGCGGCTGTGCTGGCTCGACCTGTGGCTGATGCTGTTTCAGGTAACGGTCAGCCTTGGCAGTTATCTGGCGCTGAGATGGTTGGGCGCCGATGGCGTGGTGGCCGAGGGAGTGCTGATAGGGGTGCTGTGCCCCGTGGCGTCGAGCGTGGCCGTCGTCAGCTGTATGCTTGGCGCCAACCGCGAGACGGTGACGACCTACACCATTGTTGGCAACCTGCTGGTTGCGGTGGTGGCGCCGGTCTATTTTTCGTTCATCGGCACGCATCAGGATATGCCCTTCTTCGAGTCTTTCTGGCTGATACTGCGCCGCATAGGTGCCGTGCTCGGTGTGCCGTTTTTTGCCGCCCTGGCACTGGAGCTGTGGTGGCCCCGAGGCAGCGATTTCCTGCGCCGCTACAAGGGGCTGTCGTTCTATCTGTGGGCCGTGGCGCTGCTGTTCACGCTGGGTCAGACCATCGACTTCATCTTCCTTCACGGCGAGGGCAACTGGCACAGCATCATCTGGTTAGGCATCGCGGCGCTGCTGTTCTGCATCCTGCAGTTCGGCTTTGGCCGCTGGCTTGGGGGCCGCTATGGCGACAAGGTGAGCGGGGGCCAGCTGCTGGGGCAGAAGAACACGGCTATGGGCATCTGGATGGCAGGCTACTACCTGACGCCGCTGGCGTCGGTGTTTCTGGCTTTCTACAGCGTGTTCCAGAATGTGTGGAACAGCTGGCAGATGTGGCGCCAGCAGCAGCGCGAGGCTGCCGGTGCGTCGGCCGGTGCCGCGCCGGCCGGCAAATGAAAGAAGGTGCGGCGGATTAAGAAACTGTTTTGAATTTATCCAATGAAATTCTTATGCCATATATTCGGTGCTTTTTTCACGGTCTCTCGGTTACAATGGAACCCCATTGCGCCCTCGATACCGCAAAAAAAACACTCGATTCTATGCCCAATAATACTCATCGATAAAATCAAAACAGTTTCTAAAATTTTTTTCGTAATTTTGCAATCCGCACTGTAAACAAAATTTGTATATATCATTATCTGAACCAGTATGTTAGACAAACTTGAGGCTATATATTCCCGCTATTGTGAGATAGAGCAGCAGATGAACGACCCTGCCATCACGTCCGATATGAAGCGATATGTCAAGCTGAGCAAGGACTACAAGGACCTGCAGCCCGTGGTGAGGGCTTACCATCAGTATAAGTCGCTGATAGACACCATTGCCGAGTGCAAGGAGCTGCTGTCGGCCGAGAAGGACGAGGAGCTGCGCGAGATGGCCAAGGAGGAGCTGACGGCGTCGCAGCAGCGCAAGGAGCAGATGGAGGAGGAGATCCGCATTATGCTTATTCCTGCCGACCCTCAGGACTCGAAGAACGCTGTGGTCGAAATCCGTGGCGGCACGGGCGGCGACGAGGCCTGCCTGTTTGCCGGCGATTTGTTCCGTATGTACACGCGCTATTGCGAAAAGAAGGGCTGGAAGGTCGAGGTGGCCGACTTCAACGAGGGTACGGCCGGCGGGTATAAGGACATCACTTTCAACGTGTCGGGCGAGAAGGTGTATGGCACGCTGAAGTACGAGAGCGGCGTGCACCGCGTGCAGCGCGTGCCGGCCACCGAGACGCAGGGACGCGTCCACACCTCGGCGGCCGCCGTCGTGGTGCTGCCCGAGGCCGAAGAGTTTGACGTCGAGCTGAATCCCGCCGACATCAAGAAGGAGATTTTCTGCGCCAGCGGCCCCGGCGGCCAGTCGGTCAACACCACCTATTCGGCTGTGCGCCTGACGCATATACCGACGGGCATCGTCGTTTCGATGCAGGACCAGAAGTCGCAAATCAAGAATATGGAGAAGGCTATGACCCTGCTGCGCACGCGCCTTTACGAGCGCGAGTACAACAAGTATATGGAGGAGATGTCGTCGAAGCGCAAGACGATGGTGGCCACGGGCGACCGCAGCGAGAAGGTGCGCACCTACAACTATCCGCAGAGCCGCGTGACCGACCACCGCATTGGCTGGTCGATGCACAACCTGCCGGCGTTTATGGACGGCGACATCGAGGAGTGCATCGAGGCCCTGCAGCTGGCCGAGAATGCCGAGAAGCTGAAGGCTTCGGTGGGTTGACGCTCGCTTTGGGTGCCTCGGCCCGGGACTTTGAGGAGGGACAAAAATATGGCACAACGCAATTTTTTGCGTCTTGTGCCGTTTTTTATGCACGTTGATTTTAAGTAAATGGTCAAAAAAAGCGTCCGTATTCTTTTTAACAGCAATTGTCAGCAATTTAACAGCAATTAGCCAGAAATTGTTTTTTAGAACGCGAATGCCCGTAAATTACAATAAATGTCAAATTAATTTGACTAATTACTTAAATAATATGTTGTTCTAATTCGAGTCAGAAATTTAGAGTATACTATTATAATATATAAATCAATCTTGACAGTATGAAACGAGTAATCTTTCCTTTGTTGCTGATGCTGACGGTCTTTGCTTCGTGCCGAGGGGGCGCTGGGCAGGCCGAGGCCGGGCAGGGGACGGGCCTGCAGAGCGGCGACCTGATTTTTGTCGGCATTCCGATGGACTATACCCTTTCGGACACGGCCGCCAGTCGGGCCGCAGCCGACAGCGGCGCGCTGAACTACATCCACGTGGCGATAGTCGAGACCGATGCCGACTCGACGTTTGTCATCGATGCCACCATCAAGCGCGGCGTGGCGCGCTATCCGATTGACACGTTCTTTGCCGACTTCAGGCTCAAGGACGGCTCGTATCCGCACTTCGACGTTATGCGGCTGAAAGACAATAGCGATGCCGCCGCTTTCGTCGCCAATGCCAAGACCTTTGTGGGGCGCGGCTACGACACGTGGTTTCTGGCCGACAACGAGGAGCAGTACTGCAGCGAGCTGGTCCGCAATGCCTACATCACCGGCGACGGGCGGCACGTGTTCGGCGAGATGCCGATGAACTTCAAGAATGCCAGCGGCGAGTTTCCCACCTATTGGGTTGAACTGTTCGGCTTGCTTGGAATGCCTATACCCCAGGATGTTATGGGGACAATTCCCAACGATATGCTGCGCGACACGAACCTGCGGTATGTCACAACCATTGAACGAAAATAAAGCTGTAATATGAAACGCAATCTCTTTCTTTTGACGTTGCTGCTGCTGGCCAGCGTGCTGGGCGCCAGCGCGCAGACGGGGCAGGATGCCGACACGCTGCTGTGGAACGGCAAGCGGTATGCCGTCGCCGTCGACCGCTGTGCGCCGTCGGTGGTGATGTCTTATTTTCAGCGCACTATGAGTGCAACCCCTTTCGAGTCGTGGAGCCTCAACAACAACCGCGGCCATATCGCCAAGATGGAACTTATCGACGAAAAGATTAAGCTGCTGTCCATAGAGGCTAAGCGTTTCCGCACGCGCGAAGGCAACCTGTGGACCGAGACGGGTATCGACACCATTGTTGCGCCCGACTATTTCCGCATTGCGCCGCTGCACTCGGAGCAACCCTTGGGCGAGACGGCCGTGGTGGCCGACTGGTATTCGGGCATTCTGGAACTGAGGCTGCTGGCCAAAGACAAAAAGGAGCAGAAGAGCGACGAGGCTCGGGGAACGCGCTACTTGAATGTCGTTAATGGGCAAGTGGTTGACAATGTCTTCATTTCGGACAAGATAATGGCTGAATACCAGTCGGGTCGCGCGAAGTTGGGCCAGGACCAGGCTGTGATATATCATAGCAGCGAGAGGTTCAAGGAGTTCTATCTGCATTGCGCTTCGGACCGCGAGGAGGTGACCTACAATGGCCACAAGGGTCTTTTCCAACAGAGGGCCAATGGCTTGACGCTGGTGATGGAGTTCTTTGGCAACGACCCTCTGCAATGTGGCTCAAATTGGATTGGAGTACCTTCGGTAAATGGTGCCCCGTTCGGGACGTGGCTGCTCCACGACGACTCGCTTTTTGTTTCCGAAATCAAGACGCACAACAGTAGTGGCCAAGATCGGCAGCAAATGTTTGACTATCTGGCAGACAGCGTTGTGGGCGGTGTGGTGTATGGTCACCGCCGTTTTGTCCACGACAGCTGCTACTTTGC
>DFHL01000102.1:0-12417 GCA_002371315.1 Bacteroidales bacterium UBA3724 | reverse complement strand
TTCGGCGTCAGGGACTATGTGGTGTCGAAGACGCAGGAAATCAGGGTGAAGAATGGCATCGTTGTGTCGTCGAAGTTCTCGCCGCGCAGCTTCGAGGAGGACGAGGCCGAGATGGCGGCAACGTCGTTTACGCTCTGCAACGAGGCCGGTGTCTGGTCGGTGGAGGACAAGCAACTGGCTGAGGCAGTGGGCAATTACAAGGCTCCGAAGAAAACACCCGAATACGAAGGCGGCAAGACGGCGCTGCGCAACTGGTTCTTCAACCAGCCGCTGACCGACGAGCGTGCCAAGGACCGCCTGTTCCGCGTGCGCATAGGCTTTATGGTCAACTGCAAGGGCGAGGCTGGCCGCTGGCAGGTGATCAGCAAGGGCAAGGGCGAGCTGTTCGAGTTTGCCAATATGGTGCTCGAAATCGTGAAGACGATGCCGCAGAAATGGAGCTCCGCACAGGACAAGAAAGGCAACAAGGTGGACTGCTGGCAGGTGCTGGAATTCACCGTAAGCAACGGCCGGCTGACCAATGCCAACTACAAATAGACACCGATGGCTATGCTGGTAAATACACGCCGGTTTCCGCCGCGCCGTTTTCACGCTATCACGCTGTTTCCGTTTGTGTTCTACAATGGGCAGCCGCTGAACGGGCGCGAGGTGCGCCACGAGACGGTACACCTGTGGCAGCAGGCGGCGCTGTTGCTGGTGGGCTTCTATGTGCTCTATTTCGTTTTCTGGCTGATAGGTCTGCTGCGCTACCGCAACAGTGACCGCGCCTATCGTGAAATTCCATTCGAGCGGTCGGCTTACATCCTTGAAAGCGAGTCGGATGTGAGCCTTGCTCGCCAATCTTACCACTGGATTACTTGTATAATAAGAAGCTCTTGAATTCGTTTACTTCGCGTAATTCGCAGTTGAAATAATAATAAATAAGATATGATCCTATATTTTTCCGGCTGTGGCAACAGCAAGTTTGTGGCCGAAGAGCTGGCCCGACTGACGGACGACCGTCTGATGCTTATAAATCCCTTGGAGTCAGTGCCGAAGGTGGAGCTGTCGGCTGACGAGGCGTTGGGTTTTGTCTGTCCCGTCTATTCGTGGGCGGTGCCGCGCATAGTGAGCGACTATGTGAAACGGCTCGAAATCAACGCCCAACCGTCATACTGCTACCTTGCCTGCACCTGTGGCGACAATGTGGGGCGCACGCCCGAACGCTTTGCTAAAGAGTTGAAAACGAAAGGTGTTGTCCTCGATGCGGCTTTCTCGTTCGTGATGCCCGAGACGTATGTCAATATTAAGGGTTTCGACCTCGACAGCGACGAGAACGCGGCTCGCAAGATTGCCGCCGTTCGCGAGCGTCTGCCGCAGGTGGCGGAGCGCATCAGGCACCGCGAGAAGGTGGTCGACGTGGTTCGCGGCAAGGTGCCCTGGCTCAACACATACGTCACCAACGCATTGTTCTACAGTCTGCTGATTACCGACAAGAAGTTCTACACCACAGACCTGTGCATCTCGTGCGGACTTTGCGCCAAGGTGTGTCCGCTGGGCAACATAACGATGTCGGGCGACTACGCCGACCCGCAAGGCAGCGCCAAGCAGGGCCTCCGTCCCGTATGGCACGGCAACTGCACCAACTGTATGGCCTGCTACCACCACTGCCCGAACAATGCCATCCACTTCGGCAAGGCTACGCAGGGCAAAGGCCAGTATACTTTTGAGAAGGCGTTAACTCGTTAATGTGTTAATTAGTTAGTGGGCTTACGCGTTTTTTTGTCACTAAACGGATTAATTTTATTTCGATATGAATAAGACTGCATATGACCGTTCTGGCTTTTGGCACAAGGCTGTGCCGATGATAAATCTGGTGCTGGTGGCGCTTTGCATTTGGGGCAATGCTACCACCAATGCCGGTTTCTGCCGACCTGTGGTGTGGGCTGCTGTGGTACAGGGCTTGAGTTTTCTGAATATCATAGTGTTTACACGTCTTGAACACACGCGGCTGGGGCGGGTCAATGCCCTGATGTGTGGCATCAGCACAGGGGTGTATGCCTATTGGTGCCTGTTTTTGGGCGGTTGGATTGTCCTGATGCCTGTGCCTGTGTGGTTTCTGTCGCTGCTGGTGTGGCGCAATGCGATTCGCCCTGTCGGCAAGGGGGTGAGGACGTGGTATTTTGCCGGTGTGCTGATGTGTGTGCTGTTTGCTGCCGCTTGCGGAGTGTGTTACCATAGGTCGTGTAGGGCGTACGCCGAGGGACGGGTGCCAGACGGCAACCCGATGACCGAGCGCATTGCCGGAATGCACTTTCTTTACCACACGCGCCTGTGCATCTACGACGGCTGGCGACCGCCGCTTCACGACCCGGCGATGGTGCTGGGAATGCGGCTGAACGGCTGGCGTGACCCGCTTGGCGACCTGGATTTGGAAAGCCGTGTGGCGCGATACCGCGAGATGTACCCCGACCGGCCTGTGGTCTTGCCCTGCGCCTGCTGCCTCGAGTCGAAACGGAACGGCTATTTCTCCGACCCGTTGTGGGGAAATGACACAATCGGAGCCGGCACCCTGATGGAGTGAATTGGCAAAATGGGATAGGATGTCTTGTCAGGAATCATTCTGCTCGAACTTCGTCTATCATTAGCCAGGCTTTTTGGCCTTTGTAGGTGTGCCAGTCGGGTAGGGAGGCTGGGTGCACGATGCGGATTTTAATGATTTTAGACAGGTTGTCAGGCTTTTGTTTTAGAGGCCGATGACTACGGAAAACGACACGCTGCCGTCCGTGGCGTTCGTCTTTTATCGCCGTTTCCTCAAGGGGTACCCATTTCTCTTGGCCCGGCATCCATATCTCCACTGCCTCGGGTGCCAGCACCCAGTCATCGGGGGCGTGGCAGAAACCGATGGCGACG
The DNA here is from genome assembly GCA_002371315.1 of Bacteroidales bacterium UBA3724. GTDB lineage: Bacteria > Bacteroidota > Bacteroidia > Bacteroidales > P3 > Colimorpha. The sequence goes on along the minus strand of DFHL01000102.1, from coordinate 9,525 downwards.
TTCTTGTTGTTTTTCCGCTTGGTTTTCACTGTCAGCAGCAGCGTGTCGACGTCGCTCCATCCGGCCCACCCCTCGCTGTAGTCGCCGGCAACGGCGCGGCGCCCGTCGTACAGCACGGCCGGGAAGTCTTTGTCGTAGGGTGTGCTGGGTTGCAGGTCGGAGGTTATCTTTTTGATGGCCGACGTACGAACTTTTGTCTTGAAAGGCGTGTCGACAAGCGCGTTGTGCCCGAAAAAGTCAACGTATTGTGTGCCGAAGTCGGGTGGCTGGTTGTCGTGTGGCGTGAAGGTGAAGCGGAAGGTGTAGGTGCTGTCGCCGCTGATGCGGTATTTCTCGCTGACGCCAGGTCCGCAGGTGGCGGTGCCAACTCCGGCAATGCGGCTGTCGATGTTGAGGATGGTGTATGTCGTGTCGGGCTCTGGCATCTTCCACCAGCGGTCGTGTGCCGCGACCACCGTGTCGGCATATCTGTGTCGGCTGAAATTGAACAGCTGTTGTCCGTCGATGCTGATTTCCAAAGGATGCTGCCCGTCGTTGAGCGACAGGCGGCAGGCTTCGCGGTTGCCTTCCTCCTGCGGAACGGCGTGGAGCCGCGTCAGCTGGTCGATGTTTGGATAGCACCATAGGCCATATCTTCCGGCGGTGCGGCGGTCGGGATAGCGCTCGGCGTCGTATCCCAGCCAGGTGGTGCCGGTGTATCGGCTTGGCACTGAGCATTGCAGCCCCACACGTGCAAAGGTGCGGAACGCCCCTTCGCCCTGCAGGCGGACGCTCACTTGCAGCGCTCCGTTGTCGGCCACCTCTATGATTTCGCGCACTGGCATCGCTTCGCCGTCGTCGGTCGTCAGTATTGAGCGGATTGTTATTTGCGCGGCGGCATATCTTGTGGTGTCGCTGACGGGGTCTAATGATATCCCGTAAAGTCTTGGTGTCAGGTGCTGCAGGCCGTCCCACGCTGGCGCGCCGTTGCGGTCGACGCGGTCGTTCTGCGTCGGCGGCCGCCACAGGTTGAGCCTGAGGCCTTTCAGCACCTCCTTTCCGTCTACCACATAGCGCGCAATCTCGCCCCTGCCCTCATCGATGGCCACTTCAAATCCATTCCCCTTCATCTCGATCATTCCCCCTTTCCGTTCCATCTCTATTGTCCGCTTTCCCTTCACAGTTCTCACACCTCCATTCTCCGTTCTCTGTTCTTCGCTTTCCGCTTTCCGTTCTCCGCTTTCCGCTCCATACACCGCCTTCACCTCCTCCATACAGAGGTATGGGTTGCCGTAGGCGTCGCAGATGCCGTTGGCGCAGAAGTCGCCGTCGTCCTCAATGCCGTACAGGCTGCCCAGGTCGCCGCCGAGGGCAATCTGTTTAGGGCTCTTGGAAAGAACCTTGCTGCCCTTGTGCAGTCCCTGGTCCTGCCAGTCCCAGATGAAGCCGCCCTGCAGGTGGGGATACTTGCGTATCGTGTCCCAGTAGTCGCTCAGGCCGCCGAGGCTGTTGCCCATCGCGTGGCAGTATTCTACCATAATGTAGGGCCGTATGCTGTCCTGGTGTCCCGCCGCCGCCAGCCGGTCCATCCGCCGGCCGTAGGCACCGAGAAAATCAAAGCCGGGGTACATAATGCCCACAATGTCGGTGTTCCAGTCCAGCTCGGCGCGCTCGTAGACCACGGGGCGCGTCTTGTCGTTCGCCTTCAGCCGGCGGTAGGCCTCCTCGAAGCAGATGCCGTTGCCGCACTCGTTGCCCAGCGACCAGACTATCACGCTGGGATGGTTGCGGTCGCGCTGCACCATATTGTTGACGCGATACCATATCGGCTCGGTCCATTCTGCTTTCTTGGCCAGACTGTGCTCGCCGTAGCCCTGCGCGTGGCTCTCGTTGTTGGCCTCGTCCCACACATAGAGGCCGTAGCGGTCGCACAGTTCGTACCAGTATTCGTCGTCGGGATAGTGGCTGGTGCGCACGGCGTTGATGTTGTTCTCCTTCATCAGCCGGACGTCGCGCTCCATCTGCTCCCTGCTCACCACGTGGCCGGTCCGCGCGTTGTGCTCGTGGCGGTTCACGCCCTTGATGGTCACCGCTTTGCCGTTGACGCACAGCAGGCCGCCCTTGATTTCGACCGTTCGGAAACCTATCGGTTTTTCAATTGTCTGCAGCGTTTCGCCCTTCTCGTCGAGAAGTTTCAGACGTAGGGTGTAGAGGTTGGGCGTCTCCGCTGTCCAGGGCCTGACCTTGCCGACCGTGGTGCTGAAAAATGTCACGGGAAGAGAAAAATCCACGATGCTGTCGAACAGCCTCGTCGCCGAGTCGGCCAGCGAAATCGCTATCCGTCCTTTAAATGGCGGACGGCTGGGGAAGCGGTATGTGTCGCCGGAGGCAACGCCAATGGCCATCTGGAGTTGGCCTGTCGAATAGTCGGCTGTGTCGAGAAGGGCGTCGATTCGGTAGTTCTCGATGTGGTCCAGCGGCAGGCAGTACATCGTCACGTCGCGCGTGATGCCGCTCATTCGCCACATATCCTGGCATTCCAGGTAGCTGCCGTCGCTCCAGCGGTGCAGGATGATGCAGATGCGGTTCTTGCCGCGATGCACCTGGTGGCTGATGTCCCATTCCGCAGGCGTCTTCGAGTCCTCGCTGTAGCCGACGAACTCGCCGTTGACGTAGAGCTCCACGGCCGACGAGGCTGCCCCGATGCGGAAAAAGATGCTGCGGTCCAGCCACTCGTCGGGCACCTCCACATCGCGGGCATAGACGCCCGTGGGGTTGTAGGCCCGCGGCGCGCGGGGCGGATTGCTCGGGAACTCGTTCTTCATATTGACGTAGACCGCCGTGCCGTAGCCCTGCAGCTCAAGATTGCCTGGCACCGTTATCGAGTCCCAGCGGTTCAGGTCCTGGTCGGGGCTGAAATCCGTCATTTTGCTGCCGCCGCGCTCCAGGCCGCGGTGCACATACTCGGCGCGCTCGTAGAAAAGGAACGGCCAAACGCCGTTGAGGTTCATCACCCAGGCCGAATCGCGGGGAACGATGTCGGCGTGGGGCGCCACTTTGCCCACCTGCATAGTCTTCAGGTCGTCCCAGAAGTCCTGCCCCTTGGCAAAGGCGGCGATGCCAACGGTCAAAATGAGCAATATCGTCAATCTTTTTTTCATCATCTGTAGTCGGTTTTTTTCTGCAGGAATTTCGACCGCGACAGGTCGGTGGGGTTGGTGCCGGGCGCGCCCTCGGGGATGGGCTTGCCGAGCCACGCGAAGTGGTCGATCCAATACTGCGGCATATCCCCGTCTTTGTCTCGCCAGTTCATCGGTTTGGCCTCGAACAGGTGTTCCCCTTTTTTGTCCGAAAAATCGCGCAGATAGCATTCGTACACAAGTTCCGAGCAGTAGAGGGCTTCGGTCCCTGGCTCGAAGGCGTTGTCGTATGGCCGGCCGATGAACGAGCGTGCCCTTTCGAGTGTCGCCTCGATGCTGATGTTAGGACCTTCAATTCTATAAACGTCAGGAAAATCGCTGTCGCCGGGCTGGCATTCAATGGCGTGGCGGCTCACGCCGAGGCGTCGCGTGGCGTCGACAATCCATATCGAGTCGCCCACCGTCTCCACTATTGCCACGTGCGTGTATTCGCCGGTGCTCTCCTTCACGGCCGACCCCATTCCCGCGGTGTCGCGGAAAAAGAGCAGGTCGCCCGGGCGGATGTCCAGCCGGCTTCTGTCGCGAGGCTGGGCGGCGAGCGTTCCACAGAAAGATATGACAGCTATTGAAAATAACAGAAATCGCTTCATAAAATGTACGGAATTGGCAATGCAAAAGTACGATTTTTTTTTGTATTGGCGGCCGAGGGGGCGAACTTTGTAAAAAAAATGTTACTTTTGCAATCGGAAACCATTTGCATAAAGAATGTCAGACGCGACTGAAAATAGAGGGTTAGTAGTAAGAACCACAGGTAGTTGGTATAACGTCCTACTGGCCGACGGCTCGGTTGTCGAGTGCCGCCTGAGGGGCAATTTCCGCATTCGCGGCAGCAAGCAGACCAACCCCATCGCCGTTGGCGACCGCGTCGCATTCCAGCCGCTCGACGACGGCACGGGGATGATTACCGACATCGAAGACCGCCGCAACTACATCGTCCGCCGCTCGACCAAGCTCAGCAAGCAGACCCACGTCATCGCCGCCAACATCGACCTGCTCTGCCTTGTGGCCACGCTGGGCCTGCCGCGCACCTCGACGGGCTTCATCGACCGCCTGCTGGTCACCGCCGAGGCCTACCACATTCCGGCCGTAATCATCTTCAACAAGTGCGACCTCTACGACGACGAACTTTGGCGGATGCACAGCGAAATCAAGGCGATATACACCTCGGTGGGCTATCCCGTCTACGAGGTTTCGGCCCTGAAGGGGACAGGTATTGACGCCGTCAAAGAGCTTATCGCAGGCAAGACGTGCCTCTTCAGCGGCCACAGCGGCGTGGGCAAGTCGGCCCTGCTCAACGCCATCGACCCGTCGCTGCAGCTGCGCACCGGCGAAATCAGCGAATGGTCGCTCAAAGGCACCCACACCACCACCTTCGCCGAAATATTCCCGATAAAGCTCGACAGCAAGGAAATCCCGTCAGAAGAAAGCCAAAACCCATCGTTTTCCGCTTTCCGCTTTCCGCTTTCCGCCTTCCTCATCGACACCCCCGGCATCAAGGAGTTCGGAATGGTCGATTTCCAGCCCTGGGAGCTTTCGCACTTCTTCCCCGAGATGCGGTCGCGCCTGCAGGACTGCCGCTTTGCCACCTGCACCCACCGCCACGAGCCCGGCTGCGCCGTCAAGGAGGCCGTCGAAAATGGCGAAATCAGTCCTGAACGCTATCAGAACTACCTGAATATCATTGAATCGATAGAAAGCGACGCCCCTATTCGCCGCTGACGCCCTTACGTCGCAGCGTCAGGCGTCCCAGCAGCGCGTCGACATCGTCCGACACGTGCATCCGCCGCAGCGCCAACAGACTGACGGCCAGCATAGCAGTACTCTTCAGCACGGCATCGGCCAGCAGGGCGGCCATCGGGGGCAGCGGCGCAAACAGCTGTGTCAGCAGCCGGCTCCACAGCCAGTCGAGGCCAAACAGCGCCAGCATCAGTACCAGCACCCCGGTGTGCTTGCGGCAGAAAAGGCCTACGCGCAGCTTGCCGCCGACAAACAGCAGCAGGCAGAGGAAGTAGAGAACGTATGAAAACAGCGTGGCACTGGCCGCGCCGTTGATGCCCCACAGGGGTATAAGACTGTTGTTCAGGATGATGGCCGATGCCGTCAGCAGCGCTATGAACAGCAGCGAGAAGGGGTAGAGGCGCGAGTAGTTGAGGATGTCGGTGCCGATGGAGAGCGACGAGTTGACAATCTTGGCCAGGCCCAGGATGAAGACAACCCCCATTCCGCCGGCGTACTCCTCGCCGTGCGGAATGACGGCAAACAGCGGCTCAAGGTTGATCCATATAAAGAAGAATATCAGCGCACTGACCAGAAACTGGTGCAGCGACACCTTCTGTCCCAGCCGGTTCACCTCGTCCCAGTTGGCGTCGCGCACGGCCTGCGACACCAGCGGCCGCGAGATGGCCCCCAGCGAACGGTAGGGCACCTCGACGATGTTGGCAATATAGAACGCGATGGTGTAGACACCCGTCAGGGCCAGGCCCGTATGCGCGCCGAGGAAGAGCGAGTTGATGAGCGGTATGTTGCCCGCCAGCACCGTGGCGGTCATAAACAGCGTGTAGAGCATCATCTCCTTCAGCCTCCGACGGCTGATGAAGCCCCAGTCGATGCGGAACGTTATGCGGCCCAACGACAACAGGTACAGGAAGTTGATCAGCATCGCCACACCGTAGCCCAGGCAGAAGAGCAGCACGAACACATCGAGTGAAATGATGCCGTTGCCATAAAGAATGTAGCACACCAGGTTGAAGACGCGGATGCCCACCTCGCGCACCAGGCGCGGCACCGTGATGCGCAGCAGTATGCTGGCATTGGTTTCGAACACAGTGAGATAGAGCGCAAAGAAGGTCAGCGGCAGCAGCAGGTAGGCATAGTTGGCAATGAGGGGCGACTTCTGCGAATAGATGTCGATGATGTCCTGCTTGAAGATGAAAAAGAGGAGCGTGAAGATGGAGAAGCCGATGAAGGGGATGAGGATGGACCAGCCGAAGATGCCGTGGTTGCGCCCGTCGTCGCTGCGGAAGAAGGGGAAGAAGCGCACAATCGAGGCGTTGGTGCCCAGCTGCGCCAGACCCGAAAAGAGCATCGCCGCATCGACCAAAACGCGCGTAAGGCCTATCTCCTCCTGCGTCAGGCAGTCGGTCAGGACGAAGAAGGTGGTGAAGAAACCTATCGCCACGCCCAGGTAGTTGGCCAGGGCCCCGCGTATGCTTTGCCGTGCTATTACGCCCACTGTGTCGCTTGTGTTTTAATACGGTTAACCATTGATTTTCAGGGCACCTCTAACGAATCCTTCCTATGGCGAACTTAACGGATCTGAACGGCGAATTTGACGAATCTGACGAACCAAGTTGTTGACGATGAGAGTTTTGTTTTGCAAGCAAAACGCGTGTCGGGCGGATTTTTCGAGGTTGCCGTAACTGATAACGCGCCCGCGGCGCACTTATTGCCGCCGGGGCAAACATTTTTTTCGTGCACCTGCCGCCGCCGGGGCAAATAAATTTTTGCGCCCGGTCGTGCCCATCGTTTCGGGTGCCATTGAGGGTCGTCGCGACCCCTGCCGCCGACCCGTCGGGAACCCCCAAAAAAGGGGCAAAACCGTTTTAACATTTGCGTTAAAAACTGTTAAAATCCGCCCAAATTTTAACATTTCAGAACACACTGATTTCCAGGGGTCAAATACCTACCAAAGTTCACCCAAACTCCTACCAAATTCTTACCAAATTTTAAGTTAATGGACTTTGACCCGGCTATGGTCGGATGGGGGTAGGTTTTTGACCCCGTCGAGGCGCCTTTTGGCCGGTGCCGCATCGACGGACGGGGGCGCGCCGCAGGGGTTCCTTTTTGCCCTTTCGCGTCCCGAATTGCGGCCGAAGAAAATATTTTTCGCCGCAAAAGGCGCTGCAATTGTTTTTTTTCGTATCTTTGCCCCTTGCAACTGCATTGTCCGGAGAGGCCTGTGGCGCTCCGAACAATATGGTTTATAGTTATATATGTCCGAAAAATAAACAATAAAAATATATTAAAAACAATGAAGATTTACCAGACCTCTGACATCCGCAACATCGCCCTGGTGGGTGGTGCCAAAGCGGGCAAGACAACGATGGCCGAAGCTATGGCCTTTAACGGTGGCGTCATCAATCGCCGCGGAACCGTGGACGGAAAGAACACGATCAGCGACTATCGCGACATCGAGCACGACCGCGGCTACTCCGTGGAGAACACCCTTATGTACACCGAGTTCGGTGGCAAGAAGATCAACATCCTCGACGTGCCGGGTTTCGCCGACTATCAGGGCGAGCTCGACAGCGCGCTGAACGTGGTCGAGGCCGCCGTCGTCGTGGTCAACGCCCAGAGCGGCGTCGAGGTGGGCACCGAGATTGCCAACCGCTATGCCTCCAAGCTCGACACGCCGATGCTCTTCGTCGTCAACCACCTCGACGCCGAGAAGGCCAACTTCGACGAGAGCGTCAACCAGCTGAAGGACTTCTTCGGCTCGAAGTGCACCGTGCTGCAGTTCCCGACCAATGCCGGTCTGGGCTTCAACCAGGTGGTCGACATCGTGGCCAACAAGATGTACACCTTCACCGACGGCAAGATGGCCGAGGCCGACATCCCCGCCGAATATGCCGACAAGGCTGAGGAGATGCGTATGGCCCTCGTCGAGGAAGCCGCCGCTGCCGACGACGAGCTGATGGAGAAATATTTTGAGAACGGCGACCTGACCGCCGACGAGCTGACCAAGGCCCTGAAGCTGGCCATCGACAAGCGCGACCTGTTCCCCATCCTCTGCACCAGCGCCAAGGAGAATTTCGGCGTGACCCGCCTGATGGAGTTCATCTGCCAGAACGTCCCCGCCCCCTGCGAGGTGATCGATGCCAAGAAGACCAAGGACGGCAAGGAGCTGAAGAGCGACGCTGCCGCCCCGACGGTGGCCTTCGCCTTCAAGAGCTCGAAGGACAAGAACCTGGGCGAAATCACCTACCTGCGCCTCTATGGCGGCGAGTTGGCTGAAAGCCAGGATGTCATCAACAGCGTCAACCAGAGCAAGGAGCGCGTCAGCCAGGTGCTCGTGTGCAGCGGCAGCAACCGCCAGCGCGTCGAGAAGGCTGTGGCCGGCGACATCGTCTGCACCATCAAGCTGAAGGATGTCAAGATCAACCACACCCTCACCACGCCGAAGAACACCGACGACGTTGTCAGCGAAATCGAGTTCCCGACTCCCATCTATACCGTGGCCGTCAAGGCCGTCAACAGCAACGACGACGAGAAGGTCGGCGCCGCGCTGAAGGACCTTGTCACCTACGACCGCAGCCTTACGCTCGAGAACAGCCGCGAGCTGCGCCAGGTCATCCTGGGCTGCCAGGGCGAGCTGCACCTGAACACCGTGAAGTGGTATTTCGACAACCAGTACAAGCTGGCCGTCAACTTCACCGCTCCCAACATCCCCTACCGCGAAACCATCACCAAGAGCGCCGAGGCTATGTACCGCCACAAGAAACAGTCGGGCGGCAGCGGCCAGTTCGGCGAGGTGCATATGCTCATCGAGCCCTACTATGACGGTATGCCCAACCAGACGAAGTATCCCATCCGCGACACGCAGGAGTATCCGCTGGAGTGGGGCGGCAAGCTGGTCTTCAACAACTGCATCGTGGGCGGCTCGATCGACGCACGCTTTATGCCCGCCATCCTCAAGGGTATTATGGAGAAAATGGAGCAGGGTCCCCTCACGGGTTCCTATGCCCGCGACATCGTCGTCAACATCTACGACGGTAAGATGCACCCCGTGGACAGCAACGAGACCGCCTTCAAGATTGCCGGCCGTACCGCCTTCCGCGAGGCCTTCAAGCTGGCTGCCCCGAAGATCAAGGAGCCTATCTACGATGTCGCCGTCACCGTCCCGACCGAGAGCCAGGGTGGCGTGATGACCGACCTGCAGGGCCGCCGCGCTATGGTGCTGGGTATGGATGCCGAAGGCAAGTACACCACCCTGCGCGCCAAAGCTCCGTTGGCTGAGATGAACCGCTACTGCACCGCCCTCAGCTCGCTGACCAGCGGCCGTGGCACCTTCACGATGACCTTCAGCGGCTACGAGCTCGTCCCCACCGACGTCCAGCAAGCCCTCCTCAAGGCCTACGAGGAAGCCGCCAACGAGGAAGAGTAAGCGAGTGCTTGCAGAGAGCAATAAAGCTACGCAGACATTATTGTCCGCATACACAAGAAGCCCCGTTATTCAGCGGGGCTTTCTTTATTTACATAAATTGATATTGGAATAAAAAACATTATTAGTTTTTCTATTAATAACTTTTTGGAAAACCTTAACAACTTTTAACCGAAAAAAGTTTTC
>DFHL01000083.1:3112-5539 GCA_002371315.1 Bacteroidales bacterium UBA3724 | reverse complement strand
GATGCCTTTCTTCATGTAGATGGCAGGCCCGCCCGATGTCGATACGCCGATGCTGTGTCCGTCGGTCAGACCGAGGTTTTTGTGATAACCCAGCAGCAGGTTGGTGCGCCAGCGTTTTCCATAGGCCAGGTCGATATAGCTCACCGAGGCCCGCAGGGGGCGATAGTCAATGCTTGTCGGGTCGTCGGGACTGACAGCCATCGCGTATCCGCTCAGCATATTCAGATGGCCAAGGTTCTCGGCCAGGGTGGTGCGCATCTTGAGTGAAAAAAGTCCCGGCGTGTATTGGAAATAGAGGGTGGGAGAGAGCGAGTTGCAGCGCGTTTTCAGCTGCATAGGGACGGTGGGTGACAGGGCGACCTCGTCATAGAGCATCAGGCTTGTCCAGTCGGCTCCAAGCTGGGCGTAGAATTTTTCGTTGCGCAGGCCGATGCCTAAAAAGAGCTCAGGAATTAGTCCCTGCTTGGCGTACTTGGCACTTTCGCCGTCGGGTCCGGGCGAGGTGTACTGGAACTGATAGAGTGCCGCTGCCATAAAGCGCAACAGGCCGTGGCTCAGTTCGTAGCGCAGCTGTGGTGTGCGGCTGTGGGGACGGAAAGGCGCTCCTGCAGCCATGCCGAGTACTTCGGGCATAATGTTGCCGCTCAGCGGGTGCCAGTCTTGTCCTGCCAGCAGCGAATGCGAGGTCTGCTCGCCGTGCCAGTCCAGCTGCATGTAGGCCAGCCTCAGTCGCAAAACAGTGTTGGTGGTGCCGAAACCGGCAAAGTCGGCTTCTATTTTGCCGCTGCTGTTGGCACCCATCAGCTGCGGTCCCCACAGCTGAAGTCCGAAGCGGCTCGAGAGGGCCTGGAAGTGGGTCTGCGGTGTCGCATTGCGGTCGAAACGTAGTGTGTATTTGTCGTCGGGAGTGGCTCCGGAAGCCAGGATGGCAGTTTCCTCGGCCTCGCTGATGTTCCAGTCCTCGTCGTAGGGTATCATGACGTAGTCGCCGCCGCACACCGCCACGGTTTTGCGGCTGTCGAGCACCAAATAGTTGCGGACGAATCCGTAGGGCTTTATCTGCACTTTCTGTGGCTTGTCGGCAGCGGCCTTGTCTTTGGGTTTGGCGGGCTGCTGTGCCGACAACGACCAGCAAACCGACATCACCATTGCTGCAAAGAATAAATATTTTTTCATAGTTATGTATTTTTTATTTTTTCAACCCTTTAACCTTAAAACCATTAAACTCTCAAACCCTCAAACTCTCAAACTCTCAAACCCTCAAACCCTTTCTTCTTCGTTTTTGTTCCTGACTTGCCACATCTGCCAGCTGTTCCAGACGTTTTGGAAGACGCTGTAGAAGGCCAGGAACACCGATGCCAGCGGCGTCAGGTAGTAGCCGGCCATCCAGATGCCCATGGCGGTGTTTTTCTGCCCGAGCAGCTGACCTCCACTGATTTTGTCGCCATATTGTCCTCCCAGCCAGCGGCCGAAACCAAACTGCAATATGCAGAACGCCAGCGACGCCACGCCCAGCCATGCTATGCTGCCCCAGTTGCCCTCGCCGTGCAGGAAGATGAAGTCGATGGTCTTGCCCAGCGTGAGCAGTAGCGCAAGTGCCCACAGGTAGAACGACAGCCCCTTGTAGCGGCGAAGCAATTCGCCCGTGTGCGGCAGCCATGTCTCGATGGCCCACGCCGCAAAGAACGGCAGTCCCAGGACAATGCTTATGCGCTTCAGTATCATCCAGAACGACTCCAGAAACGGCATGTCCTGGTGTGTGCCGATGAACGAGAAATAGACAGGCGCCACCACCGCCACCATCAGGTTGCCGATGATGGTGTAGGCTGTCACCGTCTCGCGGTTGGCACCAAGCATACAGCTGATTACCGCCACGCTCGATGCCACCGGGCACAGCACGCCTATCAGCACCCCCTGCGCCACGATATCGCTCGTGCCAAACCACTTCAGTATCAGGTACGAACCCAGACTGACGACAATCTGGAACAACATCAGCCACACATCGAGCCGGTTCATACGTAACTTCTTGATGTCCACGGCGCAAAACGTAAGCAACAGTATGCTGAAAATCAAAAAAGGCACTAAAAAATTAAGCATTGCACACCATTTGTGCAACAATAATCCAAGCACAATTGCTGCCGGAAGCACGTAACTCCTGTATTTTTGCATCAGATTCCGATTGTCTAACTGTCAGTATTGTAATAAGCAAGCAGAGCTCTGCCTGCTGTAAGGTTTCTGCAAAGATACGGCAAATAAATCGCTTGTCGAAAAAAAAGTGTATTTTTGCAAATCTTTACAGACTGCATGAAATGATGCGGCAGCCAGTAAACGTTTTCGACAAGCCGAATCCGGACGGGCCTGCCCGTGTCGGAGCAGCGAGAAAACGGCCAAATGTAATTGAACGATAAAGTTAAAAACAACAATGCT
>DFHL01000083.1:1161-2906 GCA_002371315.1 Bacteroidales bacterium UBA3724 | reverse complement strand
ACCAAACTCCCGTCGGCCGAAAAAGTGCGCCACGACCTCAGTAACAAACTCCAAGACCTCTATGCCGACGGCGTCAAGGTCGACTCCATCACCTTCAGCGGCGACGGCGAACCGACGCTGAATCCTGAATTTCCGCAGATTATAGACTATACCTTGGCCCTGCGCGACCGCTATGCCGCCTCTGCAAAGGTCTCTGTCCTTAGCAACGCCACGCGTGTACACATCCCCGAGGTCTTTGCTGCAGTGAGCAAGGTCGACAATCCTATCATGAAAATCGATGCGCCCACAAATGAACTGGTTGCCAAAATCAACAATCCCGCGCCGGGCTACGACGTGCAGCGTGTCGTCGAGGCCTTGAAGCAGTTCGAAGGCAATTTTATTCTTCAGTGGTGTCTGCTCCGTAGCCCCGAGTTTGATTCCTCAAAACCAGAGGTCGTGCTTCCGATGCTCGACATCATCCGCACGCTGCACCCGCGCGAGGTGATGGCCTACACTATCGACCGTCCTACACCGGCACAAAATTTGTCGAAGGTCACCCCAGAGGAGATGGATGTGCTGCTAAAACCGCTTATGGATGAAGGATTTGAGGTACAGATAAAAGGTTGAGAAACAGTGGATAAAAAATAAAATTTCACTATCTCAGAATTATTATGTATTTTTGCAAAATTGAATTCATTAATTAATAACTAAATATATCACAAAATGTCAAAAATGCTTCTGCTGGGCGATGAGGCTATCGCTCAAGCTTTTATAGATGCTGGCGGTAGCGCCATCAACAGCTACCCCGGAACCCCCTCGACTCAGATTACTGAGTATGTGATGAAATCAAAACAGGCTAAGGAACAAGGTGTTGTCGCCAACTGGTGCGCCAACGAAAAGACGGCTCTCGAAGCCTCGATTGGTGTTGCCTACGCCGGCAAACGCGCCATGACCTGCATGAAGCACGTGGGTCTCAACGTCTGTGGCGACCCCTTTATGAATGCTGCTATCATCGGAACCAAGGGCGTTATCATCGTTGTCGCTGATGACCCGTCGATGTTCTCGTCGCAGGACGAGCAGGACAGCCGCTACTATGGCCACTGGGCTATGATACCCATGCTCGAGCCTTCCAACCAGCAGGAGGCCTACGATATGGTCTTCTTCGGCTATGAGCTCTCTGAAAAACTCGGAACCCCCGTCCTCTATCGCATCCCTACCCGTCTGGCCCACAGCCGCGCCGGCGTCGAGCGCAAGCCCGTGCTGCCGCAGAACCCCCTGACCAGCCCCAGCGATCCGAAGAGCTTCGTCCTGCTGCCGGTGAACGCCAAGCGCCTGTACCGTGACTTGATCGACAAACAGCCCGCTTTCACCAAATCGAGCGAAGAGAGTGGTTACAACAAATATTTCGAAGGCACCGACAAGAGCCGCGGTATCATCACCACTGGCATCGCCTTCAACTACCTGCAAGAAAACTTCCCCGGCGGCAAGTGCCCCTACCCGGTGGTCAAAATCACCCAGTATCCGCTGCCGTTCAATATGCTTAACAAGCTGTATGACGAGGTCGACGAGATTCTCCTTCTCGAGGATGGCCAGCCCTTCGTCGAAGAGCACATCAAGGGATTCCTTGGCAAAGGCAAGCCTGTTCACGGACGTCTGGACGAGACCATTCGTCGTGATGGTGAGCTGAACGCCGAGAAGGTTGCCAAAGCCCTGGGTATGAAGGTCGCCAATGGTCCTGCTGTGCCCGAGGTGGTCACCAACCGTCC
>DFHL01000083.1:0-1091 GCA_002371315.1 Bacteroidales bacterium UBA3724 | reverse complement strand
CCGGCCCTCTGCGTCGGCTGCCCCCACATCGACAGCTATGAGGCCGTCATCGAGGTGATGAAGAAGTATCCTAACGGTCGCGTATTCGGCGACATCGGATGCTACACCCTCGGTTTCAATATGGGTGCCATCGACACCACCGTCTGTATGGGTGCTTCGGTCACTATGGCCAAAGGTGCTTCGGAAATGGGTATCTTCCCCGCCATCGGCGTCATCGGCGACGGTACGTTTGGCCACAGCGGTATGACCGGTCTGCTCGACTGCGTCAACGAGAAGGCTAACGTCATCATCATGATTCTTGACAACGACATCACGGCAATGACCGGCGGACAGCCCTCGAGCGCAAACCAGAAGCTCTTCAACATCTGCAAGGGCCTTGGCGTCGACCCCGACCATATCCGCACCATCGTTCCTTTGAAGAAGAACCACGACGAGTTTGTGAAGATCCTCGAAGAGGAAATCGCATACAACGGCGTCAGCGTCATCATCCCGCAGCGTGTCTGCATCGTCGAAAACAAGAAACGCATTGCGGCTAAGAAATAATAAACGAAAACGATAACGAAAACGATAACAACAATGAAAAAAGATATAATTCTCTGTGGTGTAGGCGGCGACGGTATCGTCTCCGTAGCCAAGATTATAAGCGATGCAGCCCTCAACCTGGGCCTCAACGTCAAGCAAAGTGAAATCCACGGTATGTCGCAGCGCGGTGGCTCGGTGTTCAGCCACCTCCGCGTCAGCAGCGAGCCTATCTTCGCTGATGTCATCCCCGAAGGCAAAGCCGACATCATCCTCAGCTCGGAGCCTATGGAGGCCCTGCGCTATCTGCCGTTCCTGGCTCCCGACGGCGTTGTCATCACCAACAGCGATCCCTTTGTCAACATCACCAACTATCCCGATATCGAGAAGGTTTATGCCGAACTGAAGAAACTTCCCAAACTGGTATGCTTCAACGCCAATGCCATCGCCAAAGAGCTCAACGCCCGTGGCAACATGGTGCTGCTCGGCGCTGCAGCCCCGTACCTTGAAATCGCTTTCGAGGAACTCGAAAAGGCAATCAAGGCCATCTTCGGTCGCAAGGGCGATGAGGT
>DFHL01000075.1:329-4586 GCA_002371315.1 Bacteroidales bacterium UBA3724 | reverse complement strand
ACTGTACAACGGGCGGAGAAGGTACCTTAAACGTCTTGTTTTTAGTGGGTTACGATGGCTTCTGGGCACGATGTGCCTTTATATGTTATATTGTACTATATTATGTCATATTGTGTCACGGCTGATTTTTTCGTCCGCGAGGGCGAAAAAAATTTTGCCGTTTTTGAAAAGTTGTGTATTTTTGCAACTTCTTTCCGCCTGTGCGTTGCATCGTTACGGAAAGTCAGTTTTTAACCCCCTAAACCGTCTGAATCATCACCACCTTTGGCAAAACATACAAGCGATTAATTGTCTGGCGCAAGCGCAACGTCAGCGACAGGGTCTTTCTGCTGGCCCTCAGCGTCTTGGTTGGCATTATGTCGGGCCTGGCGGCCGTGGTGCTGAAGACGCTGGTCCACGTCATCAACCGCTGGCTGCTGCAGTTCAACATACCCACCTTCGTGGGCGGCAACTTGCTGATTTTGCTCTATCCGGCCATCGGTATCCTGCTGACGATACTGTTTGTGCGCTATGTGGTCAAAGGCAATATCGGCCACGGGCTGCCGTCGGTGCTGCTGTCGCTGTCGCGCGGCGGCGGCGTTCTGCCGGCACGCAATATGTATTCGTCGATGGTGGCGTCGACCCTGACGGTGGCTTTTGGCGGCAGTGTGGGTCTCGAGGCCCCCATTGCGTCGACCGGCAGCGCGATTGGGTCGAACATCGGGCGCTTTTTCCGCCTCAGCTCGCACGATGTCAAGATGCTGCTGGGGTGCGGTGCGGCTGGGGCCATTGCGGGCATTTTCAAGGCGCCGATTGCCGGCGTTCTATTTGTGATCGAGGTGTTTATGTTCGATATGACGGCCACGGCCATCCTGCCGCTGATGCTGTCGGCCGTAAGCGCGTCGACGGTAGCCTACTTCTTGATGGGCAACGAGTTGCAGTTTGCCTTCACCGTTGTCGGCGAGGTGTCGATGTCGCAGATACCGTATTACATCGTTCTGGGCGTTTTCTGCGCTGCCGTGTCGCTCTATTTCCTGCGCGTGACCGACTGGGTGGAGGAGTGGTTTGCGCGCCGCAGAAGCCTGGTTTCGCGGGCCGCCATCGGCGCCGTGGGCCTGGGCCTGATGATATTCCTGTTTCCGCCCCTGTTCGGCGAGGGCTATTCGTTCCTCACTGAGCTTCTGAACGGCAGCGACGACCTCCTGTTTGAGCATAGCGTCTTTTTGCCGCTGAAGGACAACAACTGGATTGTGCTGGCTTACATACTGTTGCTGATTTTGACCAAGGCTGTGGCCACGGCCACGACGATAGGCTGCGGCGGCGTTGGCGGCACGTTCGGCCCTTCGCTCATCATTGGCGGTATGGCGGGCTATTTTGTCTGTATGCTCAGCAACCAGCTGGGCCTGCCCGAGCAGAGCACTGCCAATTTTGCCCTTGTCGGTATGGCGGCGGTGATGACCGGCGTGATGCACGCGCCGTTTATGGCCATCTTCCTGATTGCCGAAATCACTGGCGGCTATGCACTTATGGTGCCACTGATGGTGGCCTCGTCGATAACCTACCTCTGCGTGTCGCCCTTCGAACGGCACTCGATCTATGCCCGCAAGCTGGCCGAACAGGGCAACCTGATGACGCACGACAAGGACCGCTCGGCCTGGCAGCTGATGGATATGCGCAAGCTGATAGAGACCAACTTTGTCGTGGTGCGCGAAGAGGACAAGCTGCGCGACCTGGTGGAGGCCATAAAGTATTCGAAACGCAATGTCTTTCCGGTGCTTAGCGACGACGACAAGTTTCTGGGCGTGATACTGCTCGACGATGTGCGCCACATTATGTTCCAGCCCGAACACTATGACGACACGGCGGTGATCGACCTGATGCACCCCTTGTCGGAAGGCGACATCGTGCGCCTCAGCGACCCGCCCGACGAGGTGGTGAATAAGTTCAAGGTGGGCAACCGCTACAACCTTATCGTCATCGACGACGAGGGCTACTATCTGGGCTTTCTGTCGCGCGCCAACACCTTCTCGGCCTACCGGCGTTTCGTGTCCGAAATCAGCGAGGAGTAGGTTTGAACAGTGACCTGTGACCCGTGACAAGTGACCTGTGAAACGAGCGCATTCGTGTCACGGGTCACAGGTCACTTTTCTCTTGTCACAGGTCACTTGTCACTTGTCACTAATTTATCAACACCCTGCGTTGAGAACTTTATTTTGGATGAACGCCTATTTGTAGTAACTTTGCAAAGTCAAACAAAGAGGTCCGCAGGGGTGTAAAATCTCCGTTAGGCTTTCTTAATGAGCACTTTGACAATATTGTCGGTTGAGGAAAATCCGGCATCCGCCGGGTGGGAATCGCGTGCAATTCGCGAGCTGTCGCGCAACTGTGATGTCCGGGGAAGCAGGTTTCCCCGCAGGGCAACAACAAGCCATTGGGCCCAGACCCGAGAAGGCGTTGCCCGTCGGACAAGCCAGGAGACCGGCCTCGACCAACGACAATGCTTTCGCGCCAAAAGCCACTTGTCCACGTCGTCCATCTGTTTGCCGCCGCTGCCATTCAACCGCTTTTGCCGCACTTCCGCCAACGGGCCCGAAAGGGTTCCGCCGGACTTAACTTGTGTGAAATAAATAAAATACAATATCAATGGAAAGTAGCAATATCCTCACAATCACCAAGCGCGACGGCAGCGCCGAACGCTTCTCGCTCGACAAGATTATGAATGCCATAATCAAGGCATTCAACGCAATGGAGCACTCCGTTGACCTTGGAGCCCTGTCCAAAATCCTTTCGCACCTCGACATCCACAACGGCATCACGGTCGAGGAAATCCAGAACCAGGTCGAAGTGGCCCTGATGAAGGAAGAATACTACGACGTGGCCAAGTGCTTTATGCTCTATCGCCAGCGCCACACCGAGGACCGCGAGACGATGGAGAAGATGAAGTTCCTGTCGGACTATTGCGAGGCTGCCAACGCCGCCACGGGGTCCAAGTACGATGCCAACGCCAACGTCGAGCACAAGAATATTGCTACGCTGATCGGCGAACTGCCGAAGTCGAATTTCATCCGCCTCAACCGTCGCCTGCTGACCGACCGCATCAAGTCGATGTACGGCAAGGAGCTGGCCGACAGGTATATCGAGCTGCTGACGCACCATTTTATCTACAAGAACGACGAGACGTCGCTGGCCAACTACTGTGCCAGCATCACGATGTATCCCTGGCTGCTCAGCGGAACGGCCTCCATCGGCGGCAACTCGACGGCACCCACCAACCTGAAGTCGTTCTGCGGCGGCTTTGTCAATATGGTCTTTATGGTCAGCAGTATGCTCAGCGGAGCCTGCGCCACGCCCGAGTTCCTGATGTATCTCAACTACTTCATTGGCAAGGACTACGGTACGGACTACTACACCCGCGCCGACGAGGTGGTTGACCTCAGCCTCAAACGCCGCACCCTCGACAAGGTCATCACCGACTGCTTCGAGCAGATTGTCTACACGCTCAACCAGCCCACCGGCGCACGCAACTATCAGGCTGTGTTTTGGAACATTGCGTACTACGACAAGCCTTATTTCGACAGCCTTTTCGGCGAGTTCCGCTTCCCCGACGGGTCGGCTCCCGACTGGGAAGGCCTCAAGTGGCTGCAGAAGCGTTTTATGCGCTGGTTCAACCAGGAGCGCACGAAGGCTGTGCTCACTTTCCCCGTCGAAACGATGGCCCTGCTCAGCAAGGACGGTGAGATGGTGGACCCCGAAATGGCTGAGTTCACTGCCGAGATGTATGCCGCCGGACACAGTTTCTTCACCTATATGAGCGACAACGCCGACTCGTTGAGCAGCTGCTGCCGCCTGCGCAACGAAATCACTGACAACGGGTTCAGCTATACGCTGGGTGCCGGCGGCGTGTCGACAGGCTCGAAGAGCGTGCTGACAATCAACCTGAACCGCTGCATACAGTACGCTGTCAACAACAAGCTGGACTATCGCGACTTCCTGACCGATATCATCGACCTGTGCCATAAGGTGCAGCTGGCCTACAACGAGAACCTCAAGGACCTTGCCGCACACGGTATGCTGCCGCTTTTCGATGCGGGATACATCAACATCGCTCGCCAATACCTCACCATCGGTGTTAATGGATTGGTTGAAGCTGCTGAGTTTATGGGTTTGACAATCAACGACAATCCCAACTACCGCAATTTTGTCCAGACAGTCCTTGGGCTGGTCGAGAAGAAGAACAGGGAATACCGCACCAAAGAGGTGATGTTCAACTGCGAGATG
>DFHL01000075.1:0-140 GCA_002371315.1 Bacteroidales bacterium UBA3724 | reverse complement strand
CTCGACAAGTTCCGCCTGCACGGCAAGCCCTATATCGAGCATTTGACCGGTGGCAGTGCGCTCCACTGCAACCTGGAAGAGCACCTGACGCAGGAGCAATATATGCAACTGCTGCACGTGGCTGCCAAGGAAGGCTGCAA
>DFHL01000068.1:50264-53148 GCA_002371315.1 Bacteroidales bacterium UBA3724 | reverse complement strand
ATTCACAATTCACTAATCACTAATCACTAAATGAATTTCTGGTTAATTCCTGGCCAATTTATGGTAATTCCTGTTAAAAAAATGAAAGTTATTTTTGACCATTTACTTATGTTTGTGTTTTGCCTGCAAAACAAATTCCTCAAAGCCAATTCGCTTGATTCGTTTAATTCGCCGCTGAGATTTTGGTTGGCTGAGTGAAAATTGTGGCGCTAAAAAGCCCGATTCGGAACTGCAGAATTCGGAATCGGGCTTGCGTTTTTGGCTGACGTGGGTGGCGGGTCAGGGTTGGCCGTAGTATTCGATGGTGCGCTCGATGGTGTACATCGGCTTGCCGTTCAGCGTGTAGCGGCAGCGGGTCCAGTTGCCGTGCTGGTCGTAGGTGTAGCTGCGCAGCTCGACGGTGGTCGTCACCTCGTCGTCGTTGTAGAAGGTCTGGGTGCGCTTTTTCAGGTTGCCCTTCTTGTCGTATTTGCGCCGCTCGGTCCAGAGCAGCAGCTCGTCGGCGGTGTACTGGTCGATGGCCGAAAGGCGCTCGCGCTTGTCGTAGGTGCTGACGGTGCGCTTCGTGACGACGGTGCTGTCGGGATGGTAGGTGTACTCGACGCTCATCGCCAGGTTGCCGCCTTCGGCATAGATGCAGTGCGTCGACGAAATCAGGCGCTGGCGCAGGTCGTACTGGCGCAGCTCGACGATGTCTCCGTCGTAGTCGAAGGTATATTGCTTGTTCTGGCTTATTTCGCTCATCGTCAGCGGATAGCGCGTCGTTCGCTCGCCTCCGAAGCCGCGCTTGCGGTACTCGGTCAGCTTTCCGACTGAGTCGAACAGGTAGGTCTCCTGGAAGTTGATGTCGTTCCCACCCTCATATTTCTGTACGACAGTGATTTGCCGTGGCCACGCCCGCAGGTTGTAGGTGTCATAGTCGGGCTGTGTCAGCGATTGCCGCGAGTGCTGCGCGTACATCAGGCTGGGAAACAGGAATAGGAAACAAAAGATTTTTTTCATAATGTTAGTTACTGTTTGGCCTGCCGCCGCAGGCCGTTTTTTAAACAGGAATTGTCAGAAATTGTTCAGGAATTATCAGAAATAATTAATTTGCTGCAATTTGTCTGCTTGATAGAAAGGCTCCATATTTCTGTTGAGTAGAACGCATTCGTTGGTTTCTTTGTTGTAAAAATAGCGTTCTCCCATTAGGCTGTTTTGCCCGAAGTTGATTAAAAGTCCGATGGGTGATTGTGTGAGTCTTAGATAGTTAAATAATTGAGCACGGTGAGGTTGGGATATTTCTTCGACTGACTTTAATTCGACAACGATATCTTCTGCAACAATATCCATTCTGTATGTTTTTTCCAGCAAATGCCCCTTGTAATAGCAATGCAATGTTTTCTCGGATTCGTTGTCAATGCCTCTTTCTAACAGTTCCAGATGCAACGCCTCGTTGTAAACAGGTTCCAACAGACCCCATCCCAGTTCGTTGTGGACAGCCATTGCTGCACCGATAATTTCGAATACCCGTTCTTTGTATTTGGACAAATCAGTCATAATTATTTCTGGTCAATTTCTGGATAATTCCTTATAATTCCTGTTTGAAAAACATATTTTTCAATTAAGTAATTAGTCAAATATATTTGACATTTATGGAAATTTACGGACATTCACGTTCTATAATAATATAATTTCTGGTCAATTCCTGATTAATTCCTGATAATTCCTGTTTAAAAAAAATTGCTGTTTAAAAAAAAATCCGGTTAAAGAAACCTGGTAATTCTTGTTTAAAAAAAAGGTTATTGCAGTTTTTTGTAGTGGAAGCGGTGGGGCGTGTCGTCGCCGAGGCGCTTGCGGCGGTTCTCCTCGTATTCGGAATAACTCCCTTCGAAGAAGTAGACCTGCGAGTCGCCCTCGAAGGCGAGGATGTGGGTGCAGATGCGGTCGAGGAACCAGCGGTCGTGGCTGATGACCACGGCGCAGCCGGCAAAGTTCTCGAGACCTTCCTCAAGTGCGCGCATCGTGTTGACATCGATGTCGTTGGTGGGCTCGTCGAGGAGCAGCACGTTGGCTTCGCTCTTCAGGGTCAGCGCCAGGTGCAGGCGGTTGCGCTCGCCGCCGCTGAGCACGCCGGCCTTCTTGCTCTGGTCGTTGCCGCTGAAGTTGAAGCGGCTGATGTAGGCGCGGCTGTTGACCAGGCGGCCGCCCATCTGTATCTGCTCGTTGCCCTCGCTGACCACCTCCCAGACCGACTTCTCGGGGTCGATCTGCACGTGCTGCTGGTCGACGTAGCCGATTTTGACCGTCTCGCCGACGGTGAAGGTGCCGGCATCGGGCTTCTCGAGGCCCATAATGAGGCGGAACAGGGTCGTTTTGCCGCATCCGTTGGGGCCGATGACGCCGACGATGCCGGCCGGGGGCAGCGAGAAGGTGAGGTTCTCGTAGAGCAGCTTGTCGCCGTAGGCTTTGCTTACGCCCTCTACTTCAAGCACTTTGTTGCCCAGACGCGGTCCGTTGGGGATGAAGATTTCGAGGTTCTGCTCCTTCTCCTTGACGTCCTCGTTCATCATACGGTCGTAGGCTGCCAGACGCGCTTTGCCCTTGGCGTGGCGCGCTTTGGGTGCCATACGCACCCATTCCAGCTCGCGCTGCAGGGTCTTGCGGCGCTTGCTTTCCTGCTTTTCTTCCATCGCCAGGCGCTGGGTCTTCTGGTCGAGCCAGCTGCTGTAGTTGCCCTGCCAGGGGATGCCCTCGCCGCGGTCCAGCTCGAGGATCCAGCCGGCCACGTTGTCGAGGAAGTAGCGGTCGTGTGTGACGGCGATGACGGTGCCTTTGTATTGCTGCAGGTGGTGCTCGAGCCACTCGATCGACTCGGCGTCGAGGTGGTTGGTGGGCTCGTCGA
>DFHL01000068.1:42352-50206 GCA_002371315.1 Bacteroidales bacterium UBA3724 | reverse complement strand
AGGTGGTTGGTGGGCTCGTCGAGCAGCAGGATGTCAGGCTCTTGCAACAGCAGGCGGCACAATGCCACGCGGCGGCGCTCGCCACCGCTGAGGTTCTTCACCAGCTGGTCCTCGTCGGGGCAGCGCAGGGCGTCCATAGCGCGCTCCAGGCGGCTGTCGAGGTTCCAGGCGTCGTGCTGCTCAAGCAGTTCGGTCAGCTCGCCCTGCCGTTCGCACAGCTTGTCGAAGTCGGCGTCGGGCTCGGCGAAGGCGTTGTTGACCTCTTCGTATTCCTTCAGCCAGTCGACCACGTCCTGCACGGCTTCCTGCACCACCTCCTTGACGGTCTTGGTGTCGTCCAGCTTGGGCTCCTGCTCGAGGTAGCCGACGCTGTAGCCGGGCGAGAAGACCACCTCGCCCTGATAGTCCTTGTCCACGCCGGCGATGATTTTCAGCAGGCTTGACTTGCCGCTGCCGTTGAGGCCGATGATGCCGATTTTGGCTCCGTAGAAGAAGCTTAAATAAATGTCTTTCAATATCTGGCGGCTGGGCGGAATCAGCTTGCCCACGCCGACCATCGAGAAGATAATCTTTTTGTCGTCTGCCATAATATGTTGTTTTTCTTGTTTTTTATTTGAATATCATTTTTGCAAAAATAGGAATAAATTTTTATCCCCGCAAATTTTTTTTGCCAGTATCAGAAAAAGTCGTATTTTTGCATTCGCAAACCGCAAGGAAGGTTTGCCGAAAGAAAGCGCATTTTCGCCTTATTCCGATCGTGTAAATCTCGACAATTTACGCAGTATCTGTGATGTTAGGAATAAAGGAGTTCCGAGATGCTCCATTGGATTATATTGTCCCAATATACGTCCATTTGTGGAGCAATTCAGTGACCTTTATATTCACTTTGCGGGGAAGTCGAGACCCTTACACGAGAAGATAGAGACATAATGGATGGCTCCACTTTCTTCGTTGTGTAAAAATGCGCGAGCCCGCTTAACTGTCAATTCTATCAATGAATGAAAACAAAGAATAAAATGTTGACTGTAGGGCTCGCATTTTTAACATTGCTGTCAGCCTGTCAAAAAGAGCCAATTAATCGATTAACGCTAACTGCTGAAGGAATGGGTGGAGGAGAGAAAATGACAGTGAATGGTCTTTCCTCTTACTGGCAGACTGGTGATGCGATAAACATTAATGGCGAAGAGTCCTCGGTAACTGTTAATGGCTCGCAAGCCTATGTGGAAGGAGAGTTTTCTGCTGACAATTACTGCATTGTATTTCCCTCGTCAATTTATCAAAGCAGAAGTGGAAGTACGGTGACAATGAATATGCCCGCATCATACCAGTACAAGACATCTGGCGGTCAGCAGGTGTTAGATGCTCCAATGGCCTATTGGGGTACTGCATTGGATGGGACTGTAATGATGAAACATCTGACTGGAGCACTAAATGTGCAGATTACAGGTCCTTCGGGAATAAGCATCGACCGCATCACCATCGGAACATCTCAACATCGAGTAATGAGCGGTGAGATGCAGTTTAACCTCTCCGATATTGAGAATATCGGTTCGTCGACAACAGACGGAACAGGTGAACACCGTACCGTGCAGATGTTTTTTGACAACGAGAGTTTTAGTACGGGCACTGTACAAATTCCGATACCAGTGATGAATGGTAATGTGAATTTTACGGTAAAAGTCGAGGGTCACGTTGAAGGCACAAAACACACTTTTGAACGGACACAAAGTACAGGAGGACATTTAGGACGTGCTGAACTTGGGATAGTGGCGGTTGACCTCAATGAGGGGCAACCAAATGTCACGACATCGGCATTGTTTCCTACAACAATAATAGGAGGAACAACATATTATGAGATAAGTACACCACAGGACTTACGACTGATGTCTGACGCATTAATTGGGACATTTTATCGTGATGATGTTGATGATTTGGCAAATAGAGTCTGGAGTTACAACGGGTTAAATTATAAGGATGCTAATTATATGGTTATCAATAATCTAAATATGGAAGGTGTAAGCATAAAATCATTGTGGCATTTTTCAGGCATACTCGACGGAGGAAACCACTCAATAAACAACTTAGTTGTCACTGAATCATCGTGTAGAGATTTTGATGTTTGTTATGATCAGATTGGACTTTTTACATCTCCTCAAAATGCGACAATAAGAAACATCACTTTTAACTATTTGACAATGGGGTTAGATGGGAGCGGCGACCTGTACGGAGGTTATATAGGGTCAATTGCAGGTGATGCTTATAATACAACAGTGTCAAACGTCCATATTATGAACTTTCAGGTTAACTGTCATTTTCATAGGAGAATTGTATTAGGTGGTTTCTTTGGTACAGGAGGAGGTAGTATTCTTAATAGTAGTGTTACTTTTGAAGACGGACAGGATATAACGTCAGGTCCCTCAACTTATGGAAATAGCAATTTCAGTTCTTTGGGAGGTCTTTCGGGGCGTGGATATTGTCCCGCATCAAATGTAACTGTCAATTTTAATAATATTATTTTTAGAATTTACGACGGCAGCTACAATAATGAATATATACGAAAAACCAAATGTCTTGTTGGTGGGGTATTTGGGGATGTACTGACATCACTCACACCTGACATTTCAATATATAACAACATTACTATTACAGGCAGCATAACTGCAAGTGGATACAGTAACGTATATACAGGCAAAGTATATAATTGTTATTATGGTGGTATCTATTATTCATCAACCGATACTTTTAATGGTGTAGATGCTAGTGGATTAACAATTAATGGAGAATAACATAAATCAACATATTATATGGAAAATAGAAAAGAATATGTAGCACCGCAATTGACGGTGGTTTCATTTAAGGTGGAAAGGGGCTTTAGTGCCTCAAATCCAATTCTTGACCAGATAATGTTTTGGGAAACTAGCCAAAGCGAACAGGTAGAAGACTATAACGAACACAGTATTTGGAACGAAGGCAACGGCTTTTGGAACTAAAAAATAGGGTTCATCCTCTTGTATGTTTTTGAGGATGAACCTTATTATAAAGGTATTAATACTTGATTAATTACCAAACTTTATATCCTTCACGTTGAGCTGTATCTCGGTCTTGCCGCGCCAATAGTTCTCTTCGAGCTGGTAGCAGACGTCGAACATCTCCTGGCGGCTGACGCGGCTATAGTACTCGCCCAGTTGGAAGCCGATGGCAGGGTAGGAGTTGGGGCTGTCGGACGAGAGCACAGAGAACTTGAGGTGGTTGCTGCCAACGATGCGCGGAGGCTGCAATGGGTTGCTCTCCAGGTGGTTGGTGCGGAATACGGGCACGTTGTTGTCGGGTCCGAAAGGCGAGAACTGCTTGAGGATGCGCAGGAACTTGGGCGTGATGTCCGAGAAGCGCACAACGGCATCGATTTCGATTTCGGGGGTTGTAGCCTCGGGCGGTATGGTGTGGCTTACGACCTCTTCGAACCGCTCAACGAAACGCTCGAAGTTCTCGGGACGGATCGACACGCCGGCGGCGCTCTTGTGGCCACCGAAATGCTCGAGCAGGTCGCTGCATTCTTCGAGGGCGGCGTGGACGTCGAACTCCTTGATGCTGCGTGCCGAGCCGACATAGAGGTCGTCGGTCGAGCGGGTCAGCACGATGGTTGGCCTGTAGTAGGCCTCGACCAGGCGCGAGGCGACGATGCCAACCACGCCGCGATGCCATTCTTCGCCGAAGAGCACGATGGTGTGGCGGCTGGCAAGCGTCGGGTCGGTGTCGAGACGCCGTTTGGCTTCTTCTGTAGCCAGTGTGTCAAGGTCTTTGCGCTCTGTGTTGTAGTTGTTTATCTCTTCGGCCAGACGCGATGCCACCTCACGGTTCTCGGCCAGCAGCAGTCGCACCGAGTCGAAAGCGCTGTGGATGCGTCCGGCGGCGTTGATTCGCGGTCCGACGAGGAAGACGAGGTCGCTGATGTTCAGGTCCTTGACGAAGTAGGATTCCTTCTCGGGATGTCCGGCACGGTCCTCTTTCGAACGGGGCTCGATGTGGCCGTAGGTCAGAATGGCTTCGAGGCCCGGCCGCGGACAGGTGTTGATGACCTTGAGACCGAAGGAGGCCAGCACGCGGTTTTCGCCCGTCATCGGCACGATGTCCGACGCGATGCTGACGGCAACGAGGTCCAGATAGCGCAGCAGCTTCAGCTTCAGCATCTCGAGGTTCTTTCTTTGCGCGTCGTTCAGCTCCGATGCCGAGTCGCATAGGCGCACGCCGATTTTCTGCTCCATATAGGCCTCGACGATTTTGAAGCCTATGCCGCAGCCCGACAGCTCCTTGTAGGGGTAGGGGCAGTCCTCGCGCTTGGGGTCGAGAACGGCGCAGCAGTTTGGCAGCACCTCGCCTGGCAGGTGGTGGTCGCCGACGATGATGTCGATGCCGAACTGGTTCGCGTATTCAGCCTGCTCGACGGCCTTTATTCCACAGTCGAGGGCTATAATCAGTTTGACGCCAGTGCGTTTGGCGTAGTCGATACCCTGAAAGGATATGCCATATCCTTCGGTATCGCGATCAGGAATATAGAAGTCGATGTTGTAGTGGAGCGTGTGGAAGTACGAGTAGACCAGCGCCACGGCCGATGTGCCGTCGACGTCGTAGTCGCCATAGATAAGCATACGTTCCTTTTTGCGGATGGCGTCGTTTATGCGCGCAATGGCACGATCCATATCTTTCATCAAGAACGGATCGTGAAGTTGGTCTAAACTCGGACGGAAGAAGTGCTTGGCTTCCTCGAAAGTAGTGACACCACGTTCTACAAGCAGTGTGGCAATAATTTTGTCCACACCCAAAGAATCCGCAAGTTTTTCAACAACCTCTATATCATAATCTTTCCTTATTATCCAACGTTTTTCTTTCATTTTTTACTGGGTGTAAAATTACGAACTTTTTGGATAATGGAAAAATTTATTTTAAAAAAATAGAGTAAAAAGTTTTCTTTTCGTTCGTAAGGCGTTGAAAATGTTGGCCTTCGGGTTTAAGTCATTTTGAGTGCATCTGTGCGCTGGCCTGCGTGCGCTTTTCGCGCGTTATGCCTCCTTGACAAAGGCGATTTTGGTCAGGCCGCCGCGGTTGCCGACAACGAACAGCGCTGAATCGTCGTCCCCGTGTTTGAAGTCGTTCAAATAGAGTGGTTCGTTGAGAATGAACCGCTGACAGCAGAATGTGTCGCCGATCGACAGCTTTGAGTTGATGCTTTGCTCCACACGCCAGCGGCCGCCACCAAGATGAAGCAGCAGGCAGCGCCGGTTGGGGTTCCACTCGATGGCGATGAGCGTGCCTTGGGGTATCTGGTCGGCGCTGTACGACGTTGCCGCGATGCGGTGGCTGCTTTGCGCCGACGGCACGTTGCAGTAGTCGGCCACAAAGGTCTTCCAGTCGGGAAAACCAACAAAACGCGCCAGTATGTCGAGCGTGCTTTCGCGTATATTTTGGTACCCGTCGACATACCCCCATATCCGTTCAAGTGTGCTGACGCTTACCGTCTGCTTCAGCCGTCCTTGAATGCATCCCGAAAGGAACGCAAAATCGGACGATGTGCTGATCCGATGGTCGGCAGCCTGCTCGACAAGCGAGCACAAGATGGTGATATTCTGCTTGTTGTTGCTCATAGCATAAACATAAACCGAACTGCAAAGTTACGAGTAAAAATTATTTCTTTTCTGTTTCTTTTTGCCTGTGTTTTGCTCGCTTGCCAAAAATGAAGTACTTTTGCACTATGGAAAACGAAACTGATATCGAAAGTTCTGGCAGGGTAATTGACAACAATTCAGAACGCTATACGCTCGAGAATTCATTCACCAACCGCGAGGAAATCCCGTCGGAGGGCTACAACCGCCTGGTGCACGCTGTCCGCTATGGAAAGCATTTCCTGCTCAAGGGGTTGAAGCCTCAGTATGCCGACAACGAATTGTGCCATTCCTTGCTGCGCAAAGAGTTTGAGATAATGGTCCAGCTGAACCATCCTAATATCGTGCGCGTCTATTCTATTGAGGATGTGTCTGATATAGGGTTGTGTATAGTGATGGAATACGTGGAAGGCTATAGGCTCGACGAATGGCTGGCGCAGCGCAAGCCCTCGCTGGCCCTGCGCAAAAGGGTCCTGACCCAGCTCCTCGACGCAATGGGCTATTGGCACTCGCTGCAGGTCGTGCACCGCGACTTGAAGCCCAGCAACATCCTCATAACCCGCAATGGCGACAACGTTCGCGTTATCGATTTCGGCCTGTCGGACACTGACTATTATGCCGTCTTCAAAGAGCCCGCCTACACCTTGAGCTATGCGTCGCCCGAGCAGTTGCAGGGCGGTCCGCTCGACTGCCGTTCGGACATATACAGTCTGGGCCGCATTCTGCAGCAGCTTGTGCCACACCGTTATAGAAGAATTGCAAAACGCTGCTGCCGGCAGGTCCGCGACAGCCGCTACCATTCGGCCGAGGCCGTCGGGAAGGCACTGAAACGCCGCAATTGGGCCGGAGTGCCAATCGCATTGGCCGTCGCTGGCGTGCTGTGCCTTGTCTATATGATGGCATTCCATTTCACCAGCAAGCCATTCAGCTATGCGCTTGGCGACGGACAGGAATTGAGGGTGCAGATAGTAGATTCGGAAGCGCACATTGTGGGCTACGACACCGTCGCCGGCGACCTTGTCCTGCCCGAAAAAATACGGCACGGCCTGTTCCTCTATCCGCTCAGGGAGATAGCCGACCGCGCCTTCTTCCAATGCCAGGCGATGACCCGGGTCCGCTTCCCGTCCACGCTGCGCCGCATCGGCGACGAGGCCTTTTCGGGCTGCACCAACCTGGGCGACACCCTGCTGCTCACCGAAGGCCTTGAATACCTTGGCGACCACGTCTTCGACAACTGCGAGCACATCAGCGCCTGCCGTGTCGAGAGCCGCCGGCTGCACGTCAAGAAGGAGCCCGACAAGTACGGCCGCTTCGGCAACACGGTGTCGATGAAGGACCTAATCATTGCCAACACCGTCGACACCCTTTGCGAGCACCTCTTCGAGTGGGCCTATTGGGGCGTGAAGGACATCTGGATAGAGGAGGGGCTGACGCATCTGGGCGAGCGCTCACTTTCGGAACTCTACAACCTTGAGCGCATACACTTCCCCTCAACGCTGCGCAGGATAGACCCCAGCTGCTTCTACGGCTGCGGCATCCATCGCCTCGTCATCCCCGACCAGATAGAGGAAATCGACAACGACGGCATCTGCGTGCTCTTCAACTGCCGCTATGTGGAGTTCGGGCTGGGACTCAAATATTTGGGCTCGGGCAACCTATACGGCTACCGCAACCTCGACACCATCCGCTTCCGCTCGCCGCAGCCGCCCAAGGTGACCGCCACCACCTTCAGCTTCGTCCAGGAAAGCCCCAACCCCTTGGTGCTTGTCCCTGCCGAGGCGCTGGAACGCTACAAAGCCGACACCAATTTCGCCAAACTGAACATCAAAGGCTACTGACGGCGACTACCGTCTGCAAAGTTGCGAAAATCCCCCAATGCGGCACTACATCATAGTGGCAAAAAGCGGGGAATCACAATAGCCTGTGCCGTTCCCCGACAAGGTCGAGGGCTGAAACATAGTGGCAAAAAGCGGATAATCACAATACTATACATCTATTGAGCTTCGATAGAGTTGTGAAATAGTCCTGATTTTGTTGTAAAGTATGTTTGCATAGTGCGACGCACCCCGCCCTGCTGGAAACGGGTGGGCCGCACTGCGTGGCAAACCCCGCTGTTTGGAAAAGTCTGATTTTTGGCCTCTGCAACACACTGATTTTCACTACCCGCTCCGCCCGTTGTACAGTATATGTACAGTAT
>DFHL01000068.1:22396-42294 GCA_002371315.1 Bacteroidales bacterium UBA3724 | reverse complement strand
TGTACGCTTCCGAAGCGTACAAATACTGTACAAATACTGTACATATACTGTACAACGGGCGGAGAAAACCCTGGTTTCTACATTGGTGTGAGGATGCGGACCATTGACGTGAGAGCCTCGGTGCACGGGATAGGCAAGACGGCATAGACCCGCGCTCTTTTTTTTGTATGTCCTGTGGTCGCAATCTGGTGCTATGCGCTCTGGAAGATGGTTGATATATAGGTGTATACAAAAAGAACCAAATTAGAAACAAGCAGCCAAAGTGAATTGTTCGTAATTTTGCACACAGAAAACAAAACAATTTAACAACAACATCGCCGTCGGGCAGGCAGCCCGCGGCGAGCACGAGAAACAACAATTTGCTTATGCGTTTTGAAGCAACATCCACCGAAGCGGCCCTGGCCGCCAATGGCAAGATTATCAACGCCGCCACTCCGTGGCACATCATCGTCGACACCGACGAGGAGACCATCACCGTGCGCAAGCGCAACCTGACAATGATAGGCGTCGACGAGGATGTGCTGGCTTTCCGCTATATCCGTCGCATCAAGATAGACCAGCACCTGATCGGTGCCGACATCGAAATCAAGGCCGTGGGCGGCACCATCACCGCCTACTGCCTCAGCAAGCGCGACTGCCGCCGCATCAAGGAGATACTGATGGACTACAACGCCACCAAGCGTGGCAAAGGAATCATTTTTGCATAAAAACAATTAAAATCTTAATATTATGAGTGAAATACAGACAACCAATTATCCCAACACCGCCAAAGTGCTGGTGCGCAGCGAAAACAAGAGCCGTACAGCTCTTGGCATTGCCAACGCCTACCTGCTGATTCATCCCGACGCCACCGTCGAGCAGCTGAACCGGGCTTTCCCTGGCAGCAAAGTGGGCCTCGGTGAGAACAAGATGTTCCTCGGCCCTAAAGAACGCAAGGAATATGTGGATGCACTCAAGCAACACAAGGACAACGAAGACCCCGAGAAGTCGCTCAAGACAAACTACTTCTATGAGGACATCAACAAAGAGACCGGCAAGTCAGAGATGCTCACGCTGAAAAATGGCGACACCGTCGCTGTGCGTCAGATGTGGACAGAGGCTATGCTTGTGCAGCTTGTTGAATGCGCCAAGCAGCACGACATCTATGTGGCTTCCTTCGAGGAAGGTGCCCGTGGCAAGCGCGGCAAATTCGAGCTTGAATATCTCAACAACTGGAAACCCGTCGTGGTTGAAAAAATCGTGGAGAAAGAAGTCGTGCGCGAAGTTGAGAAGAAACACATCCCCTGGTGGGTGTGGCTGCTGCTGGCGCTGGCTATTGTTGGCATTGTGCTGGCCCTGCTGTGTCGTCCCAAAGCGGAGTCGCAGGTGGTCACCGTCACCGACACCGTGGTGCAGACCGTCACCGACACTGTCTATATCCAGAAGCTGGAGCAGATAGAGGACAATTTCAACGCCGCCGAGTTCCAGAAGGACAAGGCCGACCTCAGCGAGGATGCCAAGTTTGTGCTGCACGACCTGGCCAAGCTGATGAAAGATTATCCTGAGTTGCGCTTGCGCATCGCCGGCCACACCAGCGCCGAAGGCGATGCGGCGCACAATCAGAAGCTGAGCGAAGCCCGTGCCCAGGCCGCCGTCACCTTCCTGACCGAGCACGAGGGCATCGATGCCAGCCGCCTCGAAGCGGCAGGCTTTGGCAGCAGCCAGCCCAAGAACGCCGACGACCCGATGGCTCCGGAGAATCGTCGCACCGAATTCGAAATCATCTAAAAGAGACAATTCACGGTCTGTCGGGTTGCCAACCTGACAGGCTACATTTATTAATTTAAAACGTTTTAATATTATGGCAGACATCAAAATGACCGGCAATATGAAGGTGAAGACCCTTCGCGCCGAATTCAAGAAAGCTTTTGGTTCGACCCTGCGCGTCTATAACGGCGCCCGCTTCGCCGACGACGATGCAACCCTCGCATCCATCCGCGCCAACGACGCCAAGGGTGGCGAGCTGACCGTGCGTGGCAATATGCAGGTTGGCAACTTCGAGGACAAGGTGAAGGAGCTCTATGGCATCAAGGTCCAGGTGGCCAACGCCGACGACAGCGCCCTGGCCGACAACGGCATCACCATCACCGCCGCCGGCAAGTAAACCGTTGGCAACAGTCATTGGCAGGCTATGTGCTTGCCAATGACTTTCAACCATTAAAGTGCTAACAAATAAAATATTATAGATTATAGCACACAAACTTAAAACCTTCGGAGGCGAAACATTTTGTTGAAAATGTGGGAAGAAAGCCCCTGCGTATTCTTCAGACTATTGTTCCAATTAAATCTAGAATACTTTTATGTCAACTCAAGATTTTAAACTACAATATCTTGCATACTCCTTCAAATCCATCTCTCGCAAACCGTTTGAAACGTATGTAATCCAGCGTATCTGGCATCGGTTGGGCGATGACCGTGTGCAGTTTGTCTTTCAGCAGTATGTCAATCGTGGAGAGAAGGACAAGTATGCTTTGGCCGATCTTTATCTGCCGCAGGTGAAGATGGTGGTGGAAGTCAACGAGAAGTACCATTACACAAGCGAAGAACAGAGGGAGCGCGACAGGCTTCGCAATGCGGAAGTGGCAAAGCGCGGCAAGGTGGATGTCAGGGTTGTCAACTGCGACCAGCCGCTTGAAGCAGTCCACAAGGACATCGAGAAAGTGGTGGAGGAAATCCGAAGTCGCATCAAGAACTTGGGCGACAAGTTCGTTCCGTGGGATGGCTATGTTTTGCACGATGCCAAGTACTACAAGAAGAAAGGTTGCCTGAATGTGGACGACAATATCTATGTCCAGACCATCGACGATGCTTGTGACATTTTCGGCATCAAGGCCAAACACAAAGGTTTCCTTCGTGCAGCAGGTGCCGACATCGACGAAAAGACTATGCTGTGGGCCCCCGATGCCACCAATAGATTATGGGAAAACAAACTCTTGGAGGATGGAAATCTCATTGAAGAACGACCAAAAAAAGAGAAAGGTTACCCTAATCACGTACCCACTGCTTTGAGCACCTTCGACCATAAACGGGTTGTCTTTTTCCGACAGCGTGACGACTTTGGCTTGAACCTCTACAAGTTCGTGGGTGTATTTATGCTTGATGTTGTCCGCACCAAGAAAGAGAACTGCACCTATTGGAAGAAAGTTTCCGACACCTATAAACTCAAATAACCAACACTATGAGCGTAGAATACTACCGCAAGAAACTCATCGAGTTGCGGGCCCGTGTGGCCACGGAGCGCGAGGCCAAGAAGCGCGACAACGAGCATTACGCCAACCTGGCCAAGGGTGCCAGTTCGCCCACCAGTCGCGTCAACTACCGCAAGGCCAAGATTGCCCACGCCGCTGCCCACGACCGTCACATCGAAGACCTCAAGCGCGAGATCGAGCGTGCCAAGGAAGACCTCGCCCGCGAGCGCGAACGTGCAAAGAAGAAGTGATTACGTTCACTATTCACTTTCTTTTGGAGGATGCAGAAGATTAAGCAGCAGCTGAACCGCGTCTTCGACGACCGATTGGAGACGCGGCAGTGGGAGAACAAGGTGGACTGGGCCATCATCGGCCTGATCATCATCAGTACCGTCGAGGTGTTCCTCTCCACCTTCGACAGCATCAGCCTTCGCTACGGCGGATGGCTCCGCGCCATCGACATCTTCACCACGGCGGTCTTCACCGTCGAGGTGACGCTGCGCATCTGGTGTGCCGACCTGCTGGACCCCAAGTACAAGGGCTTCTGGGGCCGTGTGCGCTACTGCCTGTCGTTCTACGGCCTTGTCGACATCGTTTCGACCTACAGCTTCTACCTCGCCCTGCTCTTCCCCGTGCCCTACTCGGCGCTGAAGGTGCTCCGCGTGTTCCGCCTACTCCGCGTGTTCCGCTATATGAAGTCATTCCGCCTGCTGGGCGACGCCTTCCGCTCCAAGCGGCGCGAGCTGTGGATCTCGCTGCAGTTCCTCTGCATCGTGACGCTTATCCTGTCGTTCCTGCTCTTCTTCGTCGAACACCAGGCGCAGCCCGAGGTCTACGACAACGGCTGGCGCAGCGTGGTGTGGGCCTTTATGCAATACATCGGCGACCCCGGCGGTTTTGCCGACACGCCGCCGATTACCTTATGGGGCCGCCTGATTGCGGTGCTGGTGGGCGTGCTGGGCATCGCCATCTTCGCCGTGCCGGCAGGCCTGATAGGCTCCGGATTCATCGAGACCATCGAGGCCACCCGCAAGGAAGAGGAACTCGAGGAACGCCGCAACCTGCTCTACCAGCGCTTCGAGTCGCAGCATTCCAAGAGGAAACTCCTGCTGATGAGCGACGACGGGCATCCGCGTTCGGCACCGCCCCGCTACCTCTCGGTCGACTACCTGCGCGCCATTTGTATGCTCACTGACAACGAGATACTGGAAGCCGTGCGCTCGTCGGACGATATGCGGCTGCGGCCGATGAAGAGCGAAGAGAACCTGCGTGCGAACGATTTGACGGTCGTGGAACGCCACCTGAGAAGCAACACCAGCTACGGCTACCGCCGATGGGACGAAAACCGGCAGCTGGTGCTGGTCAACCCCATCGGGGCCACCGAATACGGCCTCTCGCACTTGATGGCCACCCTCGACGAAAACTGCCCCGACTGCAACATCATCAGCCGCGAGCGCCGTTTATACGGTGCCGCTACCGAGTTGAACCAGCTCACAGGCGAGTGTTTTGCGAAGATGGAAGCCGCTGACAAGGACGCTCCGGAAGCCCTCAGTGACTACGTGGCCGACTTGGGGCGGATCAGGCGCGGACAGCGTGTGCTGATACTGACGAGTGGCGCCAGCGGACGGGCCGACATCGAGGTGCAGTGGGGAATGCCGACAGGCACGGAGGGCTACCGTTTCGAGGGCTCGCACGTGGCCGACGGCGACCACCAGTGGGTCGAGTCGTTCTGCGAGCGTCTCCGCACCGTATCTGCCGAGGTGACTGTCCATTCCGCCGCCCGCAAGGACTTCACTTTCAACTTTTCGTTCACCACCCACGGCAGCAAGTGCTTTGGCCTTGAGGAAGAGCGTAACTACATCTCTCGTGCCATCTTCAACCACAGCGGCGCTTCGGTGGTGGTCGTGTACCTCAATGTAAAAACCGTCCTCAAAGCCCCCGACGAACGCTACTACGCAGCCCTCAAAGTGCTGATAGATACGTTGGAAGCACTCGAAAACCAATGAGAGTAGTTAACGTTAGCCTTAACCTTAACTGGCCATCACGGTTGGAATGCTGTAGCCATTCTAAAGTTAACGTTAAGGTTAAAGTTAACGTTTTTTCGTCATTTCTTCTTCCTCCAGTTGGCCAGCAGGCCGTAGCGCAGGATGGAGCTGCGGTAGATGCGGGCCGAAAGCCACGTGAAGACGGGGATGGAGACCAGCAGTAGTGCCATCGACAGGACCACCTGGCCCGTGGGCACGCCGAAGGGTATGCGCAGCATCATCGCCACGGGCGACGTGAAGGGGATGATGGACAGCACCTGGCTCAGCACGCCCGAGGGCGCGTCGACCATCGCCGGCATACACAGCAGGGTGGCCAGCAGCGGTATGGTCAGCGGCATCGACACAATCTGCGTGTCGGTGTCGTTGTCGCTCATCGCGCCGGCGGCGGCAAAGAGGGTGGCGTAAAGCAGATAGCCGAAGATGAAGAAGAAGAGGAACAGCGGCACGATGAGGCCGAAATCGATCGACGCTATGCCCTCGACGATGCTGGGCAGGGCGGCCATCTGGTCGGCCTGCTGCATCTGCAGGGTGGCGTCGGTGCCCTTGGTGGCCAGCTCGGTCAGGTCGTGTTTTTGCGCTGCGGCGCTGAACAGGTCGCCGTTGGCGGCCTGGATGCCCACCAGGGCCACGCCCGTCAGCGCCACCCACAGCAGGAACTGCGTCAGGCCCACCAGGGCGATGCCCACCACCTTGCCCATCATCAGCTGGAACGGGCGCACCGAGCAGACAATGACCTCGACAATGCGGCTCGATTTCTCTTCGACCACGCCGCGCATCACCTGCGCGCCGAACATAAAGATTACGAAATAGATAAGTATCGACAGCACCAGCCCAAGCCCGCTCTTGACCTCGAGGAAGGCCTCGCGGCCCGTCGTCAGGTCCTCGGTGCGCAGGTTGATTTTGGTGTTGCTTATCAGGGCGTATTCGTCGTCGCTGATGCCATGGGCCTGCAGCAGCCGGTTGCGCAGTATGCGCTGCAGCTGGCGGTCCACGTCGTAGCGCACCTGCTGCGGCGGCAGGTCGCTCTTGTAGTAGAGGCAGGCATCGGTGGGAATGGCCTCGCTGGCGCGGCTGCGGACGTAGAGGATGGCACCGATGTCCTCGTCGGCATCCATCTGTCGCTTAGCGTATTCCAGCGTTGCCGCATAGCGGTATTCGATGTTGTCGGTCGAGCTGAAACGGCTGTCGCTGCGCAGCGTGTCGTCGCGGTCCAGGCCGCCGAACAGGCCCGACTCGTCGGCCACCAGCACCACCGACCGCTCGGCGGGCTTCAGGGCCAGGTAGATAGGTATGGCATAGAGCGCGGCAAACAGCACCGGCACCAGCACCGTCAGTAGCCAGAACGAGGGCTTGCGCACGCGCGTAAGGTATTCGCGGCCAATAACCAGCAGGGTCTTGCTCATCGCGCACCTCCTTTCGTCACGGCTTCGACGAAAATGTCGTTCATCGAAGGCAGCAGCTCGCGGAACGAGCAGATGGTGTGGCTTTGCATCAGCTGCTGCAACAGCTGGTTGGCGTTCTGCCCCTCCTGCAGCGTGCAGCGGACCGTCTGCCCGTCGTCGACCACCGCCTCGTATTCGTTGCGGCCAAACGAGCGGCGTATCTCGTCCACGCCGCCGCTCAGCACCACTTGCGACTTGTTTATCAGCGCAATGTCGTCGCACAGCTCTTCGACCGAGGCCATATTGTGCGTCGACAGAATCACCGTGGCACCCTTCTGGCGCAGCGCCAGGATTTCCTCTTTCAGCATCGTGGCGTTGACCGGGTCGAAGCCGCTGAAAGGCTCGTCGAAAATCAGCAGGCGCGGCTCGTGCAGCACGGTGACGATGAACTGCACCTTCTGCTGCATACCCTTCGACAGCTCCTCGACGGGACGTTTCCACCAGCTTTCGATGCCGAAGCGCTCAAACCAACGTATCAGTCTATGCTCGGCTTCGGCGCGCGTAAGTCCCTTCAGGCGAGCCAGGTAGACGGCCTGTTCGCCCACGCGCATCTTCTTGTACAGGCCGCGCTCCTCGGGCAGGTAGCCTATCTGGCGCACGTCGTCGTCGGTCATCTCGCGCCCGTCGAGCAGTATGCGTCCGCGGTCGGGCCGCGCAATGCGGTTTATGAGGCGTATCAGCGTCGTTTTGCCCGCCCCGTTGGGCCCGAGCAGGCCGAAAATCGTCCCCTCGCGCACCCCGATATTGATGTCGTCGAGGGCACGGTAGGTGCCGAAATTCTTCTCTATATGTTGCGTTTCCAGAAACATAGCGATTGTTTAATGACAGTATACAGCACTTATCGTAACGCACTAAGGCATAATTTATTTTGTCCGCCGGCAATAAAACTGCTTTCGTCGCGTTTAAATTGCCCAGTCGGTTATAGTCCTGATTATGATAGAACCAGTCACATATTTGTATTATCGATGCTACAAACTCTATAGCAAACCCGACAGGGAAAGCCCGGCACTTGAACACGCCGTTTTGTTCGGGATTATGGTATACGTTGTCGTCATTGCGGCGGCTGCTTTGATTACTGCTGCCTTTCCGTCGGACGTGGTGCTTGGCCTGTCGTTGCTTTTTTCGATGATACTTGTGGTTGTTGTTCCGCTATTCAAGCGCAGGATTGTGAAAAAATATGACGGTTTGAGCAAACAGAAGAAAACGTTGGGCAATATTGTCTTTGCCGTCGAAATCCTATTGTCGGTCTCTTCAATCGTTGTATTGGTGCTGTACAGATAGGACGATCCTTCTTCGAAATGGCCGATTCTGATTTTTTTTTGCCACCCAAGGTGCAGCGCACAGAATCAGCCCCGACTTTTACGACGCTCTTCGTCTTGAAAAATAGTTCCTCGCACATTGGTAGGAACTCCGAAACAACCGTCACCGAATTGTTAAATTTTTATCCCCAAATCATCTTTTTGCATTCGTGTTTTTAACACTTTTTGAGGCGATTTTAACTTAAAAACTGTTAAAAATAGCCCTAATTTTGCCTTCCCTCAACTGCCTGATTTCGAGGTACCATCTTCTTACCAAATTCTACCCAAACTCTTATCAAATTCTTACTAAATTCTACTTCAGTAGAAATTGATAAGATTAAGTTAAAAATTAACATAAAATTTTGCCCTGCCGAGAGGGCGCGCCGCCCCCTTCCCGACGGCAGGGCAGGGGCTATGCCGCCCGTTTTTTGGCGCACAAATCCGCTCCGCAGGCACCCCGCCTGCGGAAACATTTTGCCGATTGAAAATTAATTCGTAATTTTGCACCGTCAAACCAATAATAACAATATAAGGCATAAAACAAAGAGAATAGTAGAAAAATAAAGACATATTGAAGCGTATTCGCTTTTCTTGGTGTACCTGAAAATCTGCAAATTTTTGGTTACTTACTACTTCAAGAAAGGAGAAACGCTCACGGCACCGTGAGCTTTCTTGTTGCAGTAAGGGTTTACCAGAGCCTCCATCGGAACAAAGAATCAAGTTCACGGCTTTTTTATTGTCTTTCGGGAATGAGAAATCCACATAAAATACAATTTTATGAACAGAAGTATTGATATCAGTTACCCAATTGGTGCCTTTGAATACATACGAGATTTTATCCTCAAAGAATATGGCAACGTTGAGGATCCGGCATTTGTCTTCACTAAAGAGATTGAGAAGGATTTAGCTAACCTTGCAAGCTCTTGGTTGGATAATGCCGCGCAATTTGTAGACGGAAAAGAATACGATGTGGCCGCAGAATTAACAAAATCTGCCCTATGGCTGCTGGAAATAATGAATAAACAATTGATTAAAAATAAATAAATAATGAAAAAACTTGTATTATTAGCAATATGCTTTTGTGGGACAATAGCATTTGCGCAGAAAGCACCCCAAGAGGTAACTTTAGTCGTCTCCGCTGACGGAGCAACCAAAACGCAGGCCATTGACAACGCTTTGCGATCTGCAATTGAGCAGACGTTTGGTACATTTGTGTCCGCCAACACTGAAATTCTCAATGATGAATTGGTAAAGGATGAGATAGCCACCGTCTCAAGTGGCAACATTCAAAAGTATAGTGAAATTGCTGCCGTTACTCTACCAAATGGAAACACATCGGTCACAATCAATGTTACTGTGTCTCTTGCCAAGCTGGTCAGTTACGCCCAAAGTAAGGGCTCAGAATGTGAGTTTGCTGGCGCTACTTTCGGGGCGAATCTACGAATGTATGAATTTAAGAAGAAAAATGAAAAAATTGCTATCGAAAATATGATCAAGCAGCTTAATTCTTTGCGACCTATCTTCGATTATTCTATTAGCGTTTCTGATCCAATAATTAATGACCCAAACTGGCCAATGGAAGATAGAAATCATGGAGAGTTTGATAAAAGTAAATATGCGACAATAAAGATTTCCGTGAAATGTATCGAAAATCAAATAACGAAGCAGTTCCTTACCATCCTGAATAATACTTTCAGCTCATTAGCCAAAACGATAGATGAAATAGGTCCATTGCAAAAGTCTGGTTTTAAGTTTTATAAGTATAATGTCGGCTATTTAATAAATCCTTTGCCGGATGATTTATACTATCTTTTGGACATTGTAAAATATGATTTTATTATAGAAGATAATAACAACACAAAGTATCTTGTATATGGAAAAACTAATTGGATAAATGATTATGTAGATATCCATTGGCCTGATTGGTTTAAAGGGGACGAGGAAGCCAAATACGAAAGAAGAAAAAATGTTGATATCACTAGTGTTTCTCCGTGTTCTTGGAACAACTACGATAGAGGTCAGACGAAGAGAGACTGCAACAGCAATACTGTTTTACATAATGTCCCATTTATCGTACCACTTAATGATATACAAACGATTACTCAAATAAGGGTTACGCCTACTCTTGAACAAAGAAGCCCATATATTTTTATAAGAAAAACAAACTACACAATGGATGCTCACATTAATGAACCATTCCTAATATTATCATTCTATGAAGCTACCCATATGTCTATTTATAGGAATTGTAAATCAATTCAGCCTGATTTCGAAAGGTTTTTAGATGATGAATTAAAAAAAAGCACTATTCCAATATTAACTGAAAAACAGTTAAAGTACGCTGATTCATATCTGAAAAATTGCTATGGGTTTTATTCATGGCCGGATGAATAATCCATTTAAACAACACAATTATGAAAAAGTTAATCAATCAAATTGACATAATCAGGAATAGTAATCTTGAAGATCAAATAATAACAATGTATTATCCTGTGCAATGGACAGGACTCATTGAGAGCAACCAATATCCTATTGTTGAGACTGTATACAATTCGCTAAAGATCAAAAAGGGAAATAAAATAATTACAAGAAATGACATAATTAAGACAATAAACGAACAGGAACGAATTGTAAAGGCAATGATGTGGGCATTCCCGAACGAAATAAAAGACACGCCCGTCCTTGTCGTTTTGAATGAGTTGCAGCACATTGCTGCATATATTAATGAGATTGGCAATGATTTTGTTAGGTTATATGGGAGATTAACTGGGATAAACGGGATAGCAGATAGTACTGTCAGCATAATCTTTTATGCATTCAGACTGAATTTGAATGGGAAAAGAGCACTTGCAATTACAAGTCATACGTTGAATGCTTTTAGAAAATTTGAAGAATTAAAGGATTATTGTAATCTGGGTTATATTGCTCAATTACTGGCATTACATCAGGAAGCGGAAAGAATTGGAGTTGATGCAGAACAATTGGAGTATTACCTTTTCCGGGTAAGTTCAGAGAAATTAAAACTTATTTGAATATGAAACACATTCTTACAACACTTCTTCTGTGCCTTATGGCTGTGGTGACCACAGCACAAGAAAAGAAGCCGACGCTGATGATTGTGCCAAGCGATAACTGGTGTACGCAGCGTTATTTTACCACCACCTACAATAATCAGGGCACCAAAGTGCGTGTGCCTGATTACTCGCGGGCCTTTCAGGAAGACCTCGAAATCAAGCCCGTCATCGCCAAGATAGGTCAGATGATGACCGATATGGGCTACAGCTTGAAAGACTGCGAACAGGAGATAAAGGCCATCAGCACCCGACAGGCCGAGGACAACGTAACGACAAGCAAAACCAGTGGGGCATCGCTGGTGGAGAGCCCTCTCGACCAGTTGAAGCGCCGCACCAAGAGTGACATTATCATCAACGTGGATTGGGTTATCCGCAAAGAAAGTACAGGCCGCATCGTCACTTTCACACTGGAGGCTTTCGACAGTTACACCAGCAAGCGCATCGCTACTGCTACAGGCACCTGCGAGCCGTCGAACCTCTCCACGCCCGAGCTGTTGGAGTGTGCCGTGGGCAGCAACATCAAGGCTTTCGACAAACAGATGGACAACTATTTCCGTGACCTGAAGAAGAACGGCCGTGAGATTGTCTTCACCGTTCGCTGTTGGGACAGCTGGGGCAAAGACCTCGAAGAGGAGTATGACGGCGAAGAGTTGACCGACTGCATACAGCAGTGGATGCGTGAGCATACCGTCAAAGGTGTGTTCAACCTCAGCGACGGCACAGAAAACTTCCTGCAATTCGAGCAGGTGCGCATACCGTTCTATGACGAGAAGGGCAATGCAATGGATGCCCGCGCCTTCGCCACACAGCTTCGCAAACACTTGGCCAAAGCACCATACGAGATTACTGCCAAGGTGATGCAGCGGGGATTGGGCGAGGCCATACTTGTTCTAGGAGAAAAATAGAAAGGAGGAAACAATGAAGAGAATAACAATAGTGATTGTTGCAATACTGATGGCAACAATGGCAATGGCACAGGATTATGGCCGTGTGGCTATCAATGTAGTGGTGCCGACATTGCCCAACGTGCCGGAAGATGCGCGCGCGGCATTGGAAACCAAGATGCAGCAAGTGGCTACGCAGTATGGCTTGGCCAGCAATGGACTGACCGACCGCTTTGTAATGACAGCCAAAGTGAACGTTACCAGCAAGGATGTGGCCCCCACCACCCCTGTCAAAATCTCGCAGAAGATGGAGGTGACGATGTTCATCGGCGATGTGATTGACAACAAGGTCTATGAATCGGTTGTTTTCAATGTGGCTGGCATAGGGCAAAGTGATGCGCAGAGTATGATAAAGGCTTTTAATCAACTAAAGCCAGCCAATCCTAAACTGAAGACGTTTGTTGAGAATGCAGAGCGAAAGATTGGAGAGTACTATGCCAACAACTGCCAGTTCATTCTTACTGAAGCCAACACCCTTGCGCAACAGCGAAAGTATGATGCAGCAATTGCGAAACTGGTGGCTGTACCAGAAGTATGTGCCGAGTGCTACGAGAAATGTATGGCAAAAGCCGTGGAGGTGTACCAATCGAAACTGGACAATGATGGCAATGCACTTGTGCAGAAAGCCAGAAACCAATGGCTCGCCAAACGCGATTATGCGTCGGCCAACGAGGCTTTGTCAACACTTGGCAGTGTCGACCCTCAATCTTCGGCGCAGGTAGAGGCACAAAAACTGGTGAGTGAAATAAACCGTCATCTTCGCAATGTAGAAGCGGCAAGGGCAAAAGCGGCCAAGGAAGCGGCTGAAAAGGCAGAAGCAAAAGAGCAAAGGAATTGGGATTTCAAGATGAAGCAGTATGAGGACAATATGGCGATGGCCCGTCAGCGACAGAAAGACGATACTATCATAGAGCGTGAGCGGATCGCTGCAGCAAAGGAAGTCGGAGTGGCTTATGGAAAG
This sequence comes from Bacteroidales bacterium UBA3724, assembly GCA_002371315.1. Classification (GTDB taxonomy): domain Bacteria; phylum Bacteroidota; class Bacteroidia; order Bacteroidales; family P3; genus Colimorpha. The sequence continues at coordinate 29,303 of DFHL01000068.1, read as the reverse complement.
AACCAGCCCAAGTCAGTAACCTATAACAATATTATGGTATGGTGAAGAAAATCGTTTTTGTGGCGCTTGTGATTTTAATGGGGAGTGTATCCAATGCGCAAAGCTATAATCAAGAAAAGACGGCTTTGACTAATTTCCTCATACGTATGTATGAGAATGCTCCGTTTGAGGGCGTTCGGGCGGTGGATGATTACGAACAGCAGTATTTAATCTCAGTACTGACGCTTGACCCAACCAAGTATGGCGGCAACGAGAGCGCGATGTTTCGTGTGGCGGGAGTGAAGGCTATGTCGCAGGCAAGCCGTTTCTTCAACGGTAGCAACATTACTTCCGACCTAATTATTCGTACAAGCGAGAAGAGCGATGGCACAGCCGATACCGAGATGATGGAAACCATAAAGGAAAACTCTGTGGGTTTTGTCAAGGCATTGGAACTTTTGACTAATTCCACGTTGCCTGATGGGCGGATGGTGTTTATTTATTATACGCCAATTAATAATCAGGAACCAGCGAAATAGGAAGTTGCTGTCGGTGAGAATTTGCCGATTGGTAGTCAAGCCTGACTTCAATTACTGTCATTTCGCTTCGTGGGGCAAGTCATCGATAATAGAAGTCGATGATACGATTATTTTGTGTAATTTTGCAGGCCGAAACGGCGGGTGCGGGTGTTGTGGGTTTGGTTTGAAAGGAGTTGTTGGACAGGTGCTTGCCGTTGAAAGATGACGAACGCGAAATGATGGAAAACAGGACAAGCATAGCACGGTTGGCGGCGCTGGACGAGCTGCTGCGGATGGAGCAGGACTACGAGACGGCGGCCTATGCCCGCTCGTTGGGCGAGGGCTGCATTTCGGGCCGCGCCAACGAGCCGGACTGCAAGTATCCCATTGCCATCAGCGGATGGGGCTATGATGCTCTGAACCATCTGATTGTCACTGTGACATACGATACCGAAGGCGACGAATTGGAAAACGATTTCGAGCCCAGTAGCGCGGTGGCGTTTTTCACCCTCGGTGGAAGCGAAAGCAGTCGAGGCAACGGCGGTTTTGTCGCAAGTGGCGGTGTCAGGGAATTGAAATACAGTTGTTTTGTCGACAGCTTTAAAGAGGGTGTAATACAGATACAGCTGCCCGGTCGCGACGCGCTGAAAGTGCTGCAGGAGACGGCCGAGCGTGCGCTGCTGGGCATCCGCGTGTCGATCGACAGCACGTCGTACCGCGTGATGCACGAGTCGCTGCGGACGGCTATGCGCTCTGACAGCGAGAAGTTTGTGCGCTTGCGCGAAACCCTTGTCGGCAATCTGCGGCCTCGGTTCCGCCAGCTGCCGCCGGTGGTGTTCCCGTGGCTTAACGATACGCAGAACCGTGCTGTGCGGCAGGTGGTTGCGGCGATGGATGTAGCCATAGTGCACGGTCCTCCGGGGACGGGCAAGACGACCACGCTGGTCGAGGCCATCATCGAGACGCTGCAGCGCGAGGAGCAGGTGCTGGTCTGCGCGCCGTCGAACGCCGCCGTCGACTGGATCAGCGAGCAGCTGTCGAAGCGCAGCGTCAATGTGCTGCGCATCGGCAATCCGCTGAAGATGAGCGACGAGATGCTTGAATGCAGCTACGAGCGGCGCTATGGCGACCATCCCGACTATCCCGAGCTGTGGCAGATACGCCAGCTGCTGCGCAACGCCGACCGGCCACCGTCGAAGGAGAAGGCGCGCCAGATGCGCAAGCGTGCCGACGAGCTGGAAATCAGGATAAACGAAGACCTGTTCCGTCAGGCGCGCGTGGTGAGCTGCACGCTGATTGGCAGCGCCTACCACATACTGGAACGCCGCCGTTTCAGCACCCTTTTCATCGACGAGGCGGCGCAGGCGCTCGAGCCGGCCTGCTGGACAGCCATTCTGAAGGCCGACCGCGTGGTGCTGAGCGGCGACCACCAGCAGCTGCCGCCGACGGTCAAGTGCATAGAGGCGGCACGCAAAGGCTTGTCGGATACACTGATGCAGTATATAGTTAGAACCAAGCCCGAGTGCGTCACGCTGCTGACTACGCAGTACCGTATGCACCGCGACATAATGGATTTCCCTTCGCGCTGGTTCTATCACGGTGCGCTGAAGGCCGCGCCCGAGGTGGCCGACCGTCAGGTGCACCTGATGGACACGCCGCTGACCTTCATCGACACCTGTGGAGGAGGGCGGGAAGCGGAAAACGGAGAGCGGAAAGCGGAGAGCGGCGAACGCCGTTCGCGGAGCGGCAGCCTGACCAATGCCGACGAGGCGCGGCTGGTGGTGCACACGCTGCGCGACTATGTCGATATGCTTGGTTTGGAGCGCGTTGTGGCCGACGGGGTCGACTTTGGCATCATCTCGCCCTACCGTGCCCAGGTGCGGATGATACGCCGCCTGCTGAAGATGCAGCGTTTCTATCGCCGTCTGCGCGGACAGGTGACGGTGCGCACGGTCGACGGCTTTCAGGGGCAGGAGCGCGACGTGATACTGATAAGTTTGGTGCGCGACAACGATGAGGGGCAAATCGGCTTCCTTGGCGACCTGCGCCGAATGAATGTCGCCATCACGCGCGCCCGTATGAAACTAATAATCATAGGCAATAGCGAGACGCTGTCGCGCCACCACTTCTTCCGTGCAATGCTTGAACACTTCAAGGAAAGAGGACAGTTCGTCGAGGCCTGGCCGCAGGAGCAAACGGCTGCAGACGAAACGTCGGTGCCTGGACAGGACGAGGTTTAGTCGGCATTGCTGTCGACGACGACCTTGGTGTCGCCGCCAATGGTACCCATATTGCCGCCACCATAGATGTTTATGAATTTATACAGATGGATGGGCCTCATAGATCAGCGTTGATTCGGGATGACAGGGATAGCCTACAAATAAATCCGAAGCATTGTGAGTCCGGCAACGACGGCCGCCACATCTATGCTTAGTCCCATAGTAACGAACGGCTTGTCCCAAAAGTTTGTCAGTCCAAGCGTTGCGCTCATCCAAGAGAACTTGTTTCGGTCGGCCTTTGCGCCATTTGCGATACGTATGCCGGCATCGAGTCCCAATTTTGTGCCGGATTTGCTACTCAGCGGCACTGCCAAGGCCAGTCCGTAATAGAATTGGAAATCGATTTTTGAGTCCTTGCCGCAAAGCCTGTAAACCGCGCCTCCTGTGGCTCCGATAAAGTCGCTTTTCTGGAAGTTGGCATAGGACAGTGAACTATACCATCCCCAACGCTCGGGCACGTATGCGTACTGCAGACCAAAGGCAGCGGTTATGTTTAACTGAACTTCGCCTGATTCGTGCTCGCCAGGCCCCAACTGCATCCTTGCCTCAAGGAAATGTTTTGAGAAGCGGGCACTGTCGGACGGTGTTTGTGCCGATGCGCAAAGGGCTGCAAACATAAAAAGAATGACAATTCGTTTCATAATATTGAGGTATTAGTTAATAATTAGTGTCTTTGGGAAAGCGGTTCTGGCCTGTAGGGATGTTCTTTATTCCTTCATTCGGTCGCTGCCCCAGACGGCGTTCATTGCGGCGATGCACTCCTGGCGCGTGATGTCGTTGTTGCGCTCCAGGTGGCGCTGGTAGAAGATGCAGCGCGACAGGCCGATGCGGTTGATGACCACGTCGCCGGCAAAGCTTTCGCACGTCGGTGCGCCGCACAGTCCGCAGTCGATCTGCGGCAGGCGGGCCTTGAGCCGGTTGATGCGCTCCATCTTTTCGAATGCTTTGGCGCGGTCCTTGTCGAGCACGAACATCGAGCGGGGCTGCGGCGCCTCGACGCGGCTGTTCTCGAGCAGGTAGTCCTTCATCTTGTCCATTGCGCGGTCGCGCGGCACCTCGCCGTTGCGCTCGCGTTCGGCGGCCTTGCGGGCACGCGAATACATACGTGCTCCGCACAGGAAACGGTTCTCGTAGCTCAGCAGGGCACCGGCGCAGCTCTGGTCGCAGGCGCGCAGCTCGAGGAATTCGACATCCTCCACCTCGTCGTTCTCCAGCTTGTCGAGGAAGTCCATCACGTTCTGTATGCCGTCGATGGAATAGCTCTTCTTGGCCAGGCAGATGCGCCGCTCGCCGTTGGTGAGGGTGCTCAGTATGGCGTCGCTCGACAGGTTGATGGTGCGGCTGGGCTTGGGGATGTAGTTCTTGCCTTGCTCCTTGATTTTGCGGTAGGTGCGGTTGAAGAGCGAGTCCATATTGATCACGCCGTCGATGATGGACCGCTTCTCGCCGATGGGGGCCTTGACGGCGGCAATCTTGGCGGCGCAGGGGGTGACGTAGAAGAGGCCTATCTCCTCGCGCGGGATGCCGCGGTTCTGCAGCTCCTGCAGGCAGTAGATGGCCGAAAGGTCGAGGGGCGCCTTGATGGGCATAATGTTCTCGGTCAGCGAGGGGTACTTGATCTGTATCAGCCTTACGATGGCAGGGCAGAAGCTCGAAATCAGCGGCCGTATGTCGGGGTTCTCGCGAGCGTAATGCTCTTTGGCTTCGGCAAATATGTTGGCAGCCGACTCGACCTCGAAGACGTGGCGGAACCCGAGGTCCTCGAGGGCGTTGTAGATTCGCGACACGCGTATCTCCTCGGGAAACTGGCCCAGAAAGACGGCCGGGATGAGCGCCACCGAATGGGGGAAATCGTGGACCATCCGAAAGTCGTCCTCGTTGATATAGATGGCCTTGACGGGGCAGGTCTCATAGCACTTGCCGCAGTCGATGCAGCGGTGCTCCTGTATGTGTGCGGTGCCCTCGCTGATGCGTATGGCCTCGGTGGGGCAGGCCTTGAGGCATCGCATACAGCCGATGCATTTCTTGTCGTCTATTTTAAGCGCGTGTACGAACATAGTTGTTGTGAATTGTGATTAGTGAATTGTGAATTGGGAATGGTGAATAGTGGTTAGGTGACCTCTGAAAAACCGTTTAATCTGTTTAATTCGCAGTTAAAATCAGAGGCTAAAAGTTCACTTCCATTTCGACGGTGGTGCCGACGCCCACTTCGCTGGTGACGTTGAGCTTGTCGACATTCTTCTGCATATTGGGCAGGCCCATACCTGCGCCGAAGCCCATATCGCGCACCTCGGGGCGGGCGGTGGAGTAGCCCTCCTGCATTGCCAGCGCTATGTCGGGGATGCCGGGGCCCTTGTCGGCCACGACCATACGAATCTTGTCGCTGTCGATGTCGACCAGCACCTTGCCGCCATAGGCGTGGGCTATGGCGTTGACTTCGGCCTCGTAGAGGGCCACCACGACGCGCTTGACGATGCCGGGCTCGACGTTGAGCTGCTTCAGCGTTTTCTTGACCGAGCTCGAGGCTTTGCCGGCGTTGACGAAATCGCCTTCAATTACTGTGTATTCCTGATGCATAGTGGATTGTGGATTGAGATTGGTGAATTGTGATTAATACAGCGGTTTGATGCCGGCGTCGTAGAGCAGGCCGCAGGCCTTGAACATCGAGTAGGGGCAGCTGAGGATGACCATACCGTTGTCCTCGGCCTCCTCGATCATATCGTCGGTCACCTTCTTGTTGCGCACCACAACGATGATGTCGAGCGTGGCCATATCGCAGGTGCGGATGGTCTGCACGTTGCACAGGCCGGTGATGAGCATCGGGGTGTCCTTGAGGGTCAGCACGTCGCTCATAAGGTCCGAGGCGAAGGCGTATTCCACCTCTTCGTCCAGCCGGTTGTCGCCGATGCACACTTTGGCATCGAGCAGCTTAACTATTTCACGTAGTGTCATTTCCTTGTGTTTTGGTTTTGGGATTGATTGTTTTTGTCTGTGGAAAAAAGAAAGTGCAAATTTACACTTTTTTTCGGAATTGAAGAAAAAAACGGCCCCTTTTTTGCGATTTTAACTTTTTGCAAGGGTTCAATATTTTGAAGTTCAATATTTTGACGGTATGGCAATATTTTTGCCCGAATGGCGTTAAAGGTCGAAAAACATACGCTATGGAGAAACTGAAAAGAGGCGACCGTGTGGCCTTGGCGGCCCCGGCGCGCAAAGTTACACCCGCCGAGGTCGACGGCGCCCTGCGGCTGCTGCAGTCGTGGGGGCTGCAGGTGGTGGTGCCCGAAGGTCTCTATGCTGCTGACAACCAGATGGCTGGCAGCGACAGCCACCGCGCGGCCCTGATGCAGGCGCTGCTCGACGATGCGGAGCTGAAGGCCATCCTCTGCGTGCGCGGCGGCTACGGCACGGTGCGCATCGTCGACAGGCTGGATTTCGGCCGCTTCGAAGAGCATCCCAAATGGATTGTCGGATACAGCGATATCACCGTGCTGCACAGCCACATAGCTCGCCATTGCGCAGTGCCGACGATGCACGCCGCTATGGCCATCGACCTGCCGGCCGACGCCTCGCAGTGGGATTGCCCTGCGGTGCAGAGCCTGCGCCGGGCCCTCTTCGACGGCACCGGGCGCTACGAGTTTGCCAACCCCCTTGCCGGCATCGCCAACCGCGCGGGGCGCTGCCGCGGCCTGGCCGTGGGCGGCAACCTGTCGATACTCTACAGCCTGCTGGGGTCGGCGTCGGACGTCGACACCGACGGCAAAATACTTGTAATCGAGGACCTTGACGAGTATCTTTACCACATCGACCGTATGATGATGGCCCTGAAGCGCGCCGGCAAGCTGTCGCACCTGAAGGGCCTTGTTGTCGGCGCAATGACGTCGATGCACGACAATGCCGTCCCCTTCGGGCGCAGCGCCGAGCGCATCGTCGCCGATGCCGTGGCCGAATATGGCTATCCCGTGGCTTTCGGCTGCCCGCTGGGCCACATCGGCACCGCCAATTGCGCCCTGCCCCTGGGCGTGGAGGTGGAACTGGACGTCGACGGCGCGAAGGCAACTCTCGGTTTCTGACCCCCCGTTTCCGCTTTTTTTAGGGCCTGATTACCAGCACCTGCACTGCCCGTTGTAC
>DFHL01000068.1:8775-22261 GCA_002371315.1 Bacteroidales bacterium UBA3724 | reverse complement strand
CAACGGGCGGAGAAGGTGGCTTTAGTATCTGATTTTAAGGTGGTTGTGAGGGTGGTTGTGTCGCGTCGGTTCAGGGTGTGCAACTGCGTGCCGCAAGGTGTCACCGTGTGTCGCCGAAGGGGCTTTTTGCGGTCGGCGGCGGCCGGGCGGGGGAGGGCGCGCGGCGAAAAAAATGCGGCCGCGTTTTGCCGTTTCAAAAATAGTTCGTACTTTTGCATTTTCAAACGAAGCGAAAAAAAGAGACTATGCTGCTTGTCCACATACCAAGAATGACCAACCGGCTTGGCTATACGCTCAATGTGCTGTTCCGCCACATTCTGAAGGTCGATTTTGAAATCACGGTCGATGCCGACACGTTTGTGCGCTATGAGGGCCCGAAGCTGTGCTACGGGCGCCACCGCGTGGGCGAGAGCGTCTTTGTGCGCTCGTGCGACCTGCTGTTCCAGACCACCATCGAGGAGCAGTCGCCGCGCTGTTTCGAATACGAGGGCTGTGCGGCCCTCTTCCCGGTCCACAGCGCCGAGAGCGATTTCCCGTTCGACCTGCTGGCGGCGGCTTTTTTCTGCCTGTCGCGCTATGAGGAGTATCTGCCCCACATCACCGACCAGCACGGCCGCTTTCCGGCCTCGGAGAGCCTGGCTTTGAAGGAGGGCTTCCTGACCACGGCCGTCGTCGACCGCTGGGCCCTGATGCTGGCTTCGAAACTGAAGCAGCGCTTTCCGCAAATGGTTGTGGCTCCGCGCTTTGTGGTGGCCGAGGATACGTTCGACATCGATGCCGCCTATTGCTACAAGCGCAAGGGCATTGTGCGCACCCTGACGGGCCTGGGGCGCGACTTCCTGTCGCGCGAGAACCGCGGCGAGACGGGGCGCCGCCTGCGCGTCATTTTCGGCAAGGAGGCCGACCCGTTCGACAGTTTCGACTATATCCTTGACGTCCACAGCCGTATGCCCGGCGTCAAGCTGAAGTTTTTCCCGCTGATGGCCGACTATAACGTCTACGACAAGCCGATTTCGTACCAGAACGAGGAGTTCCGCCAGCTGCTGCAGCATCTGTGCGACTACGCCAAGATGGGGCTGCACGCGTCGTATGCCTCGTCCGACGACCCGAAGCTGGTGGGCATCGAAAGCGAACGCCTGGCCTCGCTGCTGCACCGCCGCACGGTGAGGAACCGCTACCACTTCCTGCGGCTGACGCTGCCACGCTCGTACGATGCGCTGATTGACAACGGTATACTGCACGACTACACGATGGGCTATGCCGAAGAGCCCGGCTTCCGCGCGGGCACGGGCAGCCCCTATCCCTTTTTCGACCTCGAAAGCGACTGCGAGACGCCCCTCACGATTCACCCCTTCGTGGCGATGGACTCGACCTTCAACCGCTACAAAAAGATGTCGCCCGAGGCCGCCGAGGAGGTCTACTGCCGGCTGGTCGACGAGGTGCGCGCGGTGGGTGGCACGCTGTCGCTGCTGTGGCACAACCAGAACCTGTGCGAGGACTTCGGCTGGCAAGGCTGGCGCGGCGTGTACGAGCGTGTGCTGGCCCGCGCCGACGATGCCAACAAGAGCAGGGTGGAGGTGTGACCCGGCGGCGGACAACAACTGAAACGATAACAACAAGATTGACAATACGATGAACTATAAAAGCAAACTGCACGATATCAAGGCCTTTGTCTTCGACTTCGACGGCGTGATGAGCGACGGGAGCGTGTGGATGTACGCCGACCGCGAAACGGTGCGATGCGGCAACATAAAGGACGGATATGCAATACAATATGCCGTCAAGAAGGGGTATATCATTGCCCTCATTTCGGGTGCCACGTCGCTGAGCATCAACAACCGTATGGAGTCGCTCGGCGTGACGCACATCTACACGGGCTGCGCCAACAAGATGGTGACCTATCGCCGCTTTCTGGAAGAGAACGGGCTGACGGAGTCGCAGGTGATGTGTATGGGCGACGATATACCTGACTATGAGATGATGAGCCACTGCGCCGTGGCGGCCTGCCCGGCCGATGCCGCCGAGGAAATCAAGTCGATTTCGCACTATATCTCGCATCTGGGCGGCGGACACGGCTGCGTGCGCGACGTCATCGAGCAGACGCTGCGCCTGCAGGGCAAATGGTTTGATAGGGATGCACTTGATTGGTAGAAAGTGAAATGTAGGCTGACCCACATATTGCTGCTGGCCTTGATGATGGCGTCGGTGCTGCCCCGGGGGGCGGCGCAGGCCGTGTCGTCGACCGACACGACGGCCAGCTACACTATGCGCTGCACCTACTATAGCGACAAGTTCGTGGGCCGCAAGACCAGCAACGGCGAGATGTTCACCCAGGACCGCTTCACCGCCGCGCACCGCACGCTGCGCTTTGGCACCCTGCTGCTCGTGACCAATCCCAAAAACGGCAAGCAGGTGATTGTCAGGGTCAACGACCGCTGCCCCAAAAGCAATATCCTCGACCTGACCAGGCGCGCGGCACGCCAGATCGGCATTACGTCGCATCAGGTGACCGTCGAGGTGCTGCCGCCACGGTGCCAGACGCTGTGGGAGCAGCAGGACCAGATACTTGAGGTGCTGGAGCGGGGCGAGTTCCGCGAATACCTGGCGTCCTTGGACAAGGAGCAGCGTATGGATGCCGGCAAGCTCTATGACCTGGAGCTCTTCGGCTGCCGCAGCCGCGAGGAGGCCCGCAGGCGCGTCGAACGGCTGCCGATTTTCTATCAGGACAAGGTGGAATACCGCCACAGCGGGTCGGCGGGACGCGTCGCGGCGGTGCTCGAACTGTCAGTGTCGTATGTCAAGGCCGAACTGGTGAAAAAGGAACTTCTGGCTCTGTTTCCGGATGTTAAAATCATAGAATCCAGATGATAAAAATTTATCGCCTGTAAATCAGCGATATAGTTTCTTTTTTTATATTTTTTTTAGAAAAATAGCGTTTAAATAGATTATTCTTGTTATCTTTGCAAGTCAAAAAATACTTTGCTTTGGTGATTCCAAACAAAGTGGTTTTGGCTATATTGTGCTGAAAATAAAATATTTGTAATATAAACTAATTAAACAATATGAAAATCGGAATCAAAAAAAACATATCAATTTTGCTTTTGATATTGGGATTTTCATACGTTGGTCACTCTCAACAGGAGGTACAGTTCTCGCAATATATGTTCAACCGGCTGGCGGTGAACCCCGCCTATGCCGGTAGCTCTGGTTCGATGTGTGCCTCGATTATGTACCGTACGCAATGGCTTGGACTCCGCTTGGACCCCTCGGTTCCTGGAGGAGAAACGGGTTCTTTGCCGACCGACTATCTGTTTTCTTTCGACTCGCCTGTCAAGATTCTGCACGGTGGTCTCGGCCTGACGCTGTTTGCCGACAAGATCGGCTTCAACTCGACCGTCAGCGGCTCGCTGGACTATGCTTTCCGCATCTATTGGGGACCGGGCAACCTGTCGGCAGGTATTGAGGGCAATTTCTACAGCATCACCCGTGGCGGCGGCCTGTTCGGATTCAACGACCTCAACGGCAACCCCAACGAGATCCCTTCGTCGACGTCGGACCCGGCGCTGAACAACGACGAGGTTAGCGACTTCCTTATCGACGCCTCGATGGGTGTCTACTATCAGGTGCCTGGCTCGTACTACCTCGGCTTCTCGCTGAAGAACCTGCTGGGCGCTCACAGCGACGAGCTTAATTTCCAGACAAGCAGGGTGCTCTATCTGCTTGGCGGATACGAATATGTCATCCCTTCTAACCCTTCGTTCAGACTGAAGCCGTCGGCCCTGTTGCGCACGGCCAACTTCTCGGTTTTTCAGGTGGACCTTTCCTGCCTGCTGGAGTATCAGAACCTGTTCTGGGGCGGCGTCAGCTATCGTCTGCAGGATGCTGTGACTTTCCTGGCTGGCGTGAACTGGGACAAGATGAAGATTGGTCTGGCCTACGACTTGACTACCAGCAAGCTGGGTGTCTACAAGACGGGCTTCAGCTTTGGCTCGCTTGAGGCTTACATCAGGTACTGCTTCAAGATCATCATCCCGCCGAAGCTGCCGTCGGTCTACCAGAATACGCGCTACCTGCTGTAGCAATCTTTTTGGCAAAACGAAACTTTTTGAATCGTCATACGTAAAAGAACAGAAAAAGAATAGAACGTTTTTAAATATTAATAGAAATCAAATAACATTTATTTATATGAAAAAGTTGTTTCTTTTACTCTCCGGAGTGATACTTTTGTGGAGCTGCGGTTCGTCGGACAAGGGCGAACTGGTAGGCGTTCAGAACCGTCCCATCTTTGAGGATATCGACCTCAAGGGTATGGTTTTCATCAACCAAGGCAACTTCAGTATGGGTGCCGGCACGCAGAACGTGACCTACGGCACGCCGCCCCAGCCCCGCACGATGCAGGTCAGCTCGTACTTTATGGACGAGACTGAAATCACGAACAACGAGTACCGCCAGTTCGTGAACTGGGTTATCGATTCGGTTGCCCGCCGTATGCTTGGCGAGGCTGGTATCGACGGCTACCTGATCGAGGAGGACGAGTATGGCGAGCCCCTCGAACCGGCCATCCTCAACAAGAAGGAGAAAATCCGCTGGACCGAGCAGGAAACCCGCGAGGCCCTGGAGGATCTCTATCTTCCTGAGAAGGACCGCTTCTATCGCCGCCGCACCATCGACCCGGCCAAACTGAACTATGAGTATTACTGGATCGACTATGCCGAGGCTGCCAAGAAGGAGAACGCCACGGCCGTGAAGGATGAATACAAGGGTACGATGTTCGCTCCGCGTCCGAAGGGTTTGAACAACCGCTCGTCGCTCATCAAACGCGAAGTGGTCAATGTGTATCCCGACACGCTGTGCTGGGTGCACGACTATACATATAGTATGAACGAGGATTTCACACGCCAGTATTTCACCTCGCCGGCCTATGACAACTATCCCGTTGTCGGCATCAGCTGGGTGCAGGCCAAGGCTTTCTGTGTGTGGCGCTCGAACTACCTGAACCAGTATCTGGAGTCGATCGACTATACGCAGATGAACGATTTCCGTCTGCCTACCGAGGCTGAATGGGAGTATGCTGCCCGCGGCGGCATCGCTGGCGAGAGCTATCCTTGGGGTGGCCCGTATGTGCGCAACCCGAACGGCTGCTTCCTTGCCAACTATGAGCCTCTGAAGGGTGCCTATGACGATGACGGCGGTGTACGCACGCTGATGGTGGGCCACTATGCCCCGAACGACTATGGCCTGTACGATATGTCGGGCAACGTGTCGGAGTGGTGCCTTGACGCATACGACAATCCTACCTATGTCGTTGCCAACGCTCTGTCGCCGTTCTACAACTACAATGCTGGCGACAATGCTTCGCCTGCTATGAAGCGCAAGGTTATCCGCGGCGGTTCGTGGAAGGATCAGAAGTACTTCATCCAGGTTCAGACGCGCTCGTTCGAGTATCAGGATACCGCCAAGTCGTATATCGGCTTCCGCTGCGTGCAGCCATACCTGGGCCGCGTGAAGGGCGACAACCTGAAGTCGGCTTCGAATGTCGCCAAGTAATGTGAGCGGGAATGTGTGGTCTTAAATAGAAAAAATACATTAAAAAATAAGTAAACATAATTTAAAAAGTTAAAGTTATGAGTAAAATTGACAACCTTGTTCGTAGTAAAGGTTACAAAAACTTTATGAGCAAATTGTATGGATGGGGCGCATCTGCAGTTATTATCGGTGCTCTGTTCAAAATCAACCACTGGCCCGGTGCTGTGCCTATGCTGATTTTGGGTATGGGTACCGAAGCTGTGATTTTCTTCCTTTCTGCTTTTGAACCTCTCCACATCGAGTGGGACTGGAGCCTTGTCTACCCGGCACTGGCTGGTATGAAGGGCGACGATATCGTCAACCCCGAGCAGCAGAGCAAGTCGGATGGCAGCATCACCGGCGAACTGGACAAGATGCTTGCCGAGGCTAAGATTGGACCTGAACTGGTTGACCGTCTGGGTCGCGGAATGGAGAACCTTGCCGAATCGGCCAACTCGCTGAACAATATGACCACTGCTGTGGCCGCTACGGACAAATTTGTCACCAATATGGATGTCGCCGCCGAGGCTGCCAACGACTTGTCGCAGGCTTACAAACGCACGACGGAGTCTATCAACCACGACTTTGAATTGTCTTCTTCCTATTCTGAAAGCCTCAAGGACGCCACCGCCGCTGTCACCAGCCTCTCCACTATCTATCAGGAGACTGCCCAGACTCTGCGCACCGGCGACTCCTCGTATGTCGACGAACTCAAGAAGATGGCTTCGAGCCTCTCTTCGATCAATGCAATGTATGAGATCCAGATGCAGAACTCTACCGCCCAGCTGGAGGCCACCAAGGATGTCCAGGAGCGTATGCAGAGTATGGTTGCCAACTTTGCCGAGTCTGCTGAGGGCGTGTTGAAATACAAAGAGCAGGTGGATGCACTTACCCGCAAGGTAGCCGAACTCAACAATGTGTACGGCAATATGCTCGCGGCAATGCAGACCCGCATCTGAACGTATGCGCCACAAGAGACGCATATGTAAATGTAATTCAACAGTATGGTAGAACAAATAAAAAGATAGAATATGGGTGCTACAAATTGCCCGGAGACCCCGAGGCAAAAAATGATTGCAATGATGTACCTCGTGTACACCGCCCTGCTGGCACTGAACGTATCTGTCGAGATTCTCAACGGATTCGTCACGGTAGGCGATGCTATGAACGAGTCAAACAAAAATATTGACACGCAGATTGTAGAGGCTTACAATATGTTCGATCAGGCTATGATTCTCGATTCCACGAAGGCTGTCAAGTATTACGAGGCGGCCCAGACTATTCGTGCCTATTCGGATTCGGTAAAGAACCTTATCGACGAAGGCCGCTATGGCTTCCTGTGCTATATTCAGAAATCGGCAGATGTTGTACGCCACAATGCCGACCAAACTACTACTAAACGTAAGATCCCGCTCGTCGACGGAAGTGGCAATTTCTTGCTCGACAGCGCTAAGGTTGCCCTTGATTTGGGTGGTCTCGACATCATCGAGAAAAAGGATAATACCGATATGGGTACTCACTTCTTCTACAACGAAGGTACCGGAAAGGCCATCGACATCAAGAATGCTATCATCGAATACAAGGAAAAGGTGGCTGCCGTGTTTCGCGACACCAGCTTGACGCACGACACTGTCGATGTGAATTTCGGTATGAATGTGGAAGGTGAATTCTGGAGCTCTCACGCTGGCCGTCTTGTCAGCTGGGAGGAGTACAACTTCGACGGTGCTATCGCTGTCGCCGATATCGTTTGCCTTTCGCGTATGAAGTCGGAATTGATGAATGCCGAATATGATGCCATCAAGAAGCTTTTCGGTATGATCGGCAAGGAGGACTTCAAGTTTGACCAAATTGCTGCTATTTGCCGTCCGACGTCGAGCTATGTCATTCAGGGTGGCAAATATGAAATGAAGGTCAATGTAGGTGCATACGACTCGAAGCGTGAATTCCGTGCTGTCATCAACGGTGCCGAGTACAAGAGCGGCCCGGATGGCTCGATTACGTATACCGCCGGTGCCGGTGCTCCGGGCGAGCGTAAGGTTCACGGTGTGGTCTATATGATGAAAGACGGTGTCGAAGAGGAATATCCGTTCGATGAGAGCTATTTCGTTGCAGCTCCTGTGGCTGTCACCGAGCTTGTCAAGATGAACGTCGTCTATGCCGGTATCGACAATCCTGCTTCGATCGGTGTTCCTGGTGTTGCCTCGAAGGATATCACTCCGACGATCACCACTGGAAATGCCACTATCGTGAAGGATGCCGGCGATGGTAACTATATCATCAAGCCTACCAAGATCGGCAAGATGAGCCTTAAGGTTATGGCCAAGATTGACGGCCAGACGAAGGATATGGGTACGAAGGAAATCCGTATCAAACGTATCCCGAAACCGTCGCTGCGTATTGGTAGCTTCAAGAGCGGCGACCAGGTGTCGAAGGCTGAAATCACTGCCAACCCGGTGCTGCGTGCATCGATGGAGGATTTCGACTTCCAGATTCCTGCGCTCAAGATCAACTCGTTTGTCTTCAATGTGCAAGGTTCTGGTGCTCTTGACCTTAACGGATCGGGCAACCGCCTGACTCCTGAAATGATCAGCCGCATCAACAATGCTAAGCGAGGACAGAAAATTTACATTACCGATGTGACTGTGAAAACTCCCGACGGAGCTACACACTCGCTCGACTGTACTCTACGTTTGAAATAACATAAAACCATAAATACAATGAAGAAATCAGTGTTTTGCTTAGGTCTGTTCTTCTTTTTGCTTGGAGCTTTTACGGCCAACGCACAGAGCATCATCGATGCCGAAGAAGACCATAATTTCAACGACTTCTACAAGAAGGACCAGGTCAAAGGTCGCGAGGCAATGCCGTATGCATTCCTCCGCGAGTCGGATGTTGTGTGGGAACACACGGTGTGGAGAACAATTGACTTCCGCGAGAAGTTCAACCAGTTCTTCTACTTCCCCATCGATGCCACGAAGAACACCCAGGGTCGCGTAAGCCTGACAACGGCTATTATGGACGCTCTGAAGAACGGTGATATCGAGGTCTTCAAAGAGGATGATTTGACGACGCCTTTCACCTATGAGGAGATGATGAGTCAGCTGACCCGCAGCTACACTTTCCATATCGCTGAGTATGACGAGTGGGGCGACGAGACCGAAGGTCGCGATACCCTTATCACCGAGGAGTTCAAACCGGAGGAGGTCTATTCGGCTCGCATTAAGGAATACTGGTACATCGACAAACAGGATACGCGCCAGAAAGTCCGCATCACTGGCCTTACGCTGGTATACAACTACTGCAAGGACCGTGACGGCGAGCGTGTATGCGACAATGTCGAGATGTTCTGGGTGCCGATGGATGATATGCGTGTCCGCAATGCCCTTGTCAAGGTTCTGGCCTATGATGAACACAACTCGCACGCCGAGCGTTCGTATGACGACATCTTCATTGACCGTTATTTCGACAGTTTCTGCTATCGCGAGACCAATGTTATGAACCGTCCTATCTCGGCCTACCTCACTGGTACGGATGCAATTCTTGAATCGCAGTCCATCGAGGAGGAAATTTTTGACATTGAGTCGGATATGTGGGAATACTAAAAAAACGATTGTTTTACAGGATAGAGAGAGTCAAGGGTCTGTGCGACTCTTGACTCTTTCCTTTTTTTTCACGATATGAGACGCTGTGCCCTGTGTGCTTTCCTTCTTTTGGCAGTAGTGCCGCTTGCAGCTCAGACGGTTGAGGATGCAATGCCTCGGCATTTCTACCAGCGCCATATTGCCAAGGAACGCGAGGCTTTTGTTTTCCCTTTCTTGCGGGAAAACGATGTGGTGTGGGAGCAGATGATTTGGCGCACGATAGATATCCGTGAGAAATTCAACCATTTCTTTTATTATCCCACGGAACGCAGGGGCGTTGAAGGGCGACGTAACTTTGCCTATGTGGTATGGGATGCCGTGGTGGCTGGCGAAATACCAATCTATGAGGATGATGAGCTGAAGATACCGCTCGACAATGAGGCTTTTGTCGAACGGTTTACGCGTGCCGACACCATCATTCTTGAGATAGTCGACGATGACGAGAATTATGAATATAAGACCGTGCTGGTTCCTAAAGAGTTCTTGTCGGACGAGATGCTGCAGATCAGACTGAAGGAGTCTTGGTATATCGACAAACAGGTCACCGAACAGAATATCCGTATCCTTTCGCTTTGTCTTACCAAAGAGCTGTATAAGGAACACGATGGCGACTTGGATTATATCGGTACTGCCGAGATGTTTTGGATTCCAATGCAGTCGCCGCAGGTGCGCCGTCTGATGGTGCGCAACGAGGCTACCTGGGAGCAGAACATTGCACATCAGCCGTCGTGGGAGGACATTTTCATCAACAGGATGTTCAACAGCTATATAACGCGATTCTCAAACCGTTTCAACCGCAGTATTCTTGACTATCTTACCGGCACTGAGGCTATTTGGGAATCGGAACGAATAGAGTCCGAACTCCTCGACATCAGTCAGGATATGTGGGAGTACTGACACTGTGGTTTGCGGGGTCGGCCCCCTGTGATTTAGTGTAAACTTTTACTCAGTCTTGCTTTGAGCCGAAACGGCATAGCGGCGCCATTTGTCTAATACAGAGGCAAAGTCGTCGGGTAGGGGCGATTCAAAATGCAGATGTTGGTGTGTCGTAGGATGTTCGAAACCGAGTATAAGGGCGTGCAGGGCCTGGCGTGGAAGCAATTGGAAGCAGTTGGTTACAAACTGCTTGTATTTTGAGAACGTTGTTCCTTTCAGTATCTGTTCGCCGCCGTACATAGCATCGTTGAAAAGGGGATGTCCGATGTGCTTCATATGGGCACGGATCTGGTGGGTGCGACCTGTTTCGAGAATGCATTCAATCAGGGTCACATATCCGAATCGTTCCAGAACATTCCAGTGGGTGACAGCGTGTTTTCCGACTTCAGGATCATCGTATACTGCCATCACTCGGCGGTCTTTCTGCGAACGGGCCAGGTTGCCGTCGACGGTGCCGCTGTCGTCGGCAAAGTCGCCCCATACCAAGGCATTGTACTTCCGTTCAATGGTATGGTCGAAGAACTGTTTGGCTAAGGCCACCTGGGCATCCTCGTTTTTGGCAATGAGCAGCAGGCCAGATGTGTCCTTGTCAATGCGGTGTACCAGATAGGGGGTGACAGGGTTGCCGTCCTTGCCTTTTTTGCCTTCATAGTAGTAGGCCAGTGCGTTGAGCAGTGTGCCGTCGAAGTTGCCGTAGCCGGGATGGACCACCATTCCTGCCTGCTTATCGACAACCAGCACATCATCGTCCTCGTAAACAATGTGGAAAGGTATGTCCTGCGGAACGATTTCAATCTCGCGTGGCGGTGTGGGCAGCAGTATGCTGATAACATCCTTGGGCTTGATTTTGTAGTTCGATTTGGCAGGTTTGTCGTTGACGAGAATACAGGAAGCCTTGGCGGCGGCTTGTATTTTTGTGCGCGACACGCCTTCGATGCGCATCTGCAAGTATTTGTCCATCCGCATCGTTTCCTGTCCGCGGTCTACTGTGAATCGGTAGTTTTCGTAGAGTTCCTGTTCTTCGCTGTCGCTATTGGTAATGGCGACCTGCTCCTCGCTTGGGATGCTCATAGGGGTTATCTTTTGATGATTAGCTTGTTGTTTGTCAGGATGCCTGTCTGCTTGTCGGTCAGCCGCAGAATATAGATTCCACACGGTATGGCGCTGATGTCGATAGCGCAGTTGTATGGGCGTTCAAGGACGGTGCGTCCCTGTATGTCGAAGACGGTGACGACGGCGTTGTCGCTCACAGGGTCGTCCGTCAGGATGTTGACTGTTTCGCTGGCGGGATTGGGATAAAGCGTCAGGCTGTGCCTTCTGTCGGGTTCGTCGATTGACACCAATGCCGCCATTCCGAAGACGGGACGCATCATCACAGAGCCTCTCAGTATGCTCATCATCCATTCGTTGCCAGTGCGATAGTAGGTGTATTGGCGAGAATCGGTACTGCGGTCGAAACCGAGGTTGATGTAGTCGTTCGAAAGCTGCTCAAAGCCTACAAAGACGGTGTCGTTTACTGTTAGCGGCTGTGAAAGGCGGTAGCGGTGGAAGCCATTGTACCCGTCGAATTGTGGTGTCTGCTTTTCCGGGTCCTTGTATAGCAATGTCGAAGGCTTGCCGTCCTCGCAGGTCCAAACGCACAGCTGGAAACGCACGTCTTCGTTCTCGCCTTTGCGTGTGCGGTTGAAACAGAGGTCGATGGCTGTAAGCGTGTCCGCGACGCGAAGGTCGTAGCGGCAGGCCAGCCACATACGGCTGCCCGTCGAAGTAAGGCCGTAACCGTTTTCGGCAAAGCCATCGTCGTAAGCATAGTAGTTGTCAAAGACCTGACTGAATCGCATCGTGTCGTTGCCGTTGTGATTGTCGCCACCAACGCCTTCGCGTACTATGTGGACGATGTCGTAGGTGGTTGGCGTTGACGAGGTGGGAAAGGCGAAATTCACGGGCGGTTTGCTGTGGACGGTCATCTCCTGATAGCGTCCATTAGGGAAAAACGGGACGATGTTCTCAAATCCGCCGTCATATTGTCCAATCTGTTGGCCCGAAGCGTCGTAGGCTTTATACAAATAGTTAGAGGCAAGAGTCTGGTTGTATCGGTTCACAATCCTTATGTCCAGATTTTTAGCCATATCGGCGGCGCTATACTGTCGTGCCGGCATAGCCTGGCAGTTTTTAAGCATCGATGGCGCCTTGTCCACAAAGGCAACGTCGCGGAACATAGAATCGGCAACGGTGCGGTTGTAGTTGATGTAGACATAGTCGATGTTCCATTGGTCGCAATTGCCGGCGATGCCGCTTTTGGGGTTGGGGTCCAGGCTGGCGTAGTTGCGGAAGCGGAACTGGAATTTGTTTGTGAAATATCGCTGGTCGTCGATGCGGATATTCACAAAACGCCAGGGCCAGTGCGAAGCCCTTCCTGCCGTGTCGGCATCGTGGCCTGCCGATGCCCATACTATGTTCCAGCATCCTTCTGCGGCGTCGTAGAATTCCAGAAACAGAGAATCCTGCATCGCCGGCGCGTCGCCCACCAGTTCCCAGGTGTTGCCATACCAGCCACCAGGCAGACAGAAAAAGCTGAGGTATATCGAGTCCGATGGCTGCAGCCGTCGCTTGTAGGTGCCTGTCAGCGAGTCGAGCCGCACGATCTGCGAAGTCAGCGTGTCGGCGGCAAAGAGGTTCGACGAGGCTTGAGGGTATAGGTTGCCGTCAGCGTCCAGTGCATCGAGGGTGGCAACGCCTATTGTTGGAGCTTCGGGCGCATAGTCCTTGTTGATGTAGGCCTGCGACGAAAGCCATCTGCGGGTGTCGGGCAGTCCTTCGTATTCGGCAAAGTCGTCGAAGAACGGCAGCTCCAGCACCACGGTGTCGGCACTCTTGGCTGCAGGTGGCCTTGCTGCCGTCGACAGCGGTGCAAGCACCTCTTGGCAGTTGGCGGCGGCGCTGATGCCCAGCAGTAACAATATGGCAAAACTCTTGACTTTCAATATGTGGCTTTTTAAAGGTTAAAATTCATCCAGTCCAGTAAGGCCGTAGGGGTCCGACGACGGAAGGCCTTCGCCGCTCTGCTCGTACAGGGCGCGGATCGAATCCTCTATCTGGCGTTGCTTCATACGCTCCAGTTCTTCCATCGCCACCACCGACTTGTCGCAGTACCACAGCTCCACGCGGCTGCCGTATTCCGCACCCGTGCGGCCGCTGTATTCCGGCGACTGCTTGTAGACTATTGCGTGGCTCATATCCGTTATGCCGTCGTAGTGCTCGGCACCGACGTTGAGCGATGCCGACAGGATGCTGCGGCGCGCCTTGGTGGGCGACATACCGACAAGGTAGGGCACAATGGACTG
>DFHL01000068.1:0-8658 GCA_002371315.1 Bacteroidales bacterium UBA3724 | reverse complement strand
CGGCGGCCTTCGTTGACGGTGCGGCCTTTGTATTTCTGCTCCAGCACAACGTGGTGCGGGTCGTCGACAAACACCAGCTTGCCGCCGTGCAGGCCTACGTTCTCAAGCTGCGAAATGGCGTGCCTTACGCTGAGCGAGCGCAGGTCGGGCACTATGGCATTGTCGGGCACGTATGCCGTTACGGTCAGGTACACCTTGCGGCCGGTCTTGATCATCGAACCCGAGTCCGGGTCCTGGCGCAGGATGTATCCGCCACGTTTGCCTTGCTGGTATATCGAGTCGATGATCACATACTGCAGCTCAAGCCCGTCGTTGGTCGGCAGCTCGTCGACATACAAACCGACGACGTAGGGCGTCTTGTATTCCTGTCCCACGCGACCGTAGTGCTTCAGTATGATGAAGACAATCACCACGATAAGCAGCGACACGCCGATGGCTATCAGCGTGTGAAGCACCCAGGGATGTTTCTGGAAAAAGTCGTTTTTGCTCATAATAAAACTGTTTTCAGAAAATAACGTTGAATGTCGGTTATTTATTGTCCACAACCTCACCAATCAGCGTCGCCGATGTGCATCGCGTCACTTTGACATTTGCATATTGGCCGGGCTGCAGGTTGCCGCGTTCGAAAACTATCACCTTGTTCTGGCTGTTGCGGCCGAAGAGCTGTCCTTCCGAGCGGTGCGACACGCCTTCAATCAGCACCTCAAATGTCTTGCCTACCTCCTTCTGGTTGTTCTCCAGCGCTATCTCTCCCTGCAGGGCAATGATTTCCTCCAACCGGCGCGTCTTCACGTCGTCGGGCACATCATCTTGCAAATACTTGGCAGCATAGGTGTTGGGGCGCATCGAGAACTTGAACATATAGGCGTAGTCGTACCTCACCTTGCGGAACATTTCAAGTGTGGCCTGATGGTCTTCTTCCGTCTCGGTGCAGAAGCCGGCAATGACATCGGTCGTTATGCTGCACGTTGGCAGGTATCGGCGTATGGCGTCGATTCGACCCAGATACCACTCCGGCGTGTAGCGGCGGTTCATCAGTTTCAGCATCCTCTCGCTGCCCGACTGCACTGGCAGGTGTATGCACTTGCAGATGTTGTCGTATCGCGCCATCACCTGCAGCAGCTCGTCGCTCAAGTCCTTGGGATGCGAAGTGGCGAAGCGCACACGTAGCAGCGGACTCACCTCGGCCACCATTGCCATCAGCTGTGGGAA
Source organism: Bacteroidales bacterium UBA3724 (assembly GCA_002371315.1). Lineage (GTDB taxonomy): Bacteria > Bacteroidota > Bacteroidia > Bacteroidales > P3 > Colimorpha. Next base: position 7,446 of record DFHL01000068.1, on the reverse strand, counting down.
ACCCACGGAATTAGTGATTTGTGAATAGTGATTAGTGAATAGATCGTGCTCTTCGCTTTCCGCTTTCCGTTTTCCGCTTTCCGCTTCCCAACGGTAGCTGTTCACATTCTGGCCCAGCAGGGTCACTTCGCGGTAGCCCTTCTCAAACAGGCTGCGAGCCTCGTCGACGATGGTCCTCGGGTCGCGGCTGCGCTCGCGGCCGCGAGTGTAGGGCACCACGCAGTATGCGCAGTAGTTCTGGCATCCGCGCATAATGCTGATATAGGCCGTTATGCCGTTGGTGTCGTAGCGCACGGGCTCGATGTCGTCGTATGTCTCCGTCTCGCTCAGCAGGGTTTCCGCCAGCTTCTCGCCGTCCTTGATGTTGTCCAGCATCTGCGGCAGGTTGCGGTAGGCGTCGGGTCCGACGATGAACGACACGTTGTCCTCCTCTTCCATCAACTGCTTCTGCAGCCGCTCGGCCATACAGCCCAAGATGCCTATTTTCAGCCCCTGGTGTGTGCGCTGCAGCGCCCTGAGCTCGCGCAGACGCTTGCGGATGCGCTGCTCGGCGTTGTCGCGTATGGCGCAGGTGTTAATCAGGATGAAATCAGCCTGGTTTATATCCTTCTCGATGGCATAATTGTCCTTCGACAGAAGCGAAGCCACTATTTCGCTGTCGGCCAGATTCATCTGGCAACCGTAGGTTTCTATGTAAACTCTGTTTCTCAATGTTTTGCCGTTGTTTGATGATGTAGATATGAAATGCAAAAATACGAAAAAAAAGCGAAAGCCTGCCCCGTGGTGCACAAAAAAAGCATCGGCTCCAGTCGATGCTTTTGTTGTCCTACCAGGATTCGAACCTGGACAAGCAGAACCAAAATCTGATGTGCTACCATTACACCATAGGACAATCCACTTGTATGCGTAAAATCGGCTGCAAAAGTACTACTTTTTCGCCGAGTGGACAAATTTTTTTTGCTCTTGTCGGTGAATAAAATCTTCAATACTCTATAATACTGATGTTTAAGTCTAATTAATTTCCTTTGGTCGACAGCTTGGTCAAGGGCAGGCTGATGGTGCGGAACGAGGAGAAAAGTCCCGATTTTGCGATGTCTTGCTCGCCGAATAAAAATCTCCAAATGCCACGGTGAAAATGCTCCAAACGTCACTGTGAAAATGCTCCAAACGTCACGGTGAAAATGCTCCAAATGCCACGGTGAAAATGCTCCAAACGTCACTGTGAAAATGCTCCAAATGCCACGGTAAAAATATATTATATAGTTAATAATCAATTATATAATATTATTTTGAAAATTATATTTTTTTATTCGAAAAATAGTGTGTAATTTTGCAGCGTAAAATGTGGTAATTATGGACGAAAAAAGAATGTATAGAAACAGGATTGCAGACGGTATGCTCAGCGACCAGCTTGAAGCTGTGGGTGCAGTATTGATTCAGGGCCCCAAATGGTGCGGCAAAACGACCACGGCAGAACAGCAGGCCAAAAGTTTGCTGCGTATGGATAATCCCAAGATGTCGAAAGAATATCTTGCACTTGCGGAGAACGACCCTGAATTGCTGCTTGCCGGAGAGACACCGAGACTGGTGGACGAATGGCAGTTGGCGCCACAGCTTTGGGACACAGCCCGATATACAATCGACAGACGAGGCGACGTGGGGCAGTTTATCTTCACGGGCTCCGCCGTCCCTGCCGACAAAAGCAGGATAACGCATACCGGCACGGGCCGTTTTGCCTGGCTTACAATGCGGCCGATGAGCCTGTGGGAGTCGGGCGATTCGAACGGCAAAATAAGTCTATTGGACCTCTTTGCCGGGCAGGTGAAGTCTTGCATTGCGCCAGACACATCGCTTGAGGATATAGCCTACATTTTATGCCGCGGGGGGTGGCCGGGGGCTCTCAACCTGAAGAAAACGACCGCTTTGCGCGTGGCCAGCAACTACGTCAAGGCCATCTGCGAAAGCGACATCTCGCGCGTTGACAATGTGCAGCGCGATCCGGGCTTCGCTATGCGTCTGCTGCGTGCCTACGCAAGGCACCAAGGCGGCCAGGTGTCTGTCGGCACATTGTACGCCGACCTGTCGGCAAACGGCGGCGGCTCATTGTCCGAAAACACGATTGCGCTCTACCTCTCGGCGCTGAGAAAGATATTTGTCATTGAGGATATGCCCGCTTGGAACCCCAACCTGAGGAGCAAAACGGCCATCCGCACTTCGGATACAAGGTATTTTGTCGACCCGTCGATAGCAACGGCGGCGCTCGGCATTGGGCCGACAGACTTGATAAACGACCTGAACACCTATGGCCTTCTGTTTGAAACAATGGCGGTTAGGGATTTGAGGGTGTATGCCGACGCTCTCGACGGCCACGTTTATCACTACAGGGACCATAACGGACTGGAGTGCGACGCCGTTGTCCATCTCAACAACGGCAACTACGGCCTTGTGGAAGTGAAACTTGGCGGTGAAACTCTCGTAGAGGAAGGTGCCGCCAACTTGAAAAAGTTGGTTAGCAAGATCGACACAAACAAGATGAACAATCCATCATTTATGATGGTGCTGACAGCCACGGGCGGCTATGCCTACCAGCGCAAGGACGGGGTGCTGGTGGTGCCCATCGGGTGCCTCAAGAACTGACGAAAACAAGGCTGCGTCCATAATGGGAAACGCCTGTATGCGGATGACGTATACAGGCGTTTTCGGTATGGGAAACAGTCAGTTTCAGTTGTTGTCGCGGAAGGGCAGCTTGATTGAAGGCAGGTCGATGGTGCGGAACGACGAGAAAAGTCCCGACTTCGTGTCGTCCTGCTTGCCGAAAATGTCGACAATAAGGTCCTTGTATTTGTCCTGCAGCAGCTTGCGGCGCACCTTGAGGGTGGGCGAGAGCAGCCCGTTGGCCGTGGTCCACTCCTCGCTGACCAGGCGGAACTTCTTGATTTGCTCGTGTGGGGCAAACTCCTTGTTGTACTGGTCGATGACTTCCTGCATCTTCTTGTTGACCTCGGGCAGGGCTATGAGCTGCGTGTTGTCGCGATAGTGCAGATGGTGCTTCAGGGCCCAGTAGTGCAGCGTGTTGAAGTTGGGCGAAATGATGGCGGCGGCAATCTTCTGGTGCTCGCCGATGACCATCACCTGGTCGATGTATTCCGACTCGCGCAACTTGTTCTCAAGCACTTGCGGCGCCACGTACTTGCCTGCCGACAGCTTGAAGATGTCCTTCTTGCGGTCGGTGATCTTCAGGTAGCGTCCGCCGACGATTTTGCCTATGTCGCCGGTGTGGAACCAGCCATCTTCGTCTATCACCTGCTTGGTGTATTCCGGATCCTTGTAGTAGCCCATCATCACGTGCGGTCCGCGGGTCAGGATCTCGCCGTCGTCGGCAATCATCATCTCCGTGCCACTCAGCATCGGCCCAACGGTGCCGAAGCGCACCAGGCCGTCGACGGGGTTGTTGACGGCAATGACGGGCGACGTCTCGCTGAGGCCATAGCCCTCATAGATGCTGATGCCCGCAGCGGTGAAGAGGCGCACCAGGCGCTCGGGGATGCTGCTGCCGCCGCTGATGACAATCATACGCTTGCCGCCGAACTTCTCGCGCCAGTGGCGATAGACCATACGGTCGTAGAAGCGGTGCATAATCTGGTACCACAGCGACACCTTGCGGATGATGCCATTGTCGTAGCGCATACCGTGCTTGAAGGCGTGGAAGTAGATGGCCTTCTTGATGGCCGGAAAGTCCTTGCCGGCAGCGTAGAGCTTGTCGTAGAACATCTCCAGCACGCGCGGCACGGCGCAGAAGCCGCCGCAGCCGATGTCCTGCATATCGCGCTGCAGGGTGCCCATCGATTCGGCATAGTAGATGCTGACGCCCAGATACTGGAAGTGGTAGTTCATCGAACGCTCGAAGACGTGGTTCAGCGGCAGGAACGACAGCACGCGATAGTCGGGCGTCATCGGGTTCACCTTGGCGTGGGCCAGGAAGTTGCTGCAGATGTTGCGGTGGCTCAGCATCACGCCCTTCGGGTCGCCGGTGGTGCCGCTGGTGTAGATCAGCGTCAGCCAGTCGTCGGGCTTGGTCTGCTCCTTGCGCTGCTCCAGCTCGGCCAGGTGCTTCTCGCGGCTGGCGATGCCGAGCTTCAGAATCTCCAGCGTGCGGTGATAGCCCTCGATGGCGGCCAGGGTGTAGATGTCGGGCTTCACCTCAAGCTGCTGCACGGCGCCCAGGATGCGGCCCAGCAGCACCTTGCTGCTCACCAGTATCAGCTTCGCCTCGCTGTGGCGGAAGATGTGGACGTAGTTTTCCGTGGCAAGGGTGGGATAGACGGGCACGTGGATGGCACCCATCAGCGCCAGCGCCATATCCATAAAGTTCCACTCAGGGCAGTTGTTCGAGATCGTAATCACGCGGTCGCCGGGCTTGATGCCCAGCTCCATAAGGCCATAGGCCATAAAATGAGCGTACTTATAATAGTCGTGGGAGCTGTAGCGCACCCATTCGCCGTTGACCTTGCCGGCCAGGATATCGTCCTTCGGATGGTTCACCACAAGGTGGTCCAGCAGGTCGAACAATCGTGTAATTTCAATTTCCATTAATTGCTTTATGTTTACTTAATGAGATGTCTTTCAGTTTGTTGTTAGCATTTTGCGCCCTCATCGCGCATTCTGTCCAATATGCAAATATAGCAAATTTTTTGAAAACGGAAAAAACGTTTCTTTTAATGGGCACCTTTTTGCCTTTCCCTTCGGGCAGAGATCTTGTAGATCTTGTGGAATTCCTCATTCCCGCAGCAGGCGGAATAATTTACAAGATTTACAAGATTTCGCGAGCGCAGCGAGCAGGAGAATCATCTACAAGATCCACAAGATCTCGCGAGCGCAGCGAGCAGGAGTTTTTTAGCCTTGCCCTTCGGGCAGAGATCTAGTAGATCTTGTGGATTTCCTCATTCCCGCCGCAGGCGGAATAATTTACAAGATTTACAAGATTTCGCGAGCGCAGCGAGCAGGAGGATAATCTACAAGATCCACAAGATCTCGCGAGCGCAGCGAGCAGGAGCCCAACGGAAATGTTAAAATTTAACATCTGTTATGAAATGAATTTTAACATTTACAACATATTGTTTTTCAAGCATTTATTTTTGACACCTCCAAAATTGCGCCCTGTCAGCCCCGAATTTTAGCTTTATAAAAGCCTAATCTACTTCTTATTATCTTCTACTGAAGTAGTACTTGGTAAGAACTTGATAAGAACTTGGGTAGAATTTGGTAAGAAGATGGTATATGGAAAACAGGGGGTTATGACGGACGATTTTCGGCAAAAACCGCCGCCGAAATGTTAAAATTTAACATTTTTAGGATTCAAAAACGGGAACTTTTGAAAATAAACAGGAAAACAACTTGTCTATTCGGATTATTTTTGTATATTTGCACATTGAAACTACAGGTATTCCGCACTCCGCCGAACTCCACAAATCTCTAAAAACAAACTCGTTACCTCTACAATCAAACAGCCGCCAGAGGCCTGTTAGGGGCTATACCGACAGTTTTGACGCGACTAACTTGTCGTCAGGTACATATATAATACGCGTAAATTATAAAGAAACTTACGGTAAGGAGGAAGTTGTTTATTTGAAATTAATCAAGGAATAGGAGATTACACTATGAAAAAAAGAATTATTTCAATTGTCATTATAATATTGTTAACTCCGTTTACGTCACGAGCTCAATACTTTGACTGGGTTCAAACCTATACGGGTGGCGAAGCGGCGGACTATACCTCAACGAACTGCATCAAACAGTCTGTCACTGATTCGGCCGGAAATGTATATTTTATAGGAGTCTGTAGTGTGGACGCAGGAATTGACAACAATAGATTCTTGCCTTTTTCGCCTTATGGTTCGTTTTGGAATACTCCAAGTATCGTGATAGGTGGAATCACACCTGATGGGAACCTGAAATGGAGTAAAGCTGTAAATTCGAACAATAGTTTTAAAACTCTGTTTGGCCACATTCAATTGGTCGGGGATTCTGCTGTTGCTTGTTTTGTAAATATGGTCAGCCTTTATGCAAACAGTTTTAACGCATATACATTCTTCCTAGATACACTATTCCGGTTGTGTTATTATGACTCTAACGGTACTCTTGTTTATGGGCAGAATTTGGTCTATAATGGGGATACTTTAGATTATGCTCGTACCAGGGTTGTTTCTGCGTATGTTTTAATGGATTACAACGGAAACGTCAAAGAGACACATTGGCTTTCTGTAGCGCCACTGGACACAAACGGGAATCTGTTTGTGCATAACGGGATTTATTGGAACCACCCTTTATATAGTGACGATTCCCCTTTCATAATAGACAATGAGGGGAATATAATCATTGTCAGGACTATGAAGGAAGATGCTATCGTGTACGATTCGACGGAAGAAAGAAATATTCATTACGAAATAAGTAGTCCTATGGTGTCTGGCCTTAGATTCTATGTCGACGGCAAGCGCTATTTCGATGTGCCTTTGCCCGATGTCAGACCATCGGCAGGAATGCACAACTACCAGATTCTCAAATTCTCGTCGCATTTCGAAGAACTGCTGGCATCGCAGTTTCTGTTCGAACCGACGCCGGAGCATCTAGATACAATAAGCTATCAAGTGGTGATAAACGCGTTGAAATGTGACAGCCATAACAATGTTTTCTTGTCTGGATACAGTTTAACAGACGTGCCGTTTATAAGGTCGGGCGATAGCGTCAGCTTGACTATAGGTGGGTCGGACAGTCTGGACTTGCTTTTCAGATGTTTCGACCGCAGCAGGGGTTTTCTAATCAAATACGACAGCGCGCTGAACCCGCTGTACCTCAAACAGCTTGACAGGGTGACGGACGACATACCAACTTCGGAGGACTATTATAAGGAATTCCTGTGGCCTATGGAATTTGACGACACGGGGAACATCGTAATCTTTGAAGGAGCCCGCGCATTATATGACACCGTGAACACGCACTACTACTACGATTCGACTGATGTGACGGCAAGAAGTAGCGTTATGCTGCGCATAGACCCGGAAGACGGAAGGCTTATATCTAAAGGGAAGGAAATCAAGGCTGAAGTTGTTACGGCTGGCGGCTTCAGCAGCACTGATATCGTGGATTTTGTAGCCAAGAACAACCGCATTATCTGGCAGGTAAAGTACCGCTGGTGGCTCGACTTTGCAGGCGAGCGTTATGAGAAAGCCGAGGCCACACAGTGGGGTATGGGCTTTGCCGTGTGGGACTACGACGGCAACGAGCTCTGCTTTGTGGACTACGGCACCAACGGCGGTTCAAGACACGTGACAAGCTCAACCTGCCTGGTGGACAGCGTGCTGTACCTGACCGGTATGCTGGCCTCGGGCGGCGCGCAGTTTGGCGACGTGACGGTGTACAACAGCGGCAGCCAGTCGTTCATAGCACGCT